>NZ_JBHSAX010000014.1:676111-736998 GCF_042650385.1 Nocardia jiangsuensis
CTGGGCCCAGGGGTGGGGAGCGGGTCAGACGGTTTGGCCCGGCTCCGGCTCGCCGGTGCCCGCGCTGCGCGAGTAGCCGATGCGCGGCGGCGCGGGTGCGGGGGCGGGCGGCTGCGGCCGGCGGCTGCGGGCCACAGCGGCGGCGGCGCCCGCCGCGGTGACGGCGGCCGCGGCGATCAGGCGATTGCGCGTGCGGGAGCGGGTGGAGACCCGCCGGGAAGCCGAGCTCATGGCACCACTGTGGCACACCGGCGGGAACCGCGCCGAATCCGTCGCCGACCTGCGCGATCGGCCGGAGATGGCAGGATGGCCGGTGGTACCGCCGCGCGGCGGGAACGGAGCGAGGAGACGATGCAACCACAACCGCCCGCCCCCGTCTGCGTTCGGCACCCGGATCGGGCGACCGGTCTCGCCTGCACCCGCTGTGGCCGCCCCGCCTGCGCGGACTGCCTGCGCCCCGCCGCGGTCGGACAGCACTGCGTCGACTGCCTGCAGCAGGATCGGCGCTCGGTGCCGCAGGTGCGCACGGTCGCGGGCGCGCCGGCAGGCGCCGCGCCGCGCCCGCTGGTCACCTACGCGCTCATCGCGCTCAACCTGCTGGTCTTCGGCATCACCGCGGCCGAGGCGGGCAGCGTGGTCGACAACCAGCGCTCCGGGCTCTTCCTGGACTGGGTGCTCTACCCGCCCGCGGTGGCGGACGGCGAGTGGTGGCGGGTGCTCGGCTCCGGCTTCCTGCACTACGGCCCGCTGCACCTGCTGGTCAACATGTTCGCGCTGTACGTGGTCGGCCGCGATTGCGAACTGGTGCTCGGGCGGGTGCGGTACCTGCTGGTCTACCTGGTCGCGCTGCTCGGCGGCTCGGCGGGCGTGATGCTCTTCTCCCAGGACAGCCTGACGGCGGGGGCGTCCGGGGCCGTGTACGGCCTCTTCGGCGCGGTCACCGTGGTGCTGATCCGGCTGCGGCAGAGCCCGAATCAGATGCTCATCGTGATCGGCATCAATGTGATCATCAGCCTCTCGCTGCCCGGCATCTCGCTCTGGGGGCACCTGGGCGGGCTGACGGCGGGCACGCTCGCCACGCTCGGGGTGCTCTTCCTGCCGCAGTGGACGGGCGCGAAATCGCCGGAGGCGGCGCGCACCATCGGCTGGGTGAGTCTGGCAGCGGTCGGGCTCGGGGCGCTCGCGGTGATCGGCCTCGCCGGGATGAGCCTGGTCTGATCAGCCCCGGTGCACCAGGCTGTGCCGGAGCATGGCCTCGAACAGCTCCTCCGGGTTCGCGCCGAGATCCCAGCGGCCGAAGATGAGCAGGCGGTCGTCGTCGTGATCCGGTCGCTCGACGTCGAGCTCCAGCATCGGCGTCTTCCGGCCGAGCCTGCGGTAGTGCGTGATCCGCGCGCGCAGGATCTGCGGGCGGGTGTAACTCACCGGCCCGGTGAGCCCGCGCACCACCAGCCGCGGCTCGGCGCCGGGAACGATGGTCACCCGGGGGCGCTGGCGCAGGCCGAGCCCGGCCAGCCCGAGCAGCCCGAGCGCGGCCACCCCGACCAGGACCATGCTCGGGGCATCGGCGGCGAAGATCGCCGCGATGCCGAGCGCGACCCCGCCCGCGGCCACGGCGGCCAGGGCGGGTGCGGGGGTGGTCCAGGTGGTGCGATCGTCGGTGTCACCGGCGTTCACGGGTGTTCTCCCCAGGTTGTCCTCGAGTTGTCCACAGAATCATCCACAGGTGTGCATGAAACACACTGGTGTGATTCGGGTGCGGACCAGGTCAGCGCCACCGCATGGTCATGATCAGCCCGACCACCATGAGCCCGAAGCCGATCAGGAAGTTCCAGGCATTGAGATCGGCCATCCACTGGATCTGCTCGGCGGCCAGGTAGTAGACGAGCAGCCAGACCAGGCCGGCCAGCATGAAACCGAGCATGATGGCGACGTACCAGACCGGCGACGGCCCCACCGCCTTCACCTTCACGGGGGTGCGGCTGGCCGGGTTGATGGTGTAGTCGGTCTTCTTGCGGACCTTCGACTTCGGCATGGTGTCCTCGCGTTCGGCGTCCGGGCGGGGTACCGGCCGCCCGCGTGGTCTCGGGTTCCAGGCTAGCCCACCAGGTCACGGCCCCGAATACCGGTTTGCGCGGGCCAGTACCCTCGTGTCATGCGCGTTCTGGTCGTCGACAACTACGACAGCTTCGTCTTCAACCTGGTCCAGTACCTGGGCCAGCTCGGAGTCGAGGCCGTGGTGTGGCGCAACGACGACCCGGAGTTGGCCGATCCGGCCGGAATCGCGACCGAGTACGACGGGGTGCTGATCAGCCCGGGCCCCGGCACCCCGGACCGCGCCGGTGTCAGCATGGAGCTGGTCCGCGCCTGCGCCGACGCCGCCACCCCGCTGCTCGGCGTCTGCCTCGGCCACCAGGCGATCGGCGCGGTCTTCGGCGGCACCGTCACCCGCGCCCCCGAGCTGCTGCACGGCAAGACCAGCGAGGTGTACCACCTCGGCGCCGGAGTGCTGGCCGGGCTGCCCGACCCCTTCACCGCGACCCGCTACCACTCGCTGACCGTGCTGGAGGAGACGCTGCCGCCGGAGATCGAGGTGCTCGGCCGCACCGAGAGCGGGATCGTGATGGCCATGCGGCACCGCACGCTGCCGATCCACGGCGTGCAGTTCCACCCGGAGTCGGTGCTCACCCGCGGCGGCCACCGGATGCTCGCGAACTGGCTGGAGGTGTGCGGGCAGCGCCCCGCCGAGGGGCTGGTCGCGACGCTGGAAGCGGAGGTCGCCGCGCTGGTGCCGCAGTGAGCGCGCGGCCCCACGTGCTGCTCTCCGTCGCGGTCAGCGTTGACGGCTATATCGACGACGCGAGCCCGCAGCGTCTGCTGCTCTCGAACACCGCGGATTTCGATCGGGTCGATCAGGTGCGGGCCGAGTCGGACGCCGTCCTGATCGGCGCCGAGACGCTGCGCCGGGACAATCCGCGGCTGCTGGTGAACAGCGCCGAGCGGCGCGCCGCTCGGGCGGCGGCGGGCAAGCCGGAGTACCCGCTCAAGATCACGGTGACGGCGCTGGGCGACCTCGATGCCGGGCTGCGATTCTGGCACCACGGCGATGCCAAACTCGTCTACACCACCGACGCGGGCCGGACCAGGCTCGGCGACCGGCTGACCGGGCTGGCCGAGGTGCGCAGCCTCGGCCCCGAGCTCGCCCTGGGCGCCCTGCTCGACGATCTCGGCGCGCGGGGGATCGGCAGGCTCATGGTCGAGGGCGGCACCCGGATGCACACCGCCTTCCTGGCAGCGGGGCTCGCCGACGAGCTGCACGTGGCGGTGGCGCCACTCCTGGTCGGCGACGCGGCGGCGCCGCGCTTCGTCGGGCAGGCCGCATTCCCCGGTGGCCCTGCGCACCGCATGCGGCTCGCGGGGGTGGAAGCCGTCGGCGACGTGGCCGTACTGCGCTACCTGCCGCGCGTCGAAGCGGAGAACTGATGCCCGGCGACGACCACCGGTTCCTGGAACGCGCCATCGCCCTGGCCCAGCTCAGCCCGCCCAGCGCCCTGCTCCCAGCGCGCGACGGCGAGCAGGCGGCCGTGCGCCCAGCGGGTACTCGACGCGGGGATCCCGCGCGTGGTGAATCGCCTGGGGCGAACCGGCCACCTTCGTGGCCGACTGCGTCGGCGTCGAGCTGCCCGAGCCGGCCGAGGCGGCACGCGCGGTGAACCGCCACCTCGGCCTCTGCCGAGCGATCAGGGCGGCCCGAGCACCCCGACCGTGAGCGAGACGGTGCCGTTCTTCGCCACCGACGAGCCCGCGCTGGGCTGCTGGCCGATCACCTTGCCGACCGCGAGCGTGTCGAAGGTGCCCTGGGTGCTCTGGTCGATCTGCCCGGCCCCGCCGGACCAGCCCTCGGCACGCAGCCGGTCGACCGCCTGCGCCACCGTCAGCCCGACCAGTGACGGCATCCTGACCTGCTCACCGCTGGAGACCTGCACGGTGACGGTGGAGCCCTTCTCCGCGCTGGTGCCGCCGGACGGCGTGGTCGCGACCACCTCGCCCTTCGGCTTGCTGGACTGGACCTCCTGGATCACGATCTCGAACCCGGCGCCGTCCACCAGGTTCGGCTGCGCGACGTTGATGTCCTGACCCACCACGTTCGGCACCCGCACCTGCTCAGGGCCGGTGCCGATGGTCAGCAGGACGGCGCCGTCCACGTCGATCCTCGACCCGGCCGAGGGCTCCTGCGCGATCACCTTGTCGCGCTCGGCGTCGCCGGAGGGTTGCCTGCGGACGTTCGGGTCGAGCCGCAGCCCCTTGGAGTTCAGCTCCTGCTCGGCCTGCTGCTGGGTGAGGCCGTCCAGCCGGGGCACCTGCACCTGCTGCGGGCCGGTGGAGACCTGCACGGTGATGGTGCTTCCCTCGTCCGCCCGCGAGCCGCCGAGCGGCTGGGTGGCGATCACGTTGCCCGCCGCCACCCGCGCGTCCGGCTTCTCCTGCACGGCGACGCTGAACCCGAGCTGCTGCAGCGAGGTCTGCGCCTGCGCGGCCGGCTTGCCGGAGAGATCGGGAACGGCCCGCTGGTCCGGCTTGCTTCCCGGGCCGAGGAACACCCAGAACAGCCCGAACGCCACCAGCACCGCGGCCGCGACGCCGAGCGCCAGGTACGCCGAGCGGCGGCGCTCGTTCTGCTCCGGCGGCTCCTCGTCGTCCCGGTCCTCGCGCCGCTCCACCGTGCGGTAGCTGCGCGGGGCAGGCTCGTCGGAGTCGAGGATGGTGGTGCGGTCCTCGTCGGTCATCACCATGGGCGCGCTCGGCTTCTGCCCGCCGAGCACCCGGATCAGGTCGGCGCGCATCTCGGCGGCGCTCTGGTACCGGTTGGCCGGGTTCTTGCTCATCGCCTTGAGCACGACGGAGTCCAGCTCGCGCGGCACGCCCGAGTGCACGTGCGACGGCAGCCGGGGATCCTCCCTGACGTGCTGGTAGGCGACCGCGATCGGCGAGTCGCCGGTGAAGGGCGGCTCGGCGGTGAGGATCTCGAAGAGGACGCAGCCGACCGAGTAGACATCCGAGCGGGCGTCGACGGTCTCGCCGCGGGCCTGCTCGGGGGAGAGGTACTGGGCGGTGCCGATCACCGCGGCGGTCTGCGTCATGGGGTTGGCGCTGTCCGCGATGGCGCGGGCGATGCCGAAGTCCATGACCTTCACCGCGCCGGCGCGGTTGATCATGATGTTGGCCGGCTTCATGTCGCGGTGCACGATGCCGGCGTTGTGGCTGAAGTCGAGCGCGGCGCAGACGTCGGCGATGACCTCCATCGCGCGTCGCGGCGGCAGCGGGCCCTTGCCGCGCACCAGGTCGCGCAGGGTGTCGCCGTCGACGTACTCCATCACGATGTACGGCAGCGGGCCGCCGTCGATCTCGGTCTCGCCGGTGTCGTAGACCGCGACGATGGCCGGGTGGTTCAGCGCCGCGGCGTTCTGCGCCTCGCGCTTGAAGCGCAGGTAGAAGGTGGGGTCGCGGGCCAGGTCGGCGCGCAGCACCTTGATCGCCACATCCCGGCTGAGCCGGACGTCGCGGGCCTTGTGCACCTCGGACATCCCGCCGAACCCGATGATCTCGCCCAGCTCGTACCGGGAGCCGAGATTCTTCGGCGTCGTCATTGTTGTCCTTGCCACGGGGTGAAGGGCGCGCGGGAAGTGGAGTCCGCCCCCTGGGCACCGGGGGCGTCGGGGAACGGCAGGTCGAGCGTCGGGAAGCGGGAGCGCGTCGTCGTGCTGCCCGCGGTGGTGGTCGGCTTGGTGGTGCTCGGCGCGCTGCTCGGCGGCACCGTCGTCGTGGTGGGGGCCTGCGTCGTCGTGGGGGCCTCCGTCGTGGTCGGCGGCGGCTCGTAGCTCGGCTCCGGCTGCGGCGGGGGCGCCTGCCTGGTGGTGGTGATCGGCGCGGGCGGTGGCGGCGGGGGCACCGGTGCCTGCGTCGTGGTCGGCGCCGGGGTGTTCTCCGGGTTGGTGTCGCCGCCGAAGAGCAGGTAGAGCACGGCGCCGCCGAGCAGCACCGCGCCGATGCCGAGCGCGATCAGCCAGTTCCGGGTGGACTTGTTGTCGTCCCTGCGGTCCGGGGTGCCGCCCGCGGGCGGGATCCGCTGCGCGTGCGCGGTGGCCGGGGCGTGGCCGTGCGTCGGCGGACCCGCGTTCGCGACCGCGTTGGCTGCCGGGGCCGAGTAGCGCACGGTGGCGCCCTCGTAGGTCTGCTGACCGGACGGGATCATGGCGGTCGGGCCGGGCGGGAGCACCCGGGTCGCGCCGGTCATCGAACCGGCGGCGCCGACGCGCGGTGGCGGCGGGCGGCGCCCGGCCTTGACCGCGGCGACGGCGTCGGCGAACTCGCCGCCGCTGCCGTAGCGCTGGTTCGGGTCCTTGGCCATGACGATCTCGATCAGCTCGCGCACATTGGCGGGCAGATCGGCGGGCATCGGCGGCGGCGCCTCGCGGACGTGCTTCATGGCGACGGTGATGGCGCCGTCGCCGGTGAACGGCCGCTGCCCGGCCAGCGCCTCGTAGCCGACCACGCCGAGCGAGTAGACGTCGGAGGCGGACGTGGCGTCCTCGCCGATCGCCTGCTCGGGCGCGATGTACTGGGCGGTGCCCATCACCATGCCGGTCTTGGTCACCGGCGAGGCGTCGACCGCCTTCGCGATGCCGAAGTCGGTGATCTTGACCTGCCCGGTCGGCGTCACCAGGATGTTGCCCGGCTTGACGTCGCGGTGCACCACACCGGCGACGTGCGCCGCCTCCAGCGCCCGGCCGGTCTGCTCCAGCAGGTCGAGGCCCTGCACGACGGAGAGCCTGCCGAGCCGGTTCAGCACGGCGTTCAGCGGCTCACCCTGCACCAGCTCCATGACCAGGTAGGCCATCTCGCCGCCGGAGGGGTCGAGCGTCTCGCCGTAGTCGTAGATGCCCGCGATGCCGGAGTGGTTCAGCTGCGCGGTGGTCTTCGCCTCGGTGCGGAAACGCTGCCGGAAGGTCGGGTCGGTGGAGAACTCGGACTTGAGCACCTTGACGGCGACCCGGCGGTCGAGCCGGGTGTCGAGGGCTTCCCACACCTGCCCCATGCCACCGGTGGCGATGAGCCGGTGCAGGCGGTATCGGTCGGCGATCATGGCGCCGTTGTTCAGCACTGGGGCCCCCGTACATTCACTCGCACGTCCATCTGTTCAGCCCCCTCGCAGCCCGGCGTCGAGCACCGCGCGCGCCACCGGAGCCGCCACCGAGCCGCCGGTCGCGGCCAGTGCGCGATCGCCGCCGTTCTCGACGATCACCGCGATGGCGATCTTCGGGTTCTGGGCGGGCGCGAAGGCGATGTACCACGCGTGCGGCGGGGTGTTCCGTGGGTCGCTGCCGTGCTCGGCGGTGCCGGTCTTGGAGGCGATCTGGTATCCGGACCGCCCGCTCCCGACGGTGTTGTTCTCCGAGGCGATCATCAGGTTGGTCAGCTGAGACGCTACCTGGGCGCTGACCGCCTGTCCCACCGAGACCGGCTCGGTGCGGGAGAGCTCGCTGAGGTCGGAGCCCTGGGTCTGGTCGACCAGGTACGGCTCCATCCGGACGCCGCCGTTGGCGACGGTGGCGGCGACCACGGCGTTGTCCAGCGGGGTCAGCGCGACATCGCGCTGGCCGATGCTGGACTGGCCGAGCGCGGCCGCGTCCGGGATGCTGCCGACGGTGCTCTCCGCCACCGGGATCGGGATGCCGCGGTGCGGGCCGATGCCGAAGGCCGCGGCCTCGTCCTTGAGCGCGGCGCCGCCGACCCGCTGGCTCAGCTCGACGAAGGCGGTGTTGCAGGAGAGCCGGAACGCGTCGAACAGCGAGGCGGTGCCGCCCCCGCCGCAGGTGTTGCCGTTGTAGTTCTCCAGTGTGGTGCTCGTGCCGGGCAGCGTGATCGTCGGCGCGGCGGTGAGCTGGTCCTCCGGCCTGGCGACGTTGGCCGAGAGCGCCGCGGCGGTGGTGATCACCTTGAAGGTGGAGCCGGGCGGGTAGGTCTGCGAGACGGCCCGGTTCAGCATGGGCTGGTCCGGGTCGGTGCTGAGCTCGTCGTAGGCCTGGGAGACCGCGGCGCCGTCGTGCCCGGAGAGCCGGTTCGGGTCGTAGCTCGGGGTGGACACCATGGTCAGGATCTTGCCGGAGGACGGCTCGATCGCGACCACCGAACCGGTGTAGCCCTTGCTGGTCAGCTGGTCGTAGGCGACCTGCTGCATGGCCGGGTTCAGCGTGGTGACGACGTTCGCGCCGCGCGGGTCGCGGCCGGCGATCATGTCGATCAGCCTGCGCCCGAAGAGCTGGCTGTCCGAGCCGTTGAGCAGCGAGTCCTCCGCGCGCTCCAGCCCGGTGCTGCCGTAGTTCATCGAGTAGAAGCCGGTCACCGGGGCGTAGGCGGCCGGCTCGGTGGGGTAGGTGCGCAGGTACTTGTACCGGTCGTCGGTCGCCACCGAGCTGGCCAGCACCGTCCCGCCCGCGGCGATCTGGCCGCGCTGGCGGGAGTACTCGTCCAGCAGGACGCGCGAGTTGCGCGGGTCGGTGCGGTAGTCGTCGGCCTTGATGACCTGCACGTAGGTCGCGTTCATCAGCAGCGCCACGATCATGACCATCACCGCGACCGCGACGCGGCGCAGGGGGGTGTTCATTCCTGGGGCCTCGCTTCCCGTCGACGCCCGATCATCTCGGTCTGGGCCTCCGCGAGCGGAGCGGCGGGCTCCCTGCGCGCCACCGGCGCCGGGGCGCGGGCGGCGTCCGAGATCCGGATCAGCAGCGCGAGCAGCGCGTAGTTGGCCAGCAGCGACGAACCGCCGTAGGAGACGAACGGCGTGGTGAGGCCGGTCAGCGGGATCAGCTTGGTGACACCGCCGACCACGACGAAGACCTGCACCGCGATGGTGAAGGCGAGCCCGGCCGCGAGCAGCTTGCCGAAGCTGTCGCGCACCGCGAGCGCGGTACGCAGCCCGCGCACCACCAGCATCAGGAACAGGATCAGCACGGCGGCCAGCCCGATCAGCCCGAGCTCCTCGCCGATGGTGGTGACGATGAAGTCGGTCTTGGCGAACGGAACCTGCGAGGGGCGGCCGCTGCCGAGCCCGGTGCCTGCCAGCCCGCCGGTGGCGAGGCCGAAGAGCGACTGGGAGATCTGGTAGCCGGTGTTGCTGTAGTCCTCGAACGGGTGCAGCCAGGTGTCCACCCGCACCCGGACGTGGCCGAAGAGCTGGTAGGCGAAGACGAAGCCGACCCCGAGCAGCGAGAAGCCGATCAGCAGCCAGCCGACCCGCTCGGTGGCGATGTAGAGCATCACCAGCACGGTGCTGAAGATCAGCAGCGAGGTGCCGAGATCCTTCTCGAAGACCAGCACGCCGATGCAGACGATCCAGACCACCAGGATCGGCCCGAGGTCGCGGGCGCGCGGGAACTCCATGCCGAGGAAGCGCTTACCCGCGACGGTGAAGAGATCGCGCCTGGCCACGAGCACCGAGGCGAAGAAGATGATCAGCAGGATCTTGGCGAACTCGCCCGGCTGCAGGCTGATGCCGGGCAGCCGGATCCAGATCTTGGCGCCGTTGGCCTCGGAGAAGCGGCCGGGAAGCAGCGCCGGGATGGCCAGCGCGACCAGCCCGACCAGCCCGAGGGTGTAGCTGTAGCGGGCGAGCGTGCGGTAATCGCGCAGCACGACGAGCACGCCGACGAAGACGATCATGCCGAGCGCGGTCCAGAGCACCTGCGAGTTGGCGTCCGGCGACGGCGCCTCGGAGCCGTTGTAGGCGGCGCTCTGCGCGGCGGCCAGGTCGAGCCGGTGGATGAGGACCAGCCCGAGGCCGTTGAGCAGCGCGGCGATCGGCAGCAGCAGCGGGTCGGCGAACGGGGCGAAGCGCCGCACCGCGAGGTGCGCGATGCCGAACAGCGCCAGGTAGGCCAATCCGTACTTGGCGATGTCCCAGGTGATCGACTGTTCCTGGCTGGCCTCGACGAGGACGAGCGACGCGGTGGTGATCACCGCGGCGAAGCCGAGCAGAAGCAGCTCCGCGTTCCGCCTGGTGGCGGGCGGGGGCGCGGGCGCGAAGCCGCCGGGCGGGCTGGGGTATCCCCCGGCCTGCGGCGGTGCCGGAGCGGACATCAGTCCGTCACCCGGCAGTTCTCCCCCGCGATCTGGGGGGTGGACGGCTGCGCCTGCTCCGGCTTCGGCGCCGCGGGCTGCCCCTCCCGGTTCTCCGGCTGCGGCTCGCCCGGCTGCGGGGCGGGCGCAGGCTCCGGCGCGGGGGCACCCGGCTCGGGCGAGGCGGCCGGCTGCGGCGCGGGGGTGCTCGGCTGCGGCGCGGGCGTGCTGGCCTTGACGCAGGCAGGCAGCAGTTCCCGCTGTGCCAGCACCTCCATCTGGTCCCTCGCCTTCTCCAGCGAGCCCGGCGGCAGCCCCCTCTCCACCTGGTCGCGGCCGGTCTGCTCCAGGTCGTCGACCTTCAGCGGCAGGCAGCCCGCCGGCTGGTCGGAGCCGGGGTCGGCCAGCGTCAGCTGCCCGGTCCTGCTCACGCAGCCGACCAGGTCGACATCGTGCACGGACCAGCCGAGCACGGTGCCGGGCAGCCCGCGCAGGATCACCACCGAGCCGTTGTCGGCCCCGACGTAGTAGTTGCTGCGGATCATCTTGTAGCCGACGATCAGCCCGATCCCGACCGCGATCACCAGCGCGACCGCGAGCGCGATCCAGCGCAGCTTCTTCGACTTGGCAGGCGGCTCCGGCTCGGGGCTCGCCGCGGTGCGGCGCGGCGTGCTCTGCCTGGGCGGCCGGATGGCGGCGGCCCGGCCCGCCGCGGTGTTCGGCGGCGGGGTGTCGTCGTCGACCCCGGAGGCGGCGCCCGCCACGATCGGGTGGCTCTGGCCGTAGTCCAGGTCGATCACGTCGGCGACGACGACGGTCACGTTGTCCGGCCCGCCGCTGCGCAGCGCCAGCTCGATGAGCCGGTCGGCGCACTCGTCGGTATTGCCCTCGCGCATGGTGTTCGCGATGGTCTCGTCGCTGACCACGTCGGAGAGGCCGTCCGAGCAGAGCAGGTACCGGTCGCCGGCCTTGGCCTCGCGCATGACCAGCGTCGGGTCGATCTCGTTGCCGGTGAGCGCCCGCATGATCAGCGAGCGCTGCGGGTGCGTGTGCGCCTGCTCCGGGGTGATCCGGCCCTCGTCCACCAGCGACTGCACGAAGGTGTCGTCCCTGGTGATCTGGGCCAGCTCGGCGTCGCGGAGCATGTACGCCCGCGAGTCGCCGATGTGCACCATGCCGAGCTTCTTGCCCGCGAAGAGGATCGCGGTCAGCGTGGTGCCCATGCCGTCGAGCTCGGGCTCCTCCTCGACCTGATCGGCGATCGCGGCGTTGCCCTCGCGGGTGGCATGGTCGAGCTTGCCGAGCAGGTCGGGGCCGGGTTCGTCGTCGTCGAGGTGGGCCAGCGCGGCGATCATCAGCTGCGAGGCGACCTCGCCTGCCGCGTGGCCGCCCATTCCGTCCGCCAGAGCGAGCAGGCGTGCGCCCGCGTAGACGGAGTCCTCGTTGTTGGCCCGGACGAGACCGCGGTCGCTGCGCGCTGCATAGCGGAGAACAAGTGTCACGATCGGAGCTCGATCACTGTTTTGCCGACCCGCACCGGGGTGCCGAGCGGAACACGAACGGGGGTGGTGACTTTCGCACGGTCGAGATACGTGCCGTTGGTGGAGCCGAGATCCTCGACGTACCAGTCCTCACCGCGCGGTGAGATCCTCGCATGCCGGGTGGAGGCGTAGTCGTCGGTGAGTACCAGCGTCGAGTCGTCCGCACGCCCGATCAGCACCGGCTGGGTGCTGAGCGTGATGCGGGTGCCGGCGAGTGAACCATGAGTCACCACAAGGAATTTGGCGCCCTTCTGGCCTCGGCTGAAGGAAGGCAGCACCGTCGACCCGCGTGTGGCCCTGGGCTGTATCCGGATGCCGGATGCCGCGTAGATGTCGCTGCGCAAGGTCCGCAGGATAGCCCACACGAACAGCCACAGCAGTAGCAGGAACCCCGCACGGGTCACTTGCAGAATCAGTCCCTGCACGGCGTTCCACCTCCTGTTCACCGTCTGCGCGGACGACGATGGCGGCTCGAGAGCCCCCACCGGCTTGCTGACCTCACCCGGCTCGAATTCGTCCGACGAGCCGCGCGTGGATTGGCAGCATCATAGGGCCGAAGGCCGGGTGTGAACACGGTACGACGGCGCCCAGGGCTGCCGTCGTACCTGTGATCTGGTTGGCGAGCTTACGGGATCAGACGATTCGGATCAGGATCTCGGAGTGTCCGGCCCGGATCACATCGCCGTCCGCGAGTTGCCAGTCCTGCACCGGAGACCCGTTGACCAGCGTCCCGTTGGTCGAACCGAGATCCGAGAGCATCGCGGTCTGGCCGTCCCAGCGAACCTCGATGTGCCTGCGCGAGACGCCGGTGTCCGGCAGCCGGAAGTGCGCGTCCTGGCCGCGGCCGATGATGTTGCTCCCCTCCCGGAGCTGGTAGGTCCGGCCGCTGCCGTCGTCCAGCTGGAGGGTCGCCTGGAAACCGGAGCCTGCCGCGGGGGCCGCGTAGCCCGGCTGTGCCGCGGGCGCCGCCGCGCCGCCCGCGTAGCCGCCGCGGTCGCCGTAGCCGGCCTGCTGGCCCGCGTAGCCGCCGCGCTCCTCGGCGCCGTAGCCGCCGCCCTGGCCGTAGCCGGGCTGCTCGCCGTAGCCGGGATCGCGGTACTCCTGCTCCTGGCCGTAGCCAGGGGCGGCGCCCGGCGCCTGGCCGTAACCGGCCGGGGCCGCAGGGGCGGCGCCGTAGCCGGCACGATCGCCGTAGCCCGCACCCGCCTGGCCGTAGCCCTGCTCGCCGTAGCCGGCCTGCCCGCCCGCGCCGTACCCGGCCTGGCCGTAGCCCTGCTGCTGCTCCGCGCCGTAGCCTGCACCCGGCTGCTCGGCGCCGTAGCCCGGCTCGCCGTACCCGGGCTGGGCCGCGCCGTAGCCCGGCTGCTCGGCGCCGTAGCCGCCGCCCTGCTGGCCGTAGCCGCGCTCGGCGCCGTATCCGGGCGGTTGCCCGCCGTAGCCACCCGGCTGCTGCTGCTCGTAGCCCGGCTCGGAGTAGGCCTGCGGCGCGCCACCGGCAGCGCCGTATCCGCCCTGCTGGCCGTATCCGGGCGGCTGCTCGCCGTAGGCCCTGCCCGCGCCGTACCCGGGCTGCTCGGCGCCGTAACCCGGCTGGCCGTAGCCGTTCTGGTAGTCGCCACCGGCCTGGTAGTCGCTGTAGCCCTCCGGCGCGGCGGCGCCGCGGCCGTAATCGTCGCCGTAGGCGCCGTTCTGCGGCCGACCGGCGGGCGGCGGTGCGTACCCGCGGTTGCGTGGATCGGACTCCGCGGGCTCACGGCTCGGGTCGTAGCCAGAGTTCTGCGTCATGGGGCCAGCTCCTGGTTGCGGGTTTGCGGGTCGTTGTTGCGCAGCTCCTGGCGACGGAGCGGACGCCCCCGATCGGCCAGGAGCCGGAGCTCCGCGGCCGACGTCGGGATCCACCCGGCCGCTCGCCCTGAACTGTCCGGTGTGCAGCGTAGGGGATGCCTCGAATGCCACGTGTACTTCGCCGTACGTCTGCCACCCCTGATCGCGGATGTAGTCGTGCAGGTACTTGGCGAACGCCTTGCTGGTGAGCTCGGGATCTGCGGCGAGTTGCGCGTGATCGGACGCGGCGACGGTGATCACATAACTGTTCGGCGCGAGCAGGTGCCCGCCGCCGACGTCCTGGACCCGATCGGACGCCTCACGCTGCAGCGCCGCCTCCACTTCCTTGGGGACGACGCTGCCACCGAAAACGCGAGCGGCCGCATCACCGACGGCGCCTTGCAGACGCCGTTCGAATCGATCGACGATGCCCATCTCAGCCTCCCTCCGGTGTGTGGACTCCTACCGATCCATAACAACGACACAACTGGTTGGCGTGTCGTGGTTCGAGCACGTTCACTGCATGATATCCACGATCCTCCACCCCTGTAACTCCCGGAAAGCCCAGGAGGTTCCCGGGGTGGTCAAGGACTGGTCACAGCTTGTCAACAGGCGATTTCGGTTTCGCCGACGGTGCGTGATACGGTCTTCCAGTCGCTCGGGCGAGTGGCGGAATGGCAGACGCGCTGGCTTCAGGTGCCAGTGTCCGTAAGGACGTGGGGGTTCAAGTCCCCCTTCGCCCACAGTAGGAGAGCCCGGTCCATCGGACCGGGCTTCTCGCGTTTCCGAGACGTCAGTCGAGGCCGCGGCGGCCGGCGAGCACGTGGAACGGAATCCGGGTGCCCCCGGGGCTGCTGCGCTGCACAACGAAGCCGCTCCGCTCCAGCGCGGCGGCCACCTCGTCGGCGGGGCGCAGCCGGAAACCGTGCGCGGTGAAGGGCAGCTTCACCATCGCGTCGGGGTCGCCGATGCCGACCACAGCGACGCCGCCGGGCCGGATCGTCCTGGCGAGTTCGGCGAAGGCTGCGGGCAGGTCGTCGACGAAGTAGACCGTGTTGACGGTGATCGCGGCGTCCAGCACGCCGTCCCGCAGCGGCAGCGCGGTGAGCGAGCCCGCAGCCACCTGCAGGGTGCCGGAGCGCACCTGCGGGGCGTACCGCTTGCGCGCGCTCGCGATCATGTCCGGGGAGATCTCGACGCCGTGCACGATGCCGCTGGAGCCGACCTTGTCCAGCAGCATGGCCAGCCCGGCCCCGCCGCCGAAGCCGAGATCGGCGACGGTGGCGCCGGGGGTGATGCCCGCCGCGGCGACGGCGGCCGCCACCGCGGGGCGATTGCCCCGGTTCAGCATCCCGGCCACCACCGTGCCGAGGATTCCGTGCGGATTGCCGAGCTGCCCGGCCATGGTGCCGAGGGCGCGAGCGCGCAGACCTGCCATACCGTCAATGCTAGCGAGCCCGGCGCCGCGGTGAATTGCGCTCTGCGCGGATCGAACTCGCCGGGTCAGTGCGCGGCGGGGCCGGTCGCGAGGCCGCGCGCGACGACCCCGACGACGGCCTCGATCGCCGCGTCCCGCTGCATCCAGGAGAACACCCCGTCCAGCAGCAGCGCGGCGACGCCGTGCACCGCCGACCAGGCGGCGATCTCGGCGTCGGGACGGTCCTCCGGCGCGGTGTACCCGGTCTCGACCAGCTCGTCCAGGAGGGTGGAGAGCAGCGTGAAGGCGGGTTCGTCGCCGGCCAGCGCGCCGGTGTTGGCCGGGGCGCAGAAGGCGGTGCGGAAGAGGCCGGGCTCGCGCAGCGCGAAGGTGATGTAGCCGCGGCCCGCGGCGCGCAGCCGCTCGATGGCGGGCGCGTCCGCGTCGACCTCGGCGGACATGACGGTGAAGAGCGTGTGCTGAGCCTGCTGCTGAGCCGCCCGCAGCAGTGCCTCCTGATTGGTGAAGTGCCGGTACGCCGCCGTCGGCGTCACCCCGGCCTCGCGCGCCGCGGCCCGCACCGTCACCGCGCCCGGCCCGCCGCGCACCGCCAGCGCGCCCGCCGCCTGCACCAGCGCATTGCGCAGGTCGCCGTGGTGGTAGACGCCCGCCGGCTTTTTCTTCGTCATCCGCTCGATGTTGACGCCCGTGCACATCGTGTGGCAAGTTAACGCCCATAAAGTTTATGGATGTACACATTGAAGGAGCGGGGAGTCGGGGATGTTCGAGAAACTGGGTGGGCTCGTCGTCCGCCACGCACGGCTGGTGTTGATCGCAGGCGTGCTCGCGCTGATCGGCGGTGGGCTGCTCGGCGCCACCGCCTTCGGCAAGATGCAATCCGGCGGCCAGACCGATCCCGGCGCCGAGTCGAGCCTGGCCGCGAGCAGGCTCGCCGCGGAGTTCGGGGCCGACAGCGACTACGTCTTCCTGGTCACCGCGGACGGGGGAATCGACGCACCGGAGGCCGCGGCGGCGGGCCGGGCGCTGGCCGCGCGGCTGGCCGCCGACGACCGGCTGGTGAACGTGGTCTCGTACTGGGACACCGGCGCGCCTGCCATGCGCGCCGCCGACGGCGGCGCCGCGGTGGTGCTGGCGGGCAACGCCGCCACCGACCCTGCCGAGCAGGATCGCGTCGCCGCGAAGATCGTGGCCACCTACCAGGCCGACGGGCCACCGGTGCGGGTGCTCGTCGGCGGCGGCTCCGCCGTCTTCCACGCGGTCTCCGAGCAGATCGGCGGGGATCTCGCGCTGGCCGAGGCGATCGCGGTGCCGCTCATCCTGATCCTGCTGGTCCTCGCCTACGGCAATGTGGTCGCCGCGCTGCTCACCCTCGTCGTCGGCGGGATCGCCATCCTCGGCACCTTCGCCGAGCTGTCGATCCTCGGCTCGATCACCGACGTCTCGATCTACGCGGTCAACCTGACCACCGGGCTCGGCCTCGGCCTCGCCGTCGACTACGGGCTGCTCATGGTCGCGCGGTTCCGGGAGCACCGGGCGGCGGGCCGGAGCCCGGACGAGGCGGTGGTCGGTGCGGTCGCCACCGCGGGCCGCACCATCGCGTTCAGCGCCGCGACGGTGGTGGCCGCGCTGGCCGCGCTGGTGATCTTCCCGCAGTACTTCCTGCGCTCCTTCGCCTACGGCGGCATCGGCGTGGTCGCCATCGCCGCGGTGGCGGGCGTCGTGGTGCTGCCCGCGCTGCTCGCGCTGCTCGGCGAGCGGGCGGACGCCTGGAAGGTGCCCGGCGTGCGCGGCATCCGCGGCGCGGCGGCGCCGTTCTGGCAGCGGCTGGCCGGCTTCGCGCTGCGCCGCCCGGTGCTGGCCGGGCTGCCGGTGCTCGCGCTGCTCCTGCTGGCCGCCGCGCCGCTGCTCGACGTGCGGTTCGGCACACCGGACGACCGGGTGCTCCCGGCGAGCACCGAGGTGCGGCAGGTCGGCGACGCCATGCGCGCGGACTTCGGCGGTGGCGACCTCAACTCGCTCACCGTGGTGACCACCGGCGCGGTCGCCCCCGACGTGCTGGCCGGGTACGCGACGGCGCTCTCCGCGGTGCCGGGCGTGACCCAGGTCGACTCCGCCGCGGGCACCTTCGCGGACGGCGCGCTCCGGGCGAGCTCGCCCGCCGACGCCCGCTTCGCCCGGCCGGAGGCGCAGCGGCTGACCGTGCGCACCGAGCTGGACCGGGAGACGCCGCAGGCCCGCGAGCTCGTGGACCGGGTGCGTGCGGTGCCTGGCCCGGCGGGGAGCACCGCGCTGGTCGGCGGCCAGGTGGCCGAGCTGCGGGACAGCCTCGCCTCGATCGGGTCGCGGCTGCCGTACGCCGTCGGCTGGATCGTGCTCTCCACCTTCGTGCTGCTCTTCCTCTTCACCGGGAGCGTGGTGCAGCCGCTGCGCGCGCTGCTCTCCAACGCGCTGAGCCTCGCCGCCACGCTCGGGCTCATGGTCTGGGTGTTCCAGCAGGGGCACTTCGCCGGGCTGCTCGGCTTCACCCCGGCGCCGCTGGACGTCTCGATGCTGCTGCTGCTCTTCTGCATCACCTTCGGGCTCTCCATGGACTATGAGGTCTTCGTGATCAGCCGGATCATGGAGCTGCGCGACAGCGGCCTCGGCGACGAGGAGGCGGTGGTCGAGGGGCTGGCGCGGACCGGGCGGCTGGTCACGACGGCCGCGGCGCTGATCTCGATCAGCTTCCTCGCCTTCGTGGTGAGCGACGTGCGCTTCATCCAGTTCTTCGGTCTCGGTGCCGGGCTCGCGATCCTGATCGACGCCACCCTGGTGCGCGGCGTGCTGGTGCCGGTGACCATGCGGCTGCTCGGCCGGGCGGCCTGGTACGCGCCGCAGCCGCTGCGCCGGGCGCACCGCCGCTTCGGGCTGGCGGAGGCGTGACGCGGGGTACCAGAAGCTGATCTTGATTTCTGCCCGCATAACCGGACTTCGGGTCTGTTATGCGGGCAGAATCGCGTGGTTACCGGGGGTTGTGCGGCTCTGAACTGCTAGATCTTGGGCCATGGCAGACCGATATGCCGATGCTCGCTAACTGTGAGCGATCGTGAGGCTGCCCGGTGGCCCCTGAATCTCACAGGATGTCCACCCCGGCGTCCGTCAATCGTTCGCGTTAACGACGGTTCATATCGTTTCCGCAGGTCGAGGTCTGGATGAGGCGAAGATCACACTGCGATTTCGGGTTGCGGTGGTGGTGCTCAGGAGCCCCTCCGGAGGGGGTCTCTCGGGGTGTTTCACAGGCGGTGAAAATGGCGATCGCACAAATGCAAGTACATCTGTATGTGCCGACGTGGACGCGGCATGTAGTGAATTGCAGGTGGAACCAACCTGAGGTTTTTTTCTGCGTGTCCAACCGATGGCTATCTCCGTGAACTTCCGGAAAACCCCTGGTGAAGCTAGGTGGCATGGAAACATTCCGATTCCTTCGGTCCGGGTCCGCAAACGGCCGCGGAGCGCCCCGGGAAGTGGGGGCGGGCGCTCCGCGAGGCTCGGCGGCGGGGTTCCGAAACGGAGGTCCCGGGGGTCGTCGGGCTTAGCCATCGATGCGAAGAAACGGGTCGCTCGCGGGGGTTGCCGAGGGGCTGCCGCACCCCTGCTGACCTCGAAGGAGAGGGTTGCGTCCCGATAACGACTGTGTAGAGTTGTCGGTAACGCTGGCCGCAGTTGAGCGGCGACTCGCTGCGGCCAGCGGAACTCAATGGGGGAGTAGGGAATTCATCCCGACGAGAACCTCGGTGCAGACCGCTTTCCGGCCCCGTGGTAGCCCTCCTCGCACCCTCGCTCTCCACCTCGTTCACCGGTATGGCTGCTCGAAGTTGGCTGGGTTGCGGTATTCGGTTCGCGGGATGGTGTCGCGAGGTGTGCTGGATGCGGATTCGGAAACGAGTTCCTCAGCGCGCGAGCGCTTTCCGGTCGGCCTCCGCCGCCGCCCTGCGGCCCGGGCCGAAGACGTAGGCGAGAAAGGCGATCTCGGCGGCCAGCCCCACCCCGATCCGGATCGGGGCCGGCCAGCCGCTCGGCGTCACGAACCCCTCCAGCAGGCCGGAGACGAGCAGCACCACCACCAGCCCGAGCGCGATCGCCGCGGTGGCCCTTCCCTGCCTGGCGGCGGCCTCGATCCGGCTCAGCCTGCCCGGGTCGATGATGGTCCAGCCCAGCTTCAGCCCGGCGCCGCCCGCCACGAAGACCGCGGTCAGCTCGAGCATGCCGTGCGGCAGGATGAAGCCGAAGAAGGCGTCCAGCCTGCCCGCGTCGGCCATCAGCCCGGCGCTCACCCCCACGTTCACCGCATTCATCACCAGCACGTAGACCGCGGGCAGGATGAGCGCACCGGTGAAGAGCGCGACCGCGGCAACCAGGGCATTGTTGGTCCACACCTGGGCCGCGAAGGCGTCGTTCGGGTGCTCGGAGTAGTACGACTCGAAAGCGCCGCCCGCCTCGGTGAGGTGCGAGGTGTCCGCGGGCAGGCCGAGCGCCGAGCGCGCGGAGCCGGACCCGGCCACCCAGCCGGCCACGCCCGTCGCGACGGCGAGGAAGAGCAGCGTCACCGCGACCCACCACGGCCACGCGCGGTAGACCGCGGCGGGGAAGCGGTGCGTGAAGAAGCGGCCGAACTGCGACCAGTTGTCCGAGCGGGTGCGCAGCACCCGGACCCGGGCCCTGGTCAGTACCGCGCTCAGCCCGGCGACCAGTTCGGGGTCGGGGCTGTGCTGCTGCAGCCGGGCCAGCTGCTGCGAGGTGAGGCGGTACCGGGCGAGCAGTTCGTCCACCTCCTGGCCGGTCAGGCGGCGTTTGGTGGCCAGCTCGTCGAGCCGGGCCCAGGACCGGCGATGGGTGTAGCCGTACGCGTCGACGTCCATTCGGTTGCCTCCCACTCCCGCCGGTAGCAAGAATGCTAGGCGACATGGCTGCCTTCACCACGGGCGAAGCGGTCGCGCTCGAACTGCCGATCGCCCGCATCCCCACCCGCGCCACCGCGTTTCTCGTCGACGTGGTGCTCCAAGTCGTGCTCGCGCTCATCGCCGCGGGCGGGCTGCTGGTGCTCGGCACCAGGTACGACCTCGACTCCGCCTGGTTCGAAGCACTCGTCGTCGTGCTGATCGTCGGCGTCCTGATCGGCTACCCGGTGCTCTGGGAGACGCTGACCACCGGCCGCACCCCCGGCAAGTTCGTGCTCGGGCTGCGGGTGGTGCGAGCCGACGGCGGGCCGGTCGACCTGCGGCACACGCTGACCCGCGGGCTGGCCGGGGCCATCGTCGACTTCTGGCTGCTCGGGGTCTTCGGGGCGGTCGCGGTGGTCACCTCGCTCTGCTCGCCGAACGCGCGGCGGGTCGGGGATGTGCTGGCCGGTACCGTCGTCGTGCACGCGCAGCGGCGGTTGCCGCTGCCCGCGCTCGCGGTGCCGCCGCCGTGGCTGGCCGAGTGGGTAGCGCGCACCGACCCGACCGCGCTACCGGACGATCTGGCGCTCTCCGTGCGCCGCTACCTCACCCGGCTGCCCGATCTCACCCCCGCCGCCGCGCATGAACTCGGGGTCGCGCTGGTGCGCGCGGTCTGCGCCGCGCTCGGCGTCCCCGCGCCGGGGGAGCTTCCGCCGGTGCAGATCCTCGGCGCCGTCGTCGCCGAGCGGCAGCGCCGGGCGCTGCCTGCCCTGCGCGGGCCGGTGCTGGTTCCGGGGGCCGGAAACGGATTCGGGCCCGCGGCGCCCCCATACCGCGGGAACGGTTTCCTGCCGCCGCAGGCGGGCTGAGCCCCTACAGCGTCCCGGACTGCTTGAGCTCCAGGTACTCGTCGGCGAGCGCCTCGGGGAGCCGCTCCGGCCCGGCCGCGACGACGGCGTAGCCACCGCGCCGCAGCGCCTCGGTGACGACGGCGCGCTCCGCCAGCACCTGCTCGGCGGCTGCCGCGGCGTACGGATCGGCGCCGCGGCCGGCGACCGCGGCGGCGACCTCCGGATCGGTCACCGAGACCAGCAGCACCCGGTGCCTGCGGGCGAGCACCGGGAGCACCGGAAGCAGGTTCTCCCGGACGGCGGCGCCGTCCAGCGCGGTGAACAGCACCATCAGGCTGCGCCGCCTGCTGCGCCGGATGGCGGCGCGCACCAGCCCGGCGCAGTCGGTCTCCACCAGCGCGGGGGTGATCCCCGCGGTGGCGTGCAGCAGCCGCTGCTGCAGCTTGTTCCCGGTGACCCCGCGCACCTCGGCGCGCACCTCGCGGTCGAAGGCGAGCAGGTCGACGGTGTCGCCGGCCGCCGCGGCCAGCCCGCCGAGCAGCAGCGCCGCCTCGATGGCGGCATCCAGCCTCGTTCCCTCGCCGACCCGCCCCGCGGCCTGCCGCCCGGTGTCCATGAGCAGCACGACGTGCCGGTTGCGCTCCGGCCGCCAGGTGCGGACGACCACGTCGGTGGCGCGGGCGGTGGCACGCCAGTCGATGGCGCGCACGTCGTCCCCGGCCACGTACTCCCGGAAGGAGTCGAACTCGGTCCCCTGGCCACGCATGTTCGCGACATTGCGGCCTTCGAGGTGCTGCAGTCGCTTGACCGCCGAGCGCAGCAGCTGTTCCGCCCGGAAGGCGGGCAGCGCCCGCACCCGCGCCGCGGCCGCGTAGCGGAACTGCCTGCCTGCGAGGCCCAGCGGCCCGCGCAGCCGCACCGTGACCGGCCCGGCGGCGCGGTCGCCGCGGTAGGTGGGGGTGAGCGTGGTGTGCAGCCGGGTGGTGGTGCCGGCGGGCAGCTCGAGCTGGTGTTCGCGGCCGGTGGCGCGCGCGCTGTCCGGCCAGTCGTCCCAGAGCGTGCCGCGTGCCGCGCGGCCACCGGTATTGGTGACGACGAGCTCGACGCTCGCCTCCCGGCCGAGCCGGACCGTGGTGATCGGCGCCCGGCGCAGCGTCAGCTCGTCGCGCCGCGGCAGCGCGAGCACGTCGGCCAGCACCGCGAAGGCCAGCGCCGCGGTGGCGCCGACGACGCCGATCCAGGAGGGAAGCACCAGCGCGACGAGCAGCCCGAGCACCGCCGCCGCGGCCGCCGCTCGGCCGGTGACGACCATCGGCTAGACCGGGACCGGGACGGCGTGCAGCAGCGCCGCCATCACCGCCTCGGTGCTCGCGCCGTCCAGCTCGGCCTCCGGCTTCAGCTGCAGCCGGTGCCGCAGCACCGCGACGGCGACCACCTTGACGTCGTCCGGGGTGACGAAGCCGCGGCCGTTCAGCCAGGCGAAGGCGCGGGCCGCCGCCATCAGCGCGGTGGCACCGCGGGTGGAGGCGCCGTGCTGCACGGCGGGCGCGGTCCTGGTGGCCCGGCACAGATCGACGATGTAGGCGAGCACCTCGGGGGCGAGCGTCACCCGGGCGATCGCGGCGCGCCCCGCGGCCACGTGCGCGGCGCCTGCCACCGGGCGCAGCCCGGCGGCGTTCAGATCGCGCGGGTCGAAGCCGCTCGCGTGCCGGTGCAGGATGCGGAACTCGTCGTCGCGGCCGGGCAGCAGGATGTCGACCTTGAACAGGAAGCGGTCGAGCTGCGCCTCCGGCAGCGGGTAGGTGCCCTCCTGCTCGATCGGGTTCTGCGTGGCGACCACGACGAACGGGTCGGGCAGCGGCCGCGGCGTCCCGTCCACTGACACCTGCCGCTCCTCCATCGACTCCAGCAGCGAGGACTGGGTCTTCGGCGGGGTGCGGTTGATCTCGTCGGCGAGCAGCAGGTTGGTGAAGACCGGGCCCTGCCGGAAGGTGAACTCGGCCGAGTGCGGGTCGTAGATCTGCGACCCGGTGACGTCGCCCGGCATCAGGTCGGGGGTGAACTGCACCCGGGTGTGCGTCAGGTCGAGCGCGGTGGCCAGCGCCCGGACCAGCAGCGTCTTCGCCACGCCGGGGACCCCCTCGAGCAGCACGTGCCCACGGCAGAGCAGGGCGAGCACCAGGTACATGACGGCGTCGTCGTTGCCGACCACCGCCTTCCCGATCTCGGCGCGCAGCGCGGTGAACGCGGCGTGCGCGTCCGCCGCGGTGGGGGTGTGCGTGGTGTCCGTGCTGGTCATCCGACCTCCGCTTCGATCAGATCAAGGTGGGTGGCGACGTGGTCGATGGTGTCGGCATCCGGCACCGGGCCGTAGAGCACGCCGTGCAGCAGCGCGGGCTCGACGCGCAGCCGGGTGGCGAGCACCGCGACCACCCGCTCCGGCCCGTCCTGGGGGTGCAGTCCGAGCCGCGGCCGGACCCGGCGCAGGGTGGCGCGGCGCAGCGTGGCCGCGATGTGCTCGTGGTCGCCGGAGCGGCGGTACAGCGCGGCCTGCCCGGCGAGCAGCTCGTCGGCCCGCACCTCGATCGGGCGCGGCTCGCCGACCAGCGCGCCGCGCCGCCGGGCCCGCCACCAGACCAGCACCGCCGCGGCGATGAGCAGCTGCAGCCCGCCGAAGGCGAGCGGGGCGGGGAGACGGCTGAAGATGGAGTCCGAGCCAGGGCCGAAACCGGGGAAGTCGATGTCGTCCGGGTAGTCGGGTGGCGGTGGCGGCAGCTCGGGCGGTGGCGGTTGCGGCGGGGCCGAGGGGGCGCCGCAGCCCTGGAGCAGGGCGTAGAGCAGGAAGCCGCTGGCGATCGCGGCGGCGAGCATTCCCCAGAATCGCGGGTTGCGCAACAGCTGCGGCAGTTCCGGCCGGGCGCGGCGGCGTTTGCGCCCCTGGCTCTCCACCTCGGGGCGCTCCTCGAGCTCCGGGGCCGGGGCCGGTGCGCCCGCGGAGTAGCGATCGGCGTACTCGAGCCTGCGGTACTCGTCCTCGGTGGCGTGCCTACCGCCGTAGACGACCTCGTCGAATGAACCGGCCGCCGGGTGCAGCGGGGTAGCGGATTCCAGGGGGAGCGTGGTGGAGGCGTCGTCCGCGGTCTCCTGCGCGGTGCGCGAGCGGCGGACCTCGAGCGTGCCGTTCTGCTCCAGGCCGCGCAGTACCGCGCGGAAGCGCTCGCGCAGCGCGGTGTCGTAGTCGCGGCGCGCCGCCGCCGCCTCCGACGCGGCCCGGTGCTCGGCCGCGGGGCCGAGCCGGGGGGCGGCGGGCGTCTCCGGGCCGCGCTTGCTCAGGTCGGGGCTCACCGGGCACCGCCGGTGACAACGATGTCCAATCCCTCGCGGCGGCAGCGCCGGTCGACGTAGCAGACGACCCGGCCCGCGGCGTCGATCAGCTCGCCGATCGCGGCGATCACCAGCACACCGCCGGTGATCAGCAGGATCACCGCCCAGCGGCGCGTGCCGGTGTAGTCGGAGAGGTAGAGCGGGATGGCGAACAGCGGCACCGCGAGCACGGTGAGCAGCAGCATCCGGCAGATCCAGAGCCAGGCCAGCGACCAGCTCGCGCGGTCGGCAAGCAGCCGGGAGCGGGCGACGGCCGCCCCGTAGGGCAGCCGCTCCCCGAGCAGCAGCGGGATCACCAGGTAGTACCGCGCGCGCAGGTAGGCGAGCCACAGCACGCCCGCCCCTCCGGTCAGCGGCACCACGACCCCGCCGACCAGTACGCCGACGCCGGTGAACCAGAGCTGGAAGCGCAGCAGCCCACCGAGCCGGGGGCGCAGTGCCGCCAGCGCGGCAACCGGTCCCGGCCGATCGCCGGAGAGCGTCGCCAGACCGAGCGCGACGGTGCAGCCCCGGATCAGGAAGCGCAGCAGCAGGATCGCGAGCGCGCTACCGAGCACGGCCCCCCACGCGATACCGGCGTCCGACCCGCCGCTCAGCTCGGAGCAGAGCGCCGTCACCCCGAAGACCAGCGTCTCGGCCAGCGCGATCCCGGCGCCGGTGAGCACCGCGAGCGCGACGACGTTCGCCTGGATCAGCGCGAACGGCTCGTCGAGCTGTTCGCGGAAGCTGAGCGGGCGCACCGGGACCGTCGTGCCAGGGGAGCCTGGTACCGGATCACCTCCCACCCCGACGGCACCGGCCGGGGCAGCGGCAGGTGACACGCGGCGAGTCTAACCGGACGGGCGGGCCAGCCGCGTCGGCTCCGGACGCCCGCGCAGTGTCACCGATTCGCCGAGTTCCCAGTGCGCGCCCTCGGCCGGGTCGGCGGCGCGCACCGTGCTCTCCGAGCTGAGGACCAGCAGCGGCTCGCGCTTGGCGAGTTCGCAGAGCCGGGCCGCCTGGTTCACCGCGTCGCCGATCACGGTGAACTCGTAGCGCTGCCGCGCGCCGACATTGCCCGCGACCACCCGCCCGGCCGCGACCCCGATGGCGGCGGTGAAATCGCTCGCGCCGACCAGCCTTTCGCGGATGGCGCGGGCACAGGCCAGCGCCGACCCCGCCGCGTCGGCGAGCGGCGCCGGGGTGCCGAAGACCGCGAGCGCGGCATCGCCCTCGAACTTGTTGAGCAGCCCGCCGTGGCGCTCGACCTCGGCCACGACCACGGCGAAGAAGCGGTTGAGTATGGCGACGATCTCCGGCGCAGGCCTGCTCGCGGCCATGGCGGTGGAGCCGACGATGTCGATGAAGAGCGTGGCGGCGTCGGTCTCCATGCCGCCGAGCACCGGGTCGCGCTCCAGCGCCGCCGCGGCGACGTCGCGGCCGACGTGCCTGCCGAACAGGTCCCTGATCTGCTCGCGCTCGCGCAGCCCGGCGACCATGCGGTTGAAGCCGCTCTGCAGCTCGCCGAGCTCGGTGCCGTCGTAGACGACGACGGCGGCGTCCAGGCTGCCGTCTTCGACCTGCCGCAGCGCGCGGCGCACGCCGTTGATCGGCGCGACCGTCGCGGAGAGCGTCTGCGCCAGCAGGACCAGCCCGAAGACCAGGGTGGCGCCACCGAACGAGAGCACGCAGACCGCGAGCCGCGCCGCGCTGACATCGTCCCTGGCCAGCGCCAGGATCGCGACCACCATGGTGCCCGCGACCGGGACGCCGGAGCCGAGCATCCAGACCAGCAGGGTGCGGCCGAAGACGCCGATGCCGCGCCTGCTGCGGGTCGGCGCCGCGTCCAGCACCCGCGCGGTCACCGGCCGCAGCGCGAACTCGATGAGCAGGTAGCTGTTGGCGCACACCACGATCGCGCTGAACGCGATGCCGAGCGAGACCTTGGGGATGAAGCGCGGGTCGGCGAGCCCGGCCAGCACGGTAAGCAGCGTGACCCCGCCCAGCCAGAGCGCCGCCTGGTAGAGCACCAGCGTGCGCGGCACCCGCCCGGCGGCGATCTGCTCGGCCTCGGTCGGCACGTGGTCCGGGTCGATGGCCCAGCGCAGCGCGCGCAGCCCGCCGGTGGTGCCCCACCAGACCCCGATCAGGATCGCGACCAGCGCGTAGACCGGCGCCGCGATCACACTCAGCAGCAGGTCGCCGGTGAAGACCGACGGGCCGGGCAGCACGAAGCCGATCAGCGCGATCGAGACGACGACGCCGACGAAGTTGGCGAGCACGATGGAGACGGTGAGCAGCCCCTGGATCCGGAGCCGGCGCAGCCCGGCCGGCTCCTCGACGGTGCCGAGCAGCGGGGAGCCCCACGGTGCGCCGGCCACCGTCGGCGCGGCGGGGGCAGGCTGCACCGCGGCGTCAGTCTCGGGCATATCGGTCACCGAAGGTCATGGACGCAGCCTAGAGACCGTGGTCGCGCCCGGCTCGGGCTTGTCCGCCGGGCGGCGGGAGGGGTCGGTCGGTGCACCGGAGCCGCGGCCTACCTCGCCGGGGCGATGGCATCCGGCTCCTTCGGCTCGGGCAGAGCGGGGTGCCGACCGGGACCGGCGGGGTCCGGGTCGTACGGCGGTGCCACGGTGGCGACCACCGGATGCTCCGCCCGGCCCTCCAGGACCGCACCGACCCGCACGGCGCGAGTCCGCCGGACGGTGAAGGTGACCTCCTCCATCTCCTCCAGCGCCCGCACCGCGATCCGCAGCGGCTGGGCGGCGGTGCCGATGGCATCGGCGACGACGCCGGGCACGAACGGCCGGACGAGCCGGACGGCGGTGCCGGAGAACGGCACCGTGCCGAGGACGGGCAGGCGCACGGCGTCCGGGTCGGTGCGCGCGGGCAGGCCGGTGACGCGCACCGGCTCGAGCGTCACCCCCGCGGGCAGCGCGGGCGTGCCTTCCCGGTCGCCGGGCAGGGGCCCGGCCTCCCGCGGCGACGGCTCGGTGATCCCGATCTCCAGCCCGCCGATGGCCGCGATCACCCGGGTGCGCTGGCGCTCCCGGTCGATCGCGGTATCGGCGTCGGCGACCAGCCGCACGGCGGTGAGCTCCTGCTCGGCCCGCACCCGCTCGGTCTCGGTTCGGGTCTGCGCGCGGCGCACCGCGATGGCGGCGTCCGCCTCCCGCTCGGCCCGGTCGCGCACCAGATCGGCGGCGATCCTGCGGTCGAAGGTGGTGTCGCCGCGCCAGCGCCGCAGCAGCAGCGGGAGCAGCGCCAGCGCCACGAAGACCAGCAGGCAGAGCAGCCGGGGGAGCAGCGCGGCGCGCTCGTTCATAGCCGAGGCGCGGGCGCCGAGCCCGCGATCGGTGACAGCGGCTTCGGCACTCGTGCCCAGCTCCCGCTCGGCGCTGCGAACTCGCTGGTCCAGCGCGGGTACCCGCTGCTCGGTGGTGGCGAGACGGGCCCTGGCGTCGGCGAGCAACTCGTTGGCGGTCCGCGCCTCGGGGCCGGCGCCGGGCACCCCGGTGATCCTGGTGTCCGGGCAACCGGGGCCGGGATTGAACTCGCAGCGCGCGGTGACGAGGGCGGTGTCGATATCGGCGCGCGCGGTGGCCAAGGCGGCATCCAGCGCGATGCGCTCGGCGCGGGCAAGCTCCAGCTCGGTGCGGGCGGCGATGACCGCGGGTCCGGACTCCGCAGCGGCCTGCGCGCGGTCGTCGAGGGTCCGCTCGACGGTACCGGCGAAGAGCACGGTCGCGGCGAGTTCGGCGAGGACGACGCCGGTCGACACCGCGAGCAGCGCGCGCCCGGCGGTACCGAGCGGGTCCGGCATGCGGCCGGGACGTGCGGTGGCGCAGGCGCGCCCGACCAGCGCGGCGAAGACCGCGGCCGCGGCGCCGACCGCGATGGCACCGGCGAGCGGGAGCGCGGGAACCGCCGCTGCGCCGGTGACACCGCCCGCGACCAGGGCGAATCCGAATACGGCCACACCGGTGGTGACGTAGCCGGAGCGCTCGTGCGGCAGCGCGGGGGCATCGGCCGGTGCACCGCCGAGCCGGATGAACAGTCCGGTCACGGTCATGGATTTCCACATCCTCCGTGTCGGTGGCGGACCGGGGCGTTCACAGAGTGACAGCATCCGGCCGACGCTTCGAGGGGGTGCGCGGCGATGTGGTCGAGTTCACACGGAAGCCGTTGCCCCGCAGCGCCAACGGGGTGCCGGCGCTGGACCGGACGCCCGGTCTGTGGTGAACCCCACTCGACGAGTTAGCCGAAAGTGTGCCGGACTCCGCGCCGGAACAAAGATGCCGGACGGTCGGATCGCGTCACCCGCTTGTCACATCCCTGTCATATCCGTCTCAGCCAGCGCGCACCGGAGTTAGCCGCAGTGCGGCTGGTTTGTTCTCCCCTCCGCCGGGGAAATCTGTATCGACGCAGGTGGGCGCTGCTTCTTCAGTTCCGCACCCGGGTTTCGCCGCCGAAACCCGGGTGCGTCGTGTCGCTGGCACCCGGTGCCAGGGGATCGATCCGCCCGCGAGCCCTGCCTTACACTGGACAACGCGTACAAAGTGGAGGACCGCATGAAGAAGCCCAGCTAGACCCGATTTCCATTGAATCTGAGTTGGTTGGGCTTCGGACCTGACTTATCGTTTGCTCTTACGCCGGACACCGTCCGGCCTGCCGCCCCGCGCGCCGCAGCCCCGAGTCGGTGCTCAGGTAGCGGGCGGCCACCCGCACGGAGGTAGCGATCGCCCCAGCGCTTCGTTACCGCCGAGCAGCCCACACGTAACACCCTGCGGGTGGACAACTGGAGACGTGACTGCACGCCGAGACCATCAGCGCGGCTGGATTCGGAACGTACGGACGCAGTCTTGACCAGGCGTTCGAACGAGATGGCCGCTACTGCGATGGCCCCGCTCCTCGATCGCCTACTTCCTGAAGGCAGAGGCATGACGCAACTTCCCGGCCACCGGTCACCCGGACCCATCGGTCTCTATGATCCGGCGAACGAGCACGACTCCTGTGGCGTCGCGTTCGTCGTCGACATGCACGGCCGCCGCAGCCGCGACATCGTCGACAAGGCTATTACGGCTCTGTTGAATCTGGAGCACCGCGGCGCCGCGGGTGCCGAGCCGAACTCCGGCGACGGCGCAGGCATCCTGATCCAGCTTCCCGACCGCTTCTTCCGTGCCGTGGCCGGCGTCGAGTTGCCCGCCGAAGGCTCCTACGCCTCCGGTATCGCCTTCCTGCCGCAGGCCCGCCGCGAGGCGGCGCGGGCCGCGTACGGCGTGGAGAAGATCGTCAAGGAGGAGGGGCTCGAGGTCATCGGCTGGCGCGAGGTGCCGATCGACGAGAGCTCGCTCGGCGCGCTCGCGCGCGACGCCATGCCGACCTTCCGGCAGATCTTCATCGCCTCCCCGAAGAACGCCGCCGAGCAGCTCTCCGGCATGGATTTGGAGCGCAGGGCCTACGTCATCCGCAAGCGGGTCGAGCACGAGCTCGGCAAGCAGGGCGCGGGCGAGGGCGCGACCGGCAGGGAGACGGTCTACTTCCCCAGCCTGTCCGGGCAGACCTTCGTCTACAAGGGCATGTTCACCACCCCGCAGCTGCGCGCCTTCTACCTGGACCTGCAGGACGACCGGGTGGAGAGCGCGCTCGGCATCGTGCACTCCAGGTTCTCCACCAACACCTTCCCCTCCTGGCCGCTGGCGCACCCGTTCCGCCGGGTCGCGCACAACGGTGAGATCAACACCGTCACCGGCAACGAGAACTGGATGCGCGCGCGCGAGGCGCTGCTGCGCAGCGAGGTCTTCGGCATCGACCAGGCGGGCAAGAACCGGCTGGAGAAGATCTTCCCGGTCTGTACGCCGGGGGCCAGCGACACCGCCCGCTTCGACGAGGTGCTCGAGCTGCTGCACCTCGGCGGCCGCAGCCTCCCGCACGCCGTGCTGATGATGATTCCCGAGGCCTGGGAACGCAACGAGACGATGGACCCGGCCAACCGGGCCTTCTACCAGTACCACTCGATGCTGATGGAGCCGTGGGACGGCCCGGCATCGGTCTGCTTCACCGACGGCTCGGTCGTCGGCGCCGTGCTCGACCGCAACGGCCTGCGCCCCAGCCGGATCTGGGTCACCGACGACGGCCTCGTCGTGATGGCCTCCGAGGTCGGCGTGCTCGACATCGACCCGTCCAAGGTGGTCAGGAAGGTCAGGCTGCAGCCGGGCCGGATGTTCCTGGTCGACACCGCCCAGGGCCGGATCGTCGGCGACGAGGAGATCAAGGCGACGCTGGCCGCCGAGCACCCGTACCAGGAGTGGCTGGACGAGGGCGTCAAGAAGCTCTCCGACCTGCCCGACCGCCCGCACGTGCACATGTCGCACGACCGGGTGCTGATCCGGCAGCAGATCTTCGGCTACACCACCGAGGAGCTGAACCTGCTGCTCTCGCCGATGGCGAAGACCGGCGGCGAGGCGCTCGGCTCGATGGGCACCGACACCCCGATCGCGGTGCTCTCCGCCCGGCCACGGCTGCTCTTCGACTACTTCTCGCAGATCTTCGCGCAGGTCACCAACCCGCCGCTGGACGCGATCCGGGAAGAGGTCGTCACCAGCCTGAAGCGCAACCTCGGCCCCGAGGGCGACCTGCTGCACCCCAGCGTGGAGTCGTGCCGGCAGATCGCCATCGAGGGCCCGATCCTGGACAACGACGAGCTCGCCAAGCTGGTGCACATCAACGACGACGGCTCGCAGCCCGGGCTGCGCTCGGTGGTCGTGCGCGGGCTGTACCCGGTCGCCAAGGGCGGCAAGGGGCTGCGCCAGGCGATGAAGGCGATCAACACCCAGGTCTCGGCCGCGATCGAGGGCGGGGCGCGGATCATCGTGCTCTCCGACCGCGAGTCCAACGAGAAGCTGGCGCCGATCCCGTCGCTGCTGCTCACCGCCGCGGTGCACCACCACCTGGTGCGCGAGCGCACCCGCACCATGGTCGGGCTGATCGTGGAGGCCGGTGACGCCCGCGAGGTGCACCACATGGCCACCCTCGTCGGCTTCGGCGCGGGCGCGGTGAACCCGTACATGGCCTTCGAGTCGCTGGAGGACATGCTGGAGCGCGGCGCGCTCGCCATGCCCGGCAGCACCGGCGACATCAGGGCCGACTACCGCGCGGCCGTCGCCAACTACATCAAGGGCGCGGGCAAGGGCGTGCTCAAGGTGATGTCCAAGATGGGCATCTCCACCCTCGCCTCGTACAACGGCGCGCAGCTCTTCCAGGTCATCGGGTTGTCCCAGGAGCTGGTCGACGAGTACTTCACCGGGCTGCGCTCGCACCTGGACGGCATCGGCCTCGACGAGATCGCCGCCGACGTCGCCGCGCGGCACGGCGTCGCCTTCCTGGAGAACCGCAACGAGCGCGCGCACCGCGAGCTCGAGGTGGGCGGTGAGTACCAGTGGCGCCGCGAGGGCGAGTACCACCTGTTCAACCCGGACACCGTCTTCAAGCTGCAGCACGCCACCCGCAGCGGGCAGTACTCGGTCTTCAAGGAGTACACCAAGCTGGTGGACGACCAGTCCGAGCGGCTGGCCTCGCTGCGCGGGCTCTTCCAGTTCCGCACCGGCGCGCGCTCGCCGATCCCGATCGAGGAGGTCGAGCCGGCCACCGCGATCGTCAAGCGCTTCTCCACCGGCGCGATGAGCTACGGCTCCATCTCGGCCGAGGCGCACGAGACGCTTGCCATCGCCATGAACCGGCTCGGCGGCCGCTCCAACTCCGGCGAGGGCGGCGAGCACCCGGCCCGCTTCGAGGTCGAGGAGAACGGCGACTGGCGGCGCAGCGCGATCAAGCAGGTGGCCTCCGGCCGCTTCGGCGTGACCGCGCACTACCTGACCAACTGCAGCGACATCCAGATCAAGATGGCCCAGGGCGCCAAGCCGGGCGAGGGCGGCCAGCTGCCCGCGCACAAGGTGTACCCGTGGGTCGCCGAGGTGCGGCACTCGACGCCCGGCGTCGGGCTGATCTCGCCCCCGCCGCACCACGACATCTACTCCATCGAGGATCTGGCCCAGCTGATCCACGACCTGAAGAACGCGAACCCGCAGGCTCGGATTCACGTGAAACTTGTCGCCGAGCCCGGCGTCGGCACCGTCGCCGCGGGCGTCTCCAAGGCGCACGCCGACGTGGTGCTGATCTCCGGGCACGACGGCGGCACCGGCGCCTCGCCGCTCACCTCGCTCAAGCACGCGGGCGGCCCCTGGGAGCTCGGCCTGGCCGAGACCCAGCAGACGCTGCTGCTCAACGGGTTGCGCGACCGGATCGTCGTGCAGGTGGACGGTCAGATGAAGACCGGCCGCGATGTGATGATCGGCGCGCTGCTCGGCGCCGAGGAGTACGGCTTCGCGACCGCGCCGCTGGTGGTCTCCGGCTGCATCATGATGCGCGTCTGCCACCTGGACACCTGCCCGGTCGGCGTCGCCACGCAGAACCCGGTGCTGCGCGAGCGCTTCACCGGCAAGCCGGAGTTCGTCGAGAACTTCTTCCTCTTCGTCGCCGAGGAGGTGCGCGAATTGCTGGCCTCGCTCGGCTTCCGCACCCTGGACGAGGCCATCGGCCGGGTCGACCTGCTCGACACCAGCAAGGCCAAGCAGCACTGGAAGGCGAGCAAGCTCGACCTCTCGCCGATCCTGGACGACGTCGAGACGGCGTTCATGTACCAGGACCGCCGCTGCACCAAGACCCAGGATCACGGCCTGGACAAGGCGCTCGACCAGCAGCTCATCACGCAGAGCCGGGACGCGCTGGAGCGCGGCAAGGCGGTGAAGTTCGAGACCAAGATCTCCAACGTGAACCGCACCGTCGGCACCATGCTCGGCCACGAGGTGACCAAGCTCTACGGCGGCGCCGGGCTCCCCGACGACACCATCGACATCACCTTCACCGGCTCCGCGGGCAACAGCTTCGGCGCCTTCGTCCCCGCGGGCATCACGCTGCGGGTGCAGGGCGATGCCAACGACTACGTCGGCAAGGGGCTCTCCGGCGGCCACCTGGTGGTCCGGCCCTCGCCGAACGCACCGGCCGACTTCGTGGCCGCGGAGAACATCATCGCGGGCAACGTGATCCTGTTCGGCGCGACCAACGGCAAGGCGTTCATCAGCGGCGTGGTCGGCGAGCGGTTCGCGGTGCGCAACTCGGGCGCCGTCGCGGTGGTCGAGGGCGTCGGTGACCACGCCTGCGAGTACATGACCGGCGGCCGGGTGGTGATCCTCGGCGAGACCGGGCGCAACTTCGGTGCGGGCATGTCCGGCGGCGTCGCCATCGTCTACGACCCGGACGGCACCTTCGCCGCGAAGGTGAACCCGGAGCAGAGCGAGGCGGTGGAGCAGCTCTCGGGTGACGATTTCACCTGGCTGCGCGACATCATCGCCGAGCACCGCGAGCAGACCGGTTCCGTGGTGGCCGATCGCATTCTCGGCGATTGGTCGCAGCAGGTGAACCACTTCGTGAAGGTCATGCCGCGCGAATACAAGAAGGTCCTGTTGGCGATCTCCGAGGCCGAGAAGGCCGGCCGGGACGTCGACGCTGCGATTATGGAGGCCGCTCGTGGCTGACCCCCAGGGTTTTCTGAAGCACACCGCACGGGAGCTGCCCAAGCGGCGCCCGGTTCCGCTCCGGCTGATGGACTGGAAGGAGGTGTACGAGGATTTCTCGCACGACACCCTCCGCACCCAGGCCAGCCGCTGCATGGACTGCGGTATCCCGTTCTGTCACAACGGCTGTCCGCTCGGGAACCTGATTCCCGACTGGAACGACCTCGTCTACAAGGACAACTGGCGCGACGCCATCGACCGGCTGCACGCCACGAACAACTTCCCGGAGTTCACCGGGCGGCTGTGCCCGGCGCCGTGCGAGGCCTCCTGCGTGCTCGGGATCAACCAGGACCCGGTGACCATCAAGCAGGTCGAGGTCGAGATCATCGAGAACGCCTTCGACGAGGGCTGGGTCGCCCCGGTGTACCCGACCCGGCTCACCGGCAAGAAGATCGCCGTGGTCGGCTCCGGCCCGGCGGGCATGGCCGCCGCGCAGCAGCTGACCCGGGCGGGCCACACCGTCACGGTGTTCGAGCGCGCCGACCGCATCGGCGGGCTGCTCCGCTACGGCATCCCGGAATTCAAGATGGAGAAGCGCTTCATCGACCGCCGGATGGCGCAGATGGAGGCCGAGGGCACCATCTTCCGGACCGGCGTGAACGTCGGCGTCGACATCACCGCCGACGAGCTGCGCGAGCGGTTCGACGCCGTCGTCCTCTCCGGCGGCGCCACCCAGGCCCGCGACCTGCCGATCCCCGGCCGCGAGCTGGCCGGCATCCACCAGGCCATGGAGTTCCTGCCCTGGGCCAACCGGGTTCAGCTCGGCGACGACGTCACCGACGAGCGCGGCCTCCCGCCGATCAACGCGCGGGACAAGAAGGTCGTCATCATCGGCGGCGGCGACACCGGCGCCGACTGCCTCGGCACCTCGCACCGCCAGGGCGCCGCCTCGGTGCACCAGTTCGAGATCATGCCGCGCCCGCCGGAGGAGCGCGCCGGCTCCACCCCGTGGCCGACCTACCCGCTCATGTACCGGGTCTCCTCGGCCCACGAGGAGGGCGGCGAGCGGGTCTTCTCGGTGAACACCGAGCGCTTCGTCGGCGCCGACGGTACCGTCACCGGGCTGCAGGCGCACGAGGTGAAGATGGTCAACGGCCGCTTCGAGAAGGTCGACGGCACCGAGTTCACCCTCGAGGCCGACCTGGTGCTGCTCGCCATGGGCTTCGTCGGCCCGGACAAGGGCGGGCTCCTCACCGATCTCGGCGTCGGCTACGACCAGCGCGGCAACGTCCAGCGCGACAAGGGCTGGGCCACCAACGTCCCCGGCGTCTTCGTCGCCGGCGACATGGGCCGCGGCCAGTCGCTGATCGTCTGGGCCATCGCCGAGGGCCGCGCGGCCGCCGCCGCCGTCGACCGCTACCTGGAGGGCGAGACCGCGCTGCCCGCGCCCATCACCCCCACCATGGTCGCCCAGCGCTGACCTCGATTTTCCCCGGCAGGGGGAAGGCGGGCGCCTGTGGACAACGGAGTCCACAGGCGCCTTTCGCGTCTCCGGGACCGGGCGGGTCGATGCCGATGGGGAGATATGGCGTTGGAACAGCAAGCGTGCCACCGGAATCGTGTTGACCGACCTCGGGGATCAGGTGTGGTTTGCGGGCGGAACTTCTACGACGTCGAGATCGGTGATCGTGCGACCGTCGAATACGTTGTAGCTCAACAGGAATCGCACAGTTTGCGGAGCTGCCCATGCGAGTCGGGACCGCGGCCCTGCACTCGCCGGACCAGCGGGCGGCCGGAGTATCGAGGTAATCGGACAAGTCCGGGGTTCGGATGGCGTTGTCTCGGCGGTACCTCTATTGTGGTCGGCGGTGTGCCGGTGATCTTGGGATGGGGTCCGGTGGCAACGACCCCGGGGTGAGAACTGTTCACCCGCCGTGCACAGGCTTGAAACGCGTCGAGTACAGCATCGAGGCGGCAACTTGTCGGGCTCGCTCCTGCGGGGGCAACGGTTTGGAACTGGAGCGGAATGCAGTTGAAGAAGGTCGTCGCGGCTCTCGGTGCGTCCGCGGCACTCGTTTCCGGCATGGTGCTCGGCGGCACCGGGACCGCGGTCGCGGATCCCGGCTGCCCCAGCCTGTACGTGGTCGCGATCCCCGGCACCTGGGAGACGGGGCGCGACAAGGAGCCGGGGCCGGGGATGCTGGCCGGGGTCACCAACAACCTGCCGCGCTCGGCGAAGGTGGACTACGTCACCTACTCCGCCACCGCGTTCCCGTGGGAGGGCGAGGTTTACGGCAACTCCAAGAAGGAGGCCGTGAACGCCGCTCGCGGGCTGATCGGCGATATGGCGCGGGCCTGCGGGGCCACCCAGATCGCGCTGGTCGGCTACAGCCAGGGCGCGGACGCGGCCGGTGATCTGGCCGCCGATATCGGCACCGGGCTCGGCGTGGTCCCGCCGGAACGCATCGCGGGCGTCGGGCTCATCTCCGACCCGCGCCGCTCCCCGACCGACGTGCAGGTCGGCCCGGTGGCGGGCGGCGCCGGGGCGGGCGGGCCCCGGGTCGGCGGCTTCGGCTGGATCAGCGACCGCACCCGCACCATCTGCGCGGTGGACGACCTCTACTGCGCCACCGCGACCGACGACTTCATCACCCGCTTCGCCGGCTTCCTCGCCATGAGCTCGGAGGCCAACGTCGCCAACATGGGCCGCTACCAGCAGGAAGCCGGCTCCATCATCAACGACCTGATGGCGCACGGCGGCGTGCCGACGCTGCAGGGCCAGCTCAGCGAGTCGGCCAACGAGCAGCGGGTGAAGGATCTGGAGCGGTTCTACAGCTCGCAGGCGCACACCCTGTACGGCAGCTACCGGGTGGACGGCGGCAAGAGCGCGGTCCGCTGGATGCACGACTGGATCGCGGGCATGGCCTGACGGTTCGGTAACCACGACGAAGGCCATCGCCCGATTCGGGCGGTGGCCTTCGTCGTACTCGGCTCAGAGCGTCGAGCCGGTGGGTGGGAGGAACTGCCGGAACCGATCCGGCGCCCGATGGTCGTCGCGGTGGTCGTTGCGACGCGACGCGGCCGGCAGTCTGCTGTGCGGGGTCAGGACTCCAGGTTGCGCGGCAGCAGATCCCAGACGTGCGCGTTCTCGTTCACCGTCGCGACGGTTCGATCGCCGTTGCGCGAGTACAGGATCCGGGTGATCGAGCAGTAGTCGATCGGGAAGGTCAGCGGGCGGGGCAGCCCGAGCACATCCTGCAGCGTCACGTTCACCACGCCGCCGTGCGCGAAGGCGAGCACGGTGTCGGCGGGGTCGGCGGCCTTCACCAGATCGGTGACGACCGCCGCGACCCTTGCCGCGAAGGCGGGGCCGTCGATCTGCTCCGGCAGGTGGCCCGCCTTGATCCGGTCGTAGGCGGCGCGGAACTCGGTCTTCGCGTCTTCGATCGGGATGTAGGCGGGCAGGTCGCGGTCGTACTCGGCGAGGTCGTCGCAGACCTCGACCGCCAGCCCGAGCGCGGCCGCCGCGGGCGCCGCCGTCTCCAGGGCGCGCCGCTGTGGGCTGCTCACGATCCGGGTGATCCGCCGGTGGTGCCGCAGCGCCTCCGGCACCCGCGCGGCCTGGTCGGTCCCGAGCGGGGCCAGTTCCGGGTCGGCGGGGGCCTGCGAGCCCACGATGCGGACCGGCTGGGCATGGCGGACGAAGATGAGCTGCACCCGTCCACCGTATCCGGCGCTACTGCTGCTTCTTGCGCTTGGTGAGCAGGTAGATGCCGACCACGATGAGCACGACGACGAGCAGGCAGCAGATGCCGCCGAAGATCAGGCCGCCGCCGCGGGACTTCTTCTTCTTGGCCGCCTCGTAGTCGATGACCGAGGTCAGGACGTCCGGGCTGGCCCAGATGTGCGGGTCGAGCAGCGGGGCCTGGGTGAGCAGGTCGAGATACATGGTGTTCCCCTCGTCGGCGGGTTCGGCCTCCTCCCGGAGCCGAATATCAAGGCTAGCCGCCGGGTTTGCCCGCGGGTGCGGTTCCGGCCCGGTGGCCTGCTTCAAGATCGCGCTCGGAGCGCGTGGCGTTTACGCGGGGGCGTGCTTTTCTTCGCTCAGTGCGGGGGCCATTGGCCGCCGGGGCGGCCGCGGTCCTGGGTGTTCGGTTGCACCGGGGCGCCGTAGCTCGGCTGGGAGCCGTAGGCGGGCTGGGCACCGGGGCCGGTGCCGTAACCCGGTTGGCCGCCGTAGTTCGGCTGCGCGCCGGGTAGCGTGCCATAACCCGGCTGCGAGCCGTAACTCTGCTGGGCGCCGGGTGCGGTGCCGTAACCCGGCTGTGAGTCGTAGCTCGGCTGGGCGCCGGGTGCGGTGCCGTAACCCGGCTGCGAGCCGTAGTTCGGCTGGGCACCGTAGGCGGGTTGGGCACTCGGGCCGGTGCCGTAACCCGGCGCGGCTCCGTACCCCTGTTGCGGGCCGTACCCGGGCTGTCCACCGCCGGGTCCGCCGGCGAACCCGTGCTGCGCGCCGTGACCCGGTTGGACGCCATGGCCCACCTGCCCCCCGGCCCCCGGCGGGTTCGAGGTTCCCGACTTCCGACTGCGCAGCACCAACCCGATGACGATCGCCGCGACCAGCCCGAGGCAGACGAGCCCGACGGCGAACGCCCCGATCCCCCCGCCTCCGCTCCCGCGGCTTCCCCCGCGCTTGCGCGCCTCGAGCGCGTCGGCGAGCAGGACCGGATCTGGTCGAGCGGACAGCAGCGGATCGAGCAACCCCGATGTGACGAGCAGGCCGACAGGCACGACGAATTTCCCTCCGAGATGTGAGCGGCGTCCTCCCTGGCGCCGAATGTCGAACCCTAACAGGGTGATTCGGCCTTCACCGCCCCCAGTTCGGGGGGCAGGACGCGGTCAGCGCGGCTTGACCAGCGGGAAGGGCAGCGTCTCCCGAATGCTGCGGCCGGTGATCAGCATGACGATCCGGTCGACGCCCATGCCGAGCCCGCCGGTCGGCGGCATGGCGTGCTCCAGCGCCTGCAGGAAGTCCTCGTCCAGCTCCATGGCCTCCGGGTCGCCGTTGGCGGCGAGCAGCGACTGCTCGGTGAGCCGCTGCCGCTGGTCGATCGGGTCGGTGAGCTCGCTGTAGGCGGTGCCGAGCTCGACGCCCCACGCCACCAGGTCCCAGCGCTCGGCGACGCCGGCGATGCTGCGGTGCGACCGGGTGAGCGGGGAGACCGAGGTGGGGAAGTCGCAGTAGAAGGTGGGGCGCTCGGTGCGCGACTCCACCAGGTGCTCGTACATCTCCAGCACGATCTGCCCGGCGTCCCAGTTGTGCTGGAACGGGATGTCGGCGGCATCGCAGAGCTCGCGCAGCCTGGTCACCCCGGTCGCGGGCGTGATGTCGGTGCCGAGCGCCTCGGAGACCGCGCCGTGCACCGTCTTCACGGTCCACTCGCCGGAGATGTCGACCTCGGAGTACCCGCCGCCGTCGGTGGGGCGCAGCGCCACCTCGGCGCCGTTGGCGGCGACCGCGGCCTCCTGGATCAGGCGCCGGCAGAGGTGCATCATGCGCTGGTAGTCGCTGTGCGCCTCGTAGGCCTCCAGGATGGTGAACTCGGGGTTGTGGCTGAAGTCGACGCCCTCGTTGCGGAAGGTACGGCCCAGTTCGAAGACCTTCTCCATGCCGCCGACGCAGAGCCGCTTGAGGTACAGCTCGGGCGCGATGCGCAGGTAGAGGTCGAGGTCGTAGGCGTTGATGTGGGTGCGGAACGGGGTGGCGTTGGCGCCGCCGTGCACCTGCTGCAGGATCGGCGTCTCCACCTCGAGGAAGCCGGCGCCGTGCAGGGAGTCGCGCAGCGAGTGCAGCACCGCGCTGCGCTTGGCCATCACCTCGCGGGTGTCGGCGTTGATCGCCATGTCCACGTAGCGCTGGCGGACCTTGGCCTCGGGGTCGGCGAGCCCCTTCCACTTGTCCGGCAGCGGGTGCAGGCACTTGCCGAGCATCCGCCAGTCGGCCGCGAGCAGCGAGAGCTCCTCGCGCCTGCTGACCCCGAGCTGGCCGCTCACCTCGATCAGGTCGCCGAGGTCGAAGTACTCGGTGAACTCGGCGCTGCGCTCGGCCCCGACCCGGTCGCGGTCGATGAGCAGCTGAATCTCGCCGGACCAGTCGCGCAGCAGCGCGAAGATCACCCCGCCGTAGTCACGAATCCGCAGCAGCCGCCCGCAGACCCGGACCGTCGTGCCGCGCGGGGTGCGGCGCGCGGCCGCGATGCTGTGCGTCGGCGGGTAGGCGACCGGGTACGCCTCGATGCCCTGGTCGGCGAGTTTGCGGAGCTTCTCCAGCCGCACCCGGACCTGCTCGGGGCGCCGGGAGCGGACCTCATTGTCCTCGTCCTCCGGCCAGTCCGGTGCGCTGCCGTCGGCGTGCAGCCCGGCGACGCTCGCAGGCACGGCGCTGTGCAGCCCGGTGTGCACGGCGGTGTCGCTCTCCGCGCCGAAGCGGGGCAGGAAGCCCTCGGCGAGCGCGCTGGCCAGCGCGACCCGCGGCAGCTGCCTGCGCTCCTCGAAGAGGAAGAAGCGCGGCACCCAGGTCGGCTGGTACTTCACGTTCGAGCGGTACAGCGCCTCGAGCTGCCACCAGCGGGAGAAGAAGAGCAGCACGCCGCGCCACATCCGCAGCACCGGCCCCGCGCCGATCCGGCCGCCCTCCTCGAAGACCGAGCGGAACACCGCGAAGTTCAGCGAGACCCGGGTGATCCCGTACTGCTCGGAGTTCAGCGCGAGCTGCGAGATCATCAGCTCCATCACGCCGTTCGGCGCGCCCGGGTCGCGGCGCATGAGCTCCAGCGAGGCGCCGGTGCGGCCCCAGGGGACGAGGGAGAGCATGCCGAGCACCCGCTCCTGCGGGTTGACCGCCTCGACCAGCAGGCAGTCGGCGTCCTGCGGGTCGCCGAGCCGGCCTAGCGCCATGGAGAAGCCGCGCTCCTCCGCGGTGTCCCGCCAGGCGTCGGCGCGCGCGGTGATGCTCTCGAAATCCCGCGCCGGAATGTCGCCGTGCCGCCGGATGCGCACCGTGACGCCCTGCTTGCGCAGCCGGTTGGCGGCCTGGCGCACCTGCTTGAGCTCCGGCCCGGCCAGCGAGAAGGAGCGGGTGTCCAGGATCGCCTCGTCGCCGAGGCGGAGCGCGGCGAGCCCGGCCCGCCGGTACGCGGTGGCCCCCGGTTCGCTGGCGCCCATCACCGCGGGCGCCCAGCCGAAGCGATCGGCCAGCCGCAGCCACTCGTCGATCGCCTGCGGCCAGGATTCGCGCCTGCCGATGGGGTCGCCGCTGGCCAGGCAGGTGCCGAGCTCGACGCGGTAGGTGATGGCCGCCTTGCCGTTCGGCGCGAAGACGACGGCCTTGTCCCGCCTGGTGGCGAAGTAGCCGAGCGAATCCTCGATGTCGGAGTGCGCGAGCAGGCCGCGGATCGCCGACTCGTCCACGCCGGTCATGGCGTTGGCGGCGCGCTGCGAGCGCAGCAGCACCAGCACCGCGGCGAGCAGCGCGAGCGCGCCGAAGAGCCCGAGCAGGAAGTTCACGAAGGGGTGCGGGTGCCCGTCGAAGTGTTCGTTGTCGGCGAGCACCGCCGCGGTGACCCGGTACAGCGACCAGCCGGGGCGCTGCCAGCCACCGGGCAGCGAACCGGGGAAGAGTTCGAGCAGCCCCCAGCCGACCAGGAACCCGAGCGTCAGCCCGCCGAGCAGCACGCCGAGCGCCTTCAACCCCGCGCCGCGCCTGACCCGGGTGTAGAACTCGCCCCACGAGGCCAGTAGCACGCCGATCACCGCCAGGTGCAGCACCATGGCCACCAGCGCGTTGACATCGCCCTGCGTGGTGAAGGTGACGACATTGATGATCGTGTACAGCGCCAGGTAACCGACCAGCAACCACCAGGCGATGCGCTTGCGGCTGGCCAGCGCACCGGCGAGCAGCCCGACCAGCAGCGCCCACATGAGGTTGGTGTCGGGCGCGTCGAAGTAGTAGTCGTCGATGTACCGGCGCGGGGCCGCGGTGATCCAGCGCAGGGTCGGCGAGAGACTCCACAGGAAGATCAGCACGGCGAAGACGCCGAGCACGGTCGCTGCGATGTGCGGAACCTCGCGCAGCCTGCCGTGGCCGCGGTGCGGAACCGGCGGTGTCGGCCGATCCGGTGGTAGCTCGGTGTCGGCGTGTGGAGCGGCCTGCGTGGAAGTCACCGGACCAGTGTGCGTGCCGATCGGGCGGAATGCCGCGCCTTTCGCCCGCCGCGTGTCCGACCGTTCGCCGGATGGTAACTGAATCGGAACGCCGCGCTCAGCTGCCCGGCCCGGTGCCCCACCCGTTCCGACGGGGGAGTATGCATAGTGGCATGGCGGATACAGTCGACGTCCCGATTCAGGACGAGGCCATCAAACTCGGCCAATTCCTCAAGCTCGCCGATCTCATCGAGTCCGGCGCCGAGGCCAAGACGGTGATCGCGGCGGGGCTCGTCCGGGTGAACGACGAGGTCGAGACGCGCCGCGGCAGGCAGCTCGAGGTCGGTGACACCGTCGCCCTCGCGGGCAGGCAGGTCCGGGTGACCGCGCCCCGCCGCCGCTAGTCCTCGGCGCGCACCACGACGCCGTCGTGGTCGCTGTAGAGCACCTCGCCGGGCACGAAGGTGACGCCGCCGAACTCCACCGGCACGTCCTTCTCGCCGGACCCGGTCTGGGTGCTCTTGCGCGGGTTGGTGCCGAGCGCCTTCACGCCGATGTCGAGGGTGCGCAGGATCGCGGAGTCGCGGACGGCGCCGTTCACGATCACCCCGGCCCAGCCGTTGTCGACGCCGCGCCCGGCGATGATGTCGCCGACCAGGGCGGTGTGCACGCTCGCACCGCCGTCCACCACCAGCACCCTGCCCGCGCCCGGCTCACTCAGGGTCTGCTTGACCAGCAGGTTGTCCTGGAAGCAGCGGATGGTGGTGATCCGCCCGGAGAACGCGGCCCTGCCACCGAACTGCGTGAACTGGGTATCGCAGCTGCGGATCTCGGGGCCGATCTCGTCGGCCAGGTCGGCGGTCGCAACGGAATCGACGTTCGAAGTATCGGTCACGCCCCCGATTGTGCCCGCTCACCCGGTGTGACCGGCGCCTCCCCGGCCGTGTCTGCGCTCGTACTCGGCGCGCTCGGCGGCACCCCTGGCGCGGGTCTCGGCGTCGGCGAGCGCGGGGTCGAGGCCGTGCTGGACCAGCCGGTGCCGCCGGTAGACGTACATCAGCGCGACGGTGAAGTAGACGAGCGGGATGTAGAGCAGCGCCATCATGGCGGCGCCCATCCAGAGCGGGCCGGGCAGCAGCAGGAAGAGCAGCAGCGGCGGAATCACCGGAATCAGGATGCGCAGCAGGTACCTGCGGGTGGCGCCGGGGCCGGTGAGGTCGCGCAGCACCCAGTCCGACATCGAGGCGGGGAGGGTGCGGCCGAACAGGTAGCCGAGGCGCTGGGTGAGCGAGGGCGTCACGGCTCGCGGGTCAGGTGGAAGGCGGCGATCTGCGCGACGAGGTTGTCGGTGGTGTGCTTCACCGCGAGCTTGACGAAGGGCTCGATGGTGCGGCCGAGCGCCTTCCCGGCGAGCCCGCCGGGCACCCGGTACTCCACGATGGCGTCGATGGTGCAGAGCGCGGCGCCCTTCGGGTGGAAGACGAAGGTGGAGGCGATCTCGAAGCCCTTGATCGAGGTCACCTCGATGAGGGCGTTCTCGGTCCAGCGGGTCACCTCGACCCGGGAGGTCAGCGCGACCGGGCCGAGCTTCATCCTGCCGTCGAAGACCGCGCCGAGCCCCTCGTCCTTCGCGCCGACCGGCGTGAAGGACTCGAGGCCGTGCAGGATGGTCGGCAGATTCCGGTAGTCGTTCACGTAGGCGAAGGCGGATTCGGCCGACGCCACGCAGTCCTCCACGATCGTCACCACGGTCACGCCGCCACTGTAATCCCCGATTCCGGCTACGCGGTGACGGCGAGGGTGGCGGCGAGGCCGAAGGCGAGCGCCATGATCAGCGTCTCGGTGATCGCCCGGCGCAGCGAATCCTCGGCGCGCACCCGGTGGTCGGCCGCGCGCGGCACCCAGCTGCGCCGCCACCACCAGCCGAGCCCGGCCAGCACCAGCAGCACCGCCGCCTTGGCGAGCATGATCCGGCCGTACCCGGTGTCGACCAGCCCGCTCACCCCGCCGAGCCGGACCAGCCCGTTCAGCACCCCGGTCAGCGCGACCACGGCGATCAGCGGCCCGGCGAGCGCGGAGTAGCGCGGCAGCGCGGCGGCCCACTCGCCGCGCCCGCGCAGCACCAGCGCGAGCGCGACGAGCAGCCCGAACCAGAGCCCGGCGGCCAGCGCGTGCGCGGCGGCGAGCACCGAACCGAAGGGCTGCTGCGACATGTGCCCGGTGATCGGGCGCAGCGCGAGTGCCACCGCGGCGAAGACCAGCACCAGGTCCGGCGAGCCGTCCCCGGCCCGGAAGGAGTACGCGCCGTAGCAGGCGATCAGCGCGGTGGCGGCGAGGACCGCCACCGCGACCTGGCCGCCGCTGGTGTCCCGGACGAAGGCACCGAACGCGCCTGCCCCGAGCTCGCCGACCGGCACGTCGACCACCTCCGCCGCCTCCAGGACGAGCACCGCGAACTCGGCCGCGCACCAGCCGCCCGCCACCGCGGCGAGCGGCCGCCACGGCGGGCGCAGCCGCTCGCCGAGCCGGGGCAGCGCCGCCAGCCCGAGCACGGTGGCGCCGAGGCCGTCGGCGAGCAACCGGACCGGCGCCTCGGCCGGGGCGCCGCGGCCGAGCAGCCACGCCACCCCGACCCCGAGCAGCCCGGCCACCGGGAGCAGCCACAGCGCGCGGCGCCGTGCGGTGGAGGGCGGGGTCACGCGCGCTTTCCGCGGCCCCTGCCGCCTGCCAGCGCGATCGCGAGACCGCCTGCGAAGATCAGCACGCCGCCTGCGACGAAGATCCAGACCGGGATGCCGCCCGGCCCCTCGCCTGCCGCCGACACCTCGGCGCCGGGCGTTCCGCTGCCCGCCCTGGTCAGGGTGAAGGTGCGGGTGCCGTTCACCGCGTGGCCGTCGGCGGAGGTGACCCGGAAGGCGATCGTGTAGGTGCCTGCCGGGCCGAGTTCGCCGACCGGGACGCTCACCGTCGCGCCGTCGACCACCGGGTCACCCTGCTGCCAGAAGTGGTTGTCCGGGCCGACGACGGTGAGCGCGGGGAAGCTCGGCTGCAGCGGCTCGTTGAAGGTGACGCTGACCCGCTCCGGGCCGGCTTCCACCGACGAGCCGTCCGTCGGCACGCTGCCGACCACGATCGAGTGCGCGGCCGCGGTGCCGGTGCCCATGGTGACGAGCAGCCCGGCCAGCGCGGTCATGGCGAGCGCGCGCAGCGGCCTCACGGCCTGCGCCCGCGGAACACGGAGCCGAGCCCGAGTGCCACCGCGAAGAGCCCGAAGGCGAGGCCGATGCCTGCGAGCCAGCGCGCGGTCTGGTCGGTGCTCTCCGGGGCGGCGGCCTCGGTGTCGCTCCCGCCGTGCGAGTGGCCGTCGGCGGACGCCTCGGCGAGGTGCAGGCTCGGCGCCGGGCGCTCCGGCTCGGAGCCGTCCGCCGCGGCGGGCTGGTCCCAGCGGACCACGCTGCCGTCGCTGTAGCTCTGCGTGGCGGGGAAGCTCACCTCGTGCTCCTTCGGCAGCGGGCCGATGGAGACGACGAAGCGCTGGAACTGGCCGGGCCCGACGCCGGCGTTGCCGGGGTCGGCGGTCCAGGTGACGGCGGTGACCTCGCCCGCCGGGTTCTTCTCCACCTTGGCCGTCCAGCCCGGCAGCGGCTCGGTGCGCACACTGCGCACGCCGGGGATGGTGACGGTGAGCGCGGTGGTGCTCGCGGTATCGGATTCGGTGGGCACCCGGAAGGTGGCGACGGAGTAGCCGCCCTGGGCGGCACCGGGGGCATCCACGGTGACGTGCGCGGCGGCGCTGCCACAGGCGGTGAGAATCAGGCCGGCGGCGGCAGCGGCCGTGACGGAGGCGCGGGTGAGCGTCGAGTACATGGGGATTCGCTTTCGGTCGGTGCGAGAGTCGGTCGGGGTTCAGCGCCCGACCGGCGGGGCGCGCGGACCGATCGCACCGAGCGGTCCGGCCGCGCGGAGCAGGGGAGTGCCGGGGAACCCGGCGGGGCGCGTGGGCAGCGGCTGCGCGCGGGGCGGGCCGAGCAGCGCCCGCAGCGTGGTGGCGGCGAGCGCCGTGAACCGCTCCGCCGCCGGAATCGCCACTGCGACCAGGAGGGTCGCCAACACGTGCGCACCGACCATCAGAGCTGTGCTCGGGGTCGAGGTGCCGTGTTCGTGCGCGGTGAGCAGCAGGTGCGTCGCGTACTGACCGCCGGCGAGCACCGCGAGCAGCCCCGCCGCGTCGGCGAACCGCCCCGACCGCCTGACCAGCACCGCGACCGCCCCGGTCAGTACCGAAACAGCCTGCAGCAGCGCGAAATCCGCCCCGCCGGGAAACCCCCCGCCCGCGATGCCGTGCGCCGCGACGGCGAGCGCCGCCACCAACCCCCCGGCCACCGGGCCGCGGAGCCCCGCGGGATCGGGGGTGGCGCGCACGGGACGGTCAGCGCACGCCGAGGCGCGCGAGCACGTCGGCTTCGAGCCCGGCCAGCTCGCTGGAGACGGCGGTGTGCACCGCGCGGCGGCGCGCGGCAGGCATCTGGTCGGCGGTGCGCACGGCGGCGCTCAGGCTCTCCAGCCGCTCCTTGGTGGTGCCGACGAAGGAGCGGGTGTCGTCGGCCTTGCCCTCGCCGCTCACCTTCTCCAGCGCCGCTTCGGTATTCGCGATCCGCGCCTGCAGCCTGCCGCCGTGGCCCGCGTAGTCACCGAGCTGGTCGATGCCGATCCCGAGCTGCTGCGCACGCCGCACGTCGAGCTGCCCGCGCACGTAGGTGGCGGCCCGGTAGGCGAGCGGCGCGAGCACCGGGATCAGGATCCGCGCGACGCCGAGGTACTTCTTCACCTGGCCGGGGCTGAACGGATCGCGCTCGGCCTTTGCGGCCAGCTTGTCGGCGGCCTTCTCCTCGGCCTGGTAGGCGGCGATCTGCGCCTTGGCCACCTTGCGCTGGGTGCGCGCTTCTGCCCGCCGCGACTTCCGGTCGTTCCTGGCAACCAGCTTGGCCTCCAGCCCGGCCTTGTGCTTGAGAGCCTTGGCCTCGGCCCGCCGGCTCGGACGCCGCTTGCGCTTGGTGAACAACCCCATCGAAGGCCCTCCGTCATGCCATGGTCACGAGCACGCAATTCGCGCCCAACCCTACTTGCTCGGGAGCGGGCCGCCACCGTCGGATTCGCGGAACTGTCGGGGGTAGGGCTCATACTGCTTCACGTGATCACGGGTGATGACGGGGGCGCTGCCTCCGGGGCCGACGAACCGGGCGAGCGCGTGCCCGCGTTCATCGATGCCCGCTCCCTGATCGGATGCAGGCACCGGCTGCACCTGGACGCGGCGTTCGGGCAGCAGATCGCGGGCGTTCGGGAGGACGCGGGGGTCATCGAGCGCCGCGAGGCGGCCGCGCTGCACCGGCAGCAGGTGCGCACGGCGCTGGTCGGCGCGGCGCCGGAGCAGTGGGTGGTGATCGACCCGAAGGGGCGCGCCGCCGATCGGGCCGCGGCAACGCTGCGCGCCTGCGCGAACGCCGCGCCGCGGATCTGGGGCGCGCTGCTGCCGCAGGAGCCGGACACCGGCCGCCGCGGTGGCGTGGAGATCCTGCTCCGCGACGCCGAGCGTGGCGGCTACATCCCGGTGCTCGTGGTCAACCACAAGGTCACCGACCCGCGCAGGCCGGAGCCCGCCGACTTCCACCCGACCACCACCGACCCCCACGTCTGGAATCCCGCGCCCGACCCGCACCGCAAGCTGCGCCAGCAGCCGCGCGACCAGCAGCGCCTCGCGCACCTGTACCGGATGCTGCAGCGCCACGGCCTCGCCTCGCCCGCCCTGGTCGGCGGCGTGATCGGCTACGAGGGGAGCCGCATCCTCGTGCACGACCTCGGCCCGCTGCTCGCCGAGTACGACCGGCGCTACGCGGATCGGATCGCGGTGGTCCGCGGCGAGCTGCCGACGCTGCCGTCGAAGATCCCGGAGTGCAGGCAGTGCCCGTGGTGGAGCCGCGGCCCCGAGGCCGGGCCGGGCTGCGAGGGCGTGCTGATCGAGCGCAGGGATGTCAGCCTGGTGGCGCCCGGGTCGCGGGCCGAGGTGCTGCGCGGGCACGGCGTGCAGACCATCGACGACCTGGCCGCCTGGTCCGGCCCGGAGCCGGAGGACTGGCAGCACGGCCCGTTCGTCGAGGCGGTCGTCACCGCGCGGGCCTGGATCGCGGGCGCGCCGCTGGTGCGCCGGGTGCAGCCGGTGCGGGTGCAGCGCGCCGACGTCGAGGTCGACGTCGACCTGGAGAGCTTCCAGGAGTTCGGAGCCTACCTGTGGGGCACCCTGCTGGACGGCGTCTACCGCCCCTTCGTCACCTGGGATCCGCTGCCGACGGTGGACGAGGCGCGCTCCTTCGGCGAGTTCTGGAGCTGGCTCATGCGCACCCGCGCGCAGGCGCACGCCGCGGGCCGCACCTTCGCCGCCTACTGCTACTCGCGCACCGCCGAGGACAAGTGGCTCTACGAGTCCGCGCGGCGCTTCGCGGGCAAGCCGGGGGTGCCGAGCGTCGAGCAGGTGCGCGCCTTCGTGGACGGGCCGGAGTGGGTGGACATGTTCCAGGCCGTCTCTGAGCAGTTCATCTGCCCGAACGGCAAGGGGCTCAAGAAGATCGCGCCGGTGGCCGGGTTCTCCTGGCGCGACCCGGAGGCAGGCGGCGAGGCATCGATGAGCTGGTACCGGCGGGCCGTCGGGTACGAGGCCGAGCCCGCCCTGAGCCAGCGCACCCGGCTGCTGGAGTACAACGAGGACGACGTCCGCGCCACCCGGGTGCTGCGCGAATGGATGACCGAGCGGGCAGACCTGGAGGTTCCGGCACTCGACGATTTCGCCCGTCGTACTATCGCGACGTGACAGAGCACGTCGAACAACTCGAGTTCCGGGCGGAAACCCATCAGCTCCTCGACCTGATGATCCACTCGGTCTACTCCAACAAGGACACCTTCCTTCGCGAGCTGATCTCGAACTCCTCCGACGCGCTGGACAAGCTACGGCTGGAGTCCTACCGCGACAAGGATCTCGAGGTCGACACCTCGGATCTGCACATCGAGCTGGAGACCGACACCGAGGCCCGCACGCTCACCGTGCGCGACAACGGCATCGGGATGTCCCGCGCGGAGGTCGTGGATCTGATCGGGACGCTCGCCAAGTCCGGCACCGCGGAGCTGCGCAAACAGCTCGCCGAGGCGCAGAGCACGGACGCGGGCGAGCTGATCGGCCAGTTCGGTATCGGCTTCTACTCGACCTTCATGGTCGCGGACAAGGTCGTGCTGACCACGCGGAAGGCCGGAGAGACCGAGGGGACGCGGTGGGAAGCCGCCGCGGGCAGCTCCACCTACACCATCGAAAGCGTCCCGGACGCCCCGCAGGGCACCTCGGTCGGGCTGCACCTGAAGCCCGCCGACACCGACGACCACCTCTTCGACTACACCCTGGAGTGGAAGCTCAGGGAGATCGTCAAGAAGTACTCCGACTTCATCGCCTGGCCGATCCGGATGCGGGTCGAGCGCACCGTCACCGAGGGCGAGGGCGAGGAGAAGACCGAGAACACGGTCGTCGAGGAGCAGACCCTCAACTCCCGCAAGGCACTCTGGACCCGCCCCCGCTCGGAGGTCTCCGACGAGGAGTACACCGAGTTCTACAAGCACGTCAGCCACGCCTGGGACGATCCGCTGGAGATCATCCCGCTCAAGGCCGAGGGCACCTTCGAGTACCAGGCGCTGCTGTTCATCCCCTCGACCGCGCCGTTCGACCTGTTCACCAGGGAGAACAAGCGCGGGGTTCAGCTCTACGTCAAGCGGGTGTTCATCATGGACAACTGCGAAGAGCTGATGCCGGAGTACCTGCGTTTCGTCAAGGGCGTGGTGGACGCGCAGGACCTGTCGCTGAACGTCTCGCGCGAGATCCTGCAGCAGGACCGGCAGATCCAGATGATCCGCAAGCGGCTGGTGCGCAAGGTGCTCTCCACCGTCAAGGACCTGCAGGGGGCCGAGGACCAGGGCAAGTACCAGACCTTCTGGCGCGAGTTCGGCCGCGTGCTCAAGGAGGGGCTGCTCAACGACTTCGACAACCGGGAGACGCTGCTCCAGGTGTCGTCGTTCGCCTCGACGCACTCCGACTCCGAGCTGACCACGCTGGCGCAGTACGTGGAGCGGATGCCGGAGGGCCAGGACGCGATCTACTACATGACCGGCGAGAGCCGGCACCAGGTGGAGAGCTCACCGCACCTGGAGGCGTTCCGCGCCAAGGATCGCGAGGTGCTGATCCTCACCGACCCGGTCGACGAGATGTGGGTCGGCTCGGTGCCGGAGTTCGACGGCAAGCCGTTCACCTCGATCGCCAAGGGCGAGGTCGACCTGGAGACCGAGGAGGAGAAGCAGGCCTCCGAGGCGCTGCGCGAACAGCAGGACAAGGAATTCGCCGAGCTGCTCGGCTGGCTCGGCAGCACCCTCTCCGAGCAGGTCAAGGAGGTCAGGCTGTCGTCGCGGCTGACCTCGTCGCCCGCCTGCCTTGTCGGTGACGTCTTCGACTTCACCCCCATGCTGGAGCGGATGTACCGCGCCTCCGGGCAGGAGCTGCCGGAATCCAAGCGAATCCTGGAGCTCAACCCGGCGCACCCGCTGGTCACCGGGTTGCGCGACGCCTACGACACCCGCCGCGACGACGCCGACGCGGGCAAGGTGCCGGAGCTGGCCGAGACCGCGGAGCTGCTCTACGGCACCGCGGTGCTGGCCGAGGGCGGCGAGCTGAAGGACCCGGCGCGGTTCGCGCACCTGCTCACCGATCGGCTCACCCGGACGGTGTGACCGCCCGCCGGGGACCGGTCGGATCCGGTCCCCGGCGGCACGTCCGTTTCCGCACGATTCCGCGGACCGCGGTTTGCCGGCGGGATGCGGACGTAGTCTGGTGCGGTCGAGAGGATCGTCGGAACATGTCGGGGAGTCCGCTGGAGACCGCGGAGGTCTGGGACGCGGTCGCGGTCGGGTACGGGGAATTCGCCACCGCGGTCATGCGTCCCTTCGCCGCGCTCGCGCTGGAGTTCGCCGCGCTGACCGGGGAGTCGGCGGTGGTCGACGTGGCAGCGGGCACCGGCGCGCTGACCCTGCCTGCCGCCGAGCGGGCCGGCCGGGTCTGCGCGGTGGACATCTCGCCGCGGATGCTGCGTCTGCTGGAAGACGCGGCGGCCGCCGCCGGGCTGGACAACATCGTCACCGACGTGGCCGACGCCAGGGTGCTGCCGTACGCGAACCGTAGCTTCGACGCCGCCTTCTCCATGTTCGGGCTGATGTTCTTCCCCGACCGCTACCGCGCGCTCGGCGAGCTGTACCGGGTGCTCCGCCCCGGCGGCACCGTCGTGATCTCGAACTGGGCGCCGATCTGCGAATCCCCGCTGCTGACGCTGCTCTACGAGGCGTTCCGGGAGGCGGTGCCCGAGCTCGGCGAGCCGCAGCAGGACTTCCTCAGCCTGGAGAACCCCGAGGTGTTCCAGAGCGAGCTGCGCCAGGCCGGATTCCACGGGGTGGTGATCCAGCGGCACTCCATCGTCACCAGGTTCGCCGACGGCGTCGAGCTCTGGGAGACCATGGTGGCAAGCAGCGCCGCGCTGCAGCTGCTGCGGACGATGTGGGGCGAGGAGCAGTGGAGCGAGCGCTCCGATCGGGTCCGCGAGTACCTGGACCGGCGGTATCGCCCGAATCAGCCACTGCCCGCCATCGCGCTGCTCGGCATCGGGCACAAGCCGCAGCCGGCCTGAGACGGGCGAACCCCCCGCGACCGGAGCCGAGGGGGGTTCGCCGTATGCGGAGACTAGCGCGGGGCCATGCGCAGCGCACCGTCCATCCGGATGGTCTCGCCGTTCAGGTAGTCGTGCTCGACGATGTACTGCGAGAGCTGCGCGTACTCGTCCGGGCGGCCGAGCCGGGACGGGAACGGCACGCCTGCCTCCAGGCCCTTGCGGTACTCCTCGGTGACACCGGCCAGCATGGGGGTGTCGATGATGCCGGGGGCGATGGTGTTCACCCGGATGCCGAACTGGGCGAGGTCGCGCGCGGCCGGGACGGTCATGCCGTGCACGCCGCCCTTGGAGGCGGAGTAGGCGATCTGGCCGATCTGGCCCTCGAACGCAGCGACCGACGCTGTGTTGATGACCACACCGCGCTGGCCGAACTCGTCCACCGGATCGGTCTTCGAGATGGCGTCGGCGGCCAGCCGCATGACGTTGAACGAGCCGAGCAGGTTCACCGTGATGACCTGACGGAACAGCTCCAGATCGTGCGGGCCGTTCTTGGACAGGATGCGCCCGGCCCAGCCGACCCCGGCGCAGTTCACCACGATGCGCAGCGGGACGCCGGACTCGACGACCTTCGCGACCGCGGCGGCGACATCGTCACCGCTGGTGACATCGGCGGCCAGCAGCGTGACGCCGTCGGGTACGTTGTCGCCTGCGCGCTCGATCGACTGCGGGATGTCCAGCCCGAACACGGTCGCACCCAGGTCGGCGAAGCGCTTGGCGGTGGCGGCACCCAGGCCGGATGCCCCTCCGGTGACGATGGCGGCGGAACCCGAAATCTCCACGATGGTCCTCTCGTTCGTGACAGCCCAATGGCTCTCTGGGTCATTCGCACCCTAACCGGTCGGTACTACCGGTTCGCCCGCGTCCCTGTTCGAAAACTCACGAACACCATTGTTCGTGAGGTGGTACCGTCGAACCATGAAGCTGTCCGCCGGTGCTTCGCTCGCCGGTCGCAAGATTCTGATCACCGGCGCGGCCCGCGGTATCGGCGCCGCCCTCGCCAGGCAATTGCACGCGCGCGGCGCCGCGGTGGCGCTGCTCGGGCTGGAGCCGGACCTGCTCGCCGATGTCGCCGCCGACTGCGGCGATGCCCCCTGGCGCTACTGCGACGTCGGTGACCAGGCCCAGGTGGAGCGGGTGGTCCGGACCTTGGTCGGGGAGCTCGGCGGGCTCGACGTCGCCGTCGCGAACGCGGGAATCGCCAAGCAGTTCCCGCTGCTCGGCGGGGATGCGGGGGTGCTGGAGGAGACGCTCGCGGTGAACGTGCTCGGCGTCTACTACACGCTGCGCGCCACCGGCCCGCACATCGCGCACCCCGATGGCTACGTGCTGCTGGTCTCCTCGCTCGCCGGCGCGGTGAACCTTCCGCTCGCGGGGGCGTACAGCGTCTCCAAGGCGGGGGTCGAGGTGCTCGGCAACACCCTGCGCAACGAGATCAGGCACACCGGCGCCAAGGTCGGGATCGCCTATTTCGCCGAGTTGGACACCGATATGACTTCGCGCGGCTTCGGCACCGCGGCCGCGCGCGCCATCCTCGGCCGGGCTACGGTGTCTGGCGTCGCCCCGCTCGGCCCGGCGATCGATACGCTCGAACGCGCCATTCTGCGGCGCAGGCGGCAGGTGGTCTCGCCCTGGTGGGTGGCCGGGGTGCTTCCGTTCCGCGGGATCGCCCAGCGCGTGATCGACCTGGCCCTGCGGCACGGCGTCGAGCAGGCGGTGGAGATCGCGCGCACCGAGCGCGCCGGCTTCACCACCGACCAGCCGACGCGGGCACGCAGGATCGAGCGATCGGCCTGACACCGGGTTGTGCACAATGGAAAGGCCCGGTGGCCCGTCCAGGATCCGGCGGCGGCGCTACCCCCGAGCAACGGAGCCGAGCCACATGACCGAACCGGTGCCAAGCGTCCGTCACCTGCCGCGCGGGCGGCACGGCCTGCCCCGCGAGCAGGTGGTGGCGTCCCAGCGCGAACGCATCCTGAGCGCGATGGCGGACGCGATGGTGGACTACGGCTACATCGGGACATCGGTGGCCGCCATCCTGAAGCGCGCCGGGGTGTCCAGGGAGACCTTCTACGAGCAGTTCCGCTCCAAGGAGCACTGCTTCGAGGCCACCTACGAGCGCGCGGTGACCCTGCTGCTGGAGAAGATCGAGCGGGCCGCGGCGACCGTGGACGACCCCGAAACGACGGACGAATGGACCATCCGCAGCAACCGGATGGACCGGATCTTCGACGCCTACCTCGACCACCTGGTCGAGGATCCGGCCAGTGCGCGGGTCTTCCTGGTCGAGGTGTTCGCGGTCGGCTCGCCCGCGGTGGCCCGCAGGGCCGAGTTGCAGCGGCTCTTCGTCGAGCTGATCGCCGAGGTGCTCGATGTGCAGACCGACGCGCAGATGTTCGCCTGCGCCTCGCTGGCGGCCGGGATCGGCGGCATGGTGACCGGGCGGATCGCCGCGGGCGACATGGCGGGGGTGCGCGCGCTGCGCGCGCCGCTGCTGGATCTGGTGCACCGCGGCGGGGCGCTCTACGGCAACGCCTTCGCCGAGCCCGCGCGGCGCTGAGAAGTCAGCGCTCGACCCGCACCGGCGGTTCGGCGGGCTGCTCCGCGCGGTTGCGGCGCACCAGCAGCACCGCACCGGCCAGTGCGGGCGCGAGGAGCGCGAGCAGCGCGGCGACCGGTGTGCTGAGCACGGTGCCGAGCCCGGTCAGCGAGCCGAAGTAGAGGAAGAGCAGCCCGGAGCCGACGCCGATGGCGTGCTCGGGCAGGTGCTTGCCGAGCAGGATGCCGAGCGCGATGGCGAGCGCGTCGGCGGCGACCATGCCGATGGTCGAGCCGATCCACACCCCGAGCCAGTCGTAGTCGGTGGCGAGCGCCGCGGTGGCGAACATCGTGCGATCACCCAGCTCCGCGAGCAGGAAGGCCGAGCTGACCACGAAGAACGGCGCCGCCCGCGTCCGGAGCTTCGGCTCCTCCTCTGGCTCGTCTTCGGCACCGCCCGCGTGCTCGCGCAGCGTCCAGACGCCGACCGTGAGGAAGATCACCGCGGCGAGCAGCGCGATGGCGGTGGTCGGCAGCGCCGAGCCGAGGAAGTGGCCGACGCCGACCGAGATCAGGTGCACGCCCGCGGCGGCGACGGCGATGCCGCTCAGCACCACCCACCAGCGGTACTTGAGCGCGAATGTCAGCGCCATCAGCTGCGACTTGTCGCCGAGCTCGGCGAGGAAGACGATGCCGACGGCCAGCATTGCGGTGGTGAACACGAAACCGAACCTACCTGCGGAAACGCCGGTAGGGCAATAGTATTCTCGTCAAAAGGCAACCGCCACAATAAGTTTGGGAATCCCCGTTCCGAAAGTTAGGGAACCCTCAAGCGGCGAGCAGCATGGCCAGAACCGCGGTGTCGGGATCGCTGATCGGGTCCAGCCCGACCCGGCTGACCAGCGACGTCACCGTTCCGTCCGACTCCGCCTCGGCCCACGCCGCGCGGTGCTGGAGGCCGAGGTGCGGCACTCCGGGCAGCAGTACGCAGCCGGAGGCGGCGCCCGCGCACTCCGGAAGTGTGGGCTTCGTCTCCGACGGCGGGTGCAGCATGATCAGCGCGGGCGGCACCGGATCGGCGAACCGGCCGGGCGGCAGCGCCTCCGCGCCGAGTACCGGCCCCTCGGCGAGCACCATGCCGATGGTGCCCGGCGCCGGGTCGTCGGGCAGGTCCTCGCGCACCCCGAAGACGGTGGTGGTGGCGAGCAGCCCCGGCATGGAGGCCACCCGGACGGCCAGGATCAGGAACTGGGCCCACTCCTTGGTGCTGTCCGGCCAGCGGCCGGAGATCACGAAGCCGCGCAGTACCCCGCTGGAGTGGAACGGTGTGATGCCGATGGGTTCGTTAGCGCGCATTGCTGCCTCCCGTGCCGTGGGAGTTCCGAGAATGACGCAGAGATCATCTGGCACACAAGTACCAACGACTGCCAGCGACGAACGCTTTACCCGCCCGAAACACACAACGGCCCGCGGACATTCGTCCGCGGGCCGCCGGAGCGGGGTCGGCTCAGCCGAAGATCAGGCCCTTGGCCTGCCCGGTCGCCTTGGCGAAGCGGTCCTGGACGTCGGCCCAGTTGACCACGTTCCAGAACGCGGTCACGTAATCCGCCTTCACGTTCTTGTACTGCAGGTAGAAGGCGTGCTCCCACATGTCCACCTGGAGCAGTGGGATGATGCCGAGCGGCACGTTGGCCTGCTGGTCGTAGAGCTGGAAGGTGAGCAGCTTCTGGCCGAGGGTGTCGTAGCCGAGCACGGCCCAGCCGGAGCCCTGCAGGCCGTTGGCCGCGGCGGTGAACTGCGCGCGGAACTTGTCGAACGAGCCGAAGTTGTCGTCGATCGCGGCGGCCAGCTCGCCGACCGGCTTGTCGCCGCCGTTCGGGGAGAGATTCTTCCACCAGATGGAGTGGTTGACGTGGCCGCCGAGGTGGAAGGCGAGGTTCTTCTCGTGCAGGAAGATAGCGCCGTGGTCACCCGCCTCGCGGGCACCCTCCAGCTTCTCCAGCGCGGTGTTCACGCCTGCCACGTAGGCGGCGTGGTGCTTGGAATGGTGAATCTCGTTGATCTGCCCGGAGATGTGGGGCTCCAGGGCGCTGTAGTCGTAATCCAGATCCGGCAGCGTGTACTCAGCCACGTTGTCCCTTCCTGTGTCGGGCCGGGGCGCGTTCCGGCGCGGAACCACCCCCGACCATCATTCGTACACTTGCTCGGTATCAACCGGCGTCTCGGCACGGTATTCCGCGCACGTCGATCACAATGGCGGCGCGATGCCGGGCCGGACCGCGCGCGGATCGCCCGCGTCGTGCGCCGCCCACCAGCGCCTGCCGTCCGCGACGAAGTGCGCCGCCGAGATCTCCGCGCCGGTGGCGTCCTGCACGGAGAGCTCATCGAACCACACCCGGACGTCCAGCTCGCGCGGGTCGACGCCTTCCTCCTGGGAGAATTCGAAGACGTGCGCGCCCGGTCGCTCCGGATCGAGCACCGCGTCGAAGCTGAGCAGTTCGCGCCAGAGCGACCAGCCGCTGTCGTCCACGTCGACGAATTCCCAGCCGTGCAGCCTGCCGCCGCCGAAGCTCTTGATCGCCTGGTCGATGGTGTCCGGGGTGAGCGGGAGGATGTCGGCGTCGACGTGGTTCCAGCGCTGGGCGCGCAGCGAGGCGGCCACCCGGCCCACCCCGCGCAGCGTCAGCCGCACCCGGCCGTCCCTGCCGTCCGCGGTGACCCCGGAGCGGGTCTCCGGTAGCCGCAGCACCTCAAGCTCCAGGCAGAGCGTGCGGCCGTCCGGGTCGAACGCCGAGCCCAGGCAGACGGCCTCGGCGAGCGCGGTGTTCAGCCCCGCGATATCGAGCAGCGGATCGAGCACGCGGGAATCGTGCCCGGGATCACGCCGCGCGACGGCATCGCGCGGCGACCCGGCCGGCCCGGTTTCCGGCGTCGAAGTGGAGTCGAGTGCCGTCTGCCGCGCGCCGCTGGTCATAGCGCCAGGCTACCGATGGTGCCGCCGCGCGTCGGTGTTTCCGCAGGAAGAGTCCCCTGGCCCGGCATGGAGGTCGCCGGCCGAGGGAACCGAATCGGTCTCGGCGCCGTCCAACTAGATATCGGTACCTCCCTGGGTTCCGAGCCGGCGGCGAGTGGCCGCTCCGGGATGTTTGGAGGGGAGTCCCGGATCGGTCGCTCCCGCCGCCGGCGAAGCGCGCAGCCTGTGGATAACTCGGTGGACAGCTCCCGCGATGGAGTTCGCCGAGAGGTTGCTGAAGTGGAAAGCGCGATAGTCGTCGCCTGTGAATCGCGCGCGACGCGATAGCTGACCCCTGTGGATCAGGTTGTGGAATCTGTGGATAACTCGGTCGTGGCTATGCACAACGCGGAGAGATCGAGAGCGGCGTCCGGCGCCGGAGCTTCGAAACCTACCCCATGCTCGTTCTCGCTGTCGAATAGGCGACCGAGCGGTGTGCGGATCGGGCGGGAGCGGTCAGCTGTGGATACCGGGTGGACAATTCGCACGGCTGCCCGGCCCGCATGGCAGGATCGGAACCGTGACGAGCCCCGATGTTCCGACGGTTCCGGTCAGGGAGGTCCCCGGCGCGTTCGACTCGGTCGATCCAGCGGCGGTCACCCCGCCGGCGATCCTGCTCGACGTGCGCGAGGACGACGAGTGGCGCCTCGGCCACGCGCCGGGCGCGGTGCACATCCCGATGGCCGACGTGCCCGCCCGGGCCGGCGAGCTCGACCCGGATGCCGACATCTACGTGATCTGCCGCCAGGGCGGCCGGTCGCTGGAGGTGGTCAGGTATCTGGCGAACATCGGGTACGAGGCGGTGAACGTCGGCGGTGGCATGGTGTCCTGGCAGCGGGCGGGGCGGCCGCTGACCGCCGACGGCGACCACGAGGCGCGGATCTACTGAAGGGCGGGGAGCGGTGAGTACGGTGGTGCAGCCTTGCGCCAGGTGCGGCGCGCGCTGGGCGGTGCACGGCGCGCCCATGCACTGGTGCCCGCGCTGCCGCGGCGTCCTGCTCTCGCCCGGCCCGGTGGACGCGCCGCCGGAGCGGCGCAACTACCGCTGGGTCGCCCGCAAACCCGATCATCGCGGCGGCCGCGGCACCGGACGGCCGCGCGCCGAGGCGGCGGCGGGCACCCCGTGCTACGCCGAGATCCCGCGCTGGGGGCTGCTCGACACCCCGGCCGCGCCGGATACCGCCCCCGCGGGCCGGTCGGCGCGCGCCGCCGCGGCGGCCGGGCGGCTGCTGCTCTGGACCGCGCTCGCCTTCGCGCTGGCCGCCCTTGCCGAGCTGGGGCGCTACGCGATCCTGCTCTACAACCGCACCAGGCTGGTCGCGCCGCTGCTGCTCCGCGTCTCGGACGCGGCGGTGCTCACCTTCGCGGTGCTCGCCGGAGTGCTCGCGCTGCTCGCCGCCATCGCCGCGGTGGCCAGGCTGATCCAGCTGCGCGCGGCGGCCTACGCCCTGGTCGGCAGGCGGGATCCGCGCTCGCCCCGAACGCTGCTGCTCGGCAGCCTGATCCCGGTGCTCAACCTGGTCTGGCCCGGTGTCTTCCTCACCGAGGCGTTCACCGGGCGGCGCGACCCGCGCGCGCTGCGGCTGATCCGGATCTGGTGGGTGTTCTGGGTGCTCGGCGGCACCGTCGCGGTGGCCGCGCTGTGCTGGCGCACCGCCGACTCGCTGCAGAGCAAGGCGGACGGCGTGCTCTTCACCGCGCTGACCGACCTGGTCGCCGCCGCCGTCGCGCTGCTGACCTTCGGCGTGCTGAACGCGCTCTCCGGCCGCGACCTGCGCGGCCGAGCCAGGGCAGCGCACCGCCTGACCGTCGCGGTCGACCCCGCGGTCCCGGTCATTGCGCCGCTGCACCGCACCGAACAGGCACGATCGACCGCCGACGCGCGCCAGAACTCGGCGGCGGGTGACAATACCGGCGATGAAGCGGTCGACCGCGAACAGGAGGAGGTAGGGGCCAAGTGACCCAGGGCAGTCGCGCGCCGTTCGTGGTCGCGCACCGCGGTGCCTCGGCGGCGCGGCCGGAACACACCCTCGCCGCCTACGAGCTCGCGCTGGAGGAGGGCGCCGACGGCGTCGAGTGCGACGTCAGGTTGACCCGCGACGGGCACCTCGTCTGCGTGCACGACCGCACCGTCGACCGCACCTCCGACGGCAGCGGCCTCGTCAGCGAGCTCACCCTTGCCGAGCTGGCCGACCTCGACTTCGGCGCCCCGGGCGCCCCGGCCGGGCTGCTCACCCTCGCCGAGCTGATCCAGTTGGTGCTCGACTGGCGCAGCCGCCCGACCAAGCTCTTCATCGAGACCAAGCACCCGGTGCGCTACGGCGCGCTGGTGGAGAACAAGCTGCTCGCCGAGCTCCAGCGCTTCGGGATCGCGACCCCGGCCTCCGCGGACCACTCGCGGGCGGTGGTGATGTCGTTCGCGGCGAGCGCGGTCTGGCGGATCCGCCGCGCCGCGCCGCTGCTGCCGACGGTGCTGCTCGGCGAGTCATCGCGCTACCTCGGCGGCAGCGCGGCCACCACGGTCGGCGCCACCGCCGTCGGGCCGTCGGTCAAGACCCTGCGCGAGCACCCGGACCTGGTGGACAAGGCCGCCGCGGCGGGCCGCGCCACCTACTGCTGGACCGTCGACGACCCGGAGGACGTCACGCTCTGCGCCGAGCTCGGGGTCAGCTGGGTGGCCACCAACCACCCCGGCCGCACCAAGGCGCTGCTCGCCGCCCCCGCTTGAACCACACCGGCTCCGCGACCCTGTAGGTTGACCCCTCGTGGGTAAGAGCAAGCGCAACACTCCGAAGCCCGAAAGCAACCGGGCCCAGCGGCTCGCCGAGCGCAGGGCGGCGCAGGAGCAGGCGGCCAATGCCGTCACCCGGCCGTTCCAGGGACTGGCCGCCGAGTGCGACCTGGTCGCGCTCCGCGAGTTCGTGCCCTCCGCGACCGCGACGCTGAAACTCGCGCCCGGCGTCGCCGCCGAGCGCTCGGTGGTACTGGCGACCGTGCTGCCCGGCGCCGTCGCCGCGCTGGTGCGCGCGGGCGACGAGGAGATCGGCTTCGTCGGCGTCCAGGTGCAGCAGCAGGGCCCCGACCCGGCGGCCGACCTCGCCGCCGCCATCCTGTGGACCCAGTCCGCCGAGGGTGGCGAGTCGCTGGCCGCCGCGGATGCCTTCGAAGGCGGGCCGAGCCTGATCGACGTGCTCGATCCGGGCGCCGACCTGGAGCTCACCGTGCACCAGGACTTCGACTGGTGGGTGCCGGCGGGTGTCACCCCGGACGCCCAGGTGGCCGCCACCATCGAGCAGGCCAAGCAGGCCATCATGCCGTCGGCGCGGATCGCACTCGGTCCGGACGCGACCGGCGCCGCCTGGTGGGTGGATGCCGGGGAGAAGGCGCATGTGCGTTGGGTCCGGCCGGAGCCGGAGGACGAGCTGATGGCCGCGCTGGCCCGGCTGCACGCCGCCGGTGGGCTGCACCTCGGCGACGGTTCGCGCTTCGCGGGCACCTTCCGCACGCACGGGCTGCTGGTCCCCGTCTTCGACCTGGACCGCGAGCGGCACCCGGACGAGTGGGCCACCCCCGCCGACGAATTCGCCGCGCGCCTGGCGGCCGCGCTCGACACCGACGAGCCGCTGAGCTCGGAGGAGCGGCGCTCCAGGGACGGGTTACGCTCCCGCCAGGTCACCCTGCGCTGAGCGAACGGCAGCGGGCCCGGC
>NZ_JBHSAX010000014.1:737099-882608 GCF_042650385.1 Nocardia jiangsuensis
GCCGGCGGCGTGCGGCGCGCCGGAGGTATCGGAGGGCCCGTCCATCTCGCGGGCGATGAACTCCTCCAGATCGAACAGGTTCGCACCTGCCCGGTCGGCGATGGTGAGCAGGGTGGTCATCCGCGCGACCTCCTCGACCTGCTCCTTCAGGAACCACTGCATGAACTGCTCGCCGAGGTAGTCGCCCTCTTCGCGGGCGGTGCTCGCGAGCTGGACCACCTGGTCGGTGACGGTCTTCTCCTGCGCCAGCGCCAGCGCGATCGGCTCGCGGGCGTTCTCGAAGTGCGACTTGGCCGCGTCGACGCTGCGGATCTCGACGCTGATGTCGCGGTCGAGGAAGTACTGGACGATCATCATGGCGTGGTTGCGCTCTTCGACCGCCTGCTTGTAGAAGAGCTTGGCGAGCTGCGGCAGATCCGCGTTGTCGTACCAGACCGCGAGTGCGATGTACTGGTGCTCCGCATTGAATTCGTTGTGGATCTGATCCTGCAGCAGGCCGTGGAATTTAGTGCGCGGGGGCTCCGGATGGGTCGACATGTGCACGAGATTAATGCTGGTCAAGGGCCTTGTCATCCAAGTACACCCTTAATGAGGTTAGTATTGCCTAAATTCTGCGCTGAATGGAAAGCGTAATTCAGCTGGAGTTCCGGGAAACAATTCCGGGAATGCGCGGCGGCGCGCCGGTGGACAGCGGTGCGCGCCCGGACTGCTCCCGCGCCAGGAACTCCTCGACGTCGAAGAGATTGCCATCGGCCCGCTCCACCACGGTGACCAGCGTGTTCGCCCGTGCCGCTTCCTCGATCTGCTTCTCCAGGAACCAGCCGGTGAATTGCTCGCCCAGGTAGTCGTTCGCCCGCCGGGCCTGCTGGGCCAGATCGGTGAGGCGAGCGCTGCGCTCGCTCTCCAGGGCACAGATGTGGGTGGCGGCATCCTGTGACGAACCGAACTCCGAGCGGATCGGATCTATTCCGGTCACCCCGACCGGCAGTTCCCGGTCGAGCAGGTAGCCGATCATGCGCAGCGCGTCGGTGCGGTTGTCCTCGGAGCGCCGATACGCGTAGGCCGCCGAGCGCGGCAGCTTGGCCGCGTCGAAATACACCGCGACCGCGAGGTACTGCTGGGAGGTGGTCAGTTCGAAACGGATGTGGTCGCGGAGCAGCCCCGCGAAGGGCTGCTCCACCGATATGTCGGGCATCCCTCGAAACTACCCCGTGCGGAGGTCCTCCGGAATCTGCTGATCGTTGGCGAGGGCGTCGAAGAACCGGCTGGCCCGATCCCGGTCCCAGAGCAGCACATTGCCGCTGTCGGTGTCGTCGAAGCCGCCGATCGGCACCGTGGTGTTCACGGTGTCGCCGCGCATCGCCCAGCCGAGCGAGGCGACGTGCCAGAGGTGGTCGCCCTCGTCCACCTTCAGCGAGCCGACGGTGTCGGTGGCCAGCGGCCAGAGCGTGAACGGGTTGGCCAGCGTGCCCGCGCTGGTCGCCTTCTGCAGCAGCGCGGCCATGAACTTGCGCTGGTTGTTCATCCGGTCGATGTCGGCGAGCGCGGTGGCGCGGCTGCGCACGAAGCCGAGCGACTGCGGGCCGTCCAGGGTCTGGCAGCCGGCGGGCAGGTCGATGCCTGCCAGCGGGTCGCTGATCGGGGCGTCCAGGCAGACGTCGATGCCGCCGAGGGTGTCGACGACGGCGGCGAAGCCACCGAAGCCGATCTGCGCGTAGTGGTCGATGCGCAGGCCGGTGGCGCCCTCGACGGTCTGCACGAGCAGCGGCGGGCCGCCGAAGGCGAACGAGGCGTTCAGCTTGTCCCTGCCGTGGCCGGGGATGCTCACGTAGGAATCGCGCGGCAGGCTGACCAGCGTCGCCTGCCCCGACTTCGGGATGTGCACCAGGATGATGGTGTCGGTGCGCTCGGAGCCGACCTCGCCGCCGGTGGCGAGATCCTGCTCCTGCTCCGCCGAGAGCCCGGCCCTGCTGTCCGAGCCGACGAGCAGCCAGTTGGTGCCGGGGGTGTCGCCGATCCGGTCCTCGTAGGCGCTGAGCGCGTCGATCCGGGTCAGCGAATCGTCCAGGTGCACGACGGCCGCGACCATGCCGACGATCAGCACCAGCAGGAAGACCAGGAACCAGCGGAAGAGGTGCCGCTTGCGGCGCCTGCGCTCCGGCTGCGGGGCGCGCGGGGGAGCGCCGCGGCCGCGCGACGGGGGCGGGGGTGGGCGGCGCTGGTCCCGGTAAGGCTGCGGCTGCTGCGTCGGCGCGTGCCGCGCCCGCTGCGGCGGCTGCTGCGGTTGCTGCGTGGGGTGTTTGCTGGTGTAGCGCCGGGTGGCCTGCTCCGGCTCGGGCGACCGCGAGTAGGCGAGCTCCTGGTCGCGCCTGCCGTCCCGGCGCACGACCTGGGTCGGCTCGATCCCGCCCGCGCCCGGCGGCGGCGGGCGGCGCTGGTCACCGCCGGGCGGGCGGGCGCCGGGCGGCTGGTTGCGGTACGGCGGCTGACCGCCGCGTGGCGGCTGGTGATCGCGTGGCGGCTGGTGATCGCGCGGGGGCTGGTGATCGCGCGGGGGCTGCTGGCCGCGTGGCGGCGGATTGCCGCGGGGAGCGCCGGGGGGCCGGCCCTCCCGATGTGGCGGCGCACCGCGGTGCGGCGGCTCGGCGCCGCGCGGCGGCGGGGGCCCCGGCCTGCGCTCCTGCTGTCCGGGCGGTGGCGGCGTCCGGCGCGCGGGGTACTTGGGGTCCTCGCCGTTCATCATGCAGACTCTACTGATCCGTCGGGTCGATCGGGCGGTACGCGGGATGCCCCCGCTCACTTGATGAATCACCCCGGACGCGGCCGGTGTTAGCGGCTCAGGGCAGCCAGTCGACGTGCCCGCGGAGCACGGTGTAGCCGACGTAGGCGATGGTGTCGATCAGCGCGTGCGCGACGAGCAGCGGCCAGAGCCGCCCGGTGCGCTGCCACCAGCGCCCGAAGATCAGCCCCATCACCACGTTGCCGAGCCCGCCGCCGAGCCCCTGGTAGAGGTGGTAGCTCCCGCGTAGCAGCGCCGAGGCCAGCAGCGCCGAGTTGTCCGACCAGCCGAGCCCGCGCAGCCGGGTGAGCAGGTACCCGACCACGATGATCTCCTCCGCCGCCGAGTTGGCGCAGGCGGAGAGGATCAGCACCGGCAGCCGCCACCAGTGCTCACCGAGCGAGCTCGGCACGATCGTCACGCTGAAGCCGAGTGCCTGCGCGAGCAGGTAGAGCCCGAGCCCGGGCAGCCCGATCAGCGCGGTGAAGCCGAGCCCGGCGAGCAGGTCGCCGCGCCAGCGGTCCCTGGCCAGCCCGACCGCCTTCGGCCCGATTCCGCTGCGCCACAGCAGGTAGAGCCCGAGCGCGGCCCACGCGACCAGCCGCAGCACGCCGAGCAGTTGGAAGGCCAGGTCGAGCAGCGGCTGATCGGCGCGCGAGGCGTTCAGCGCGACGGTCCTACCGCCGACCCCGCCCGGCTGCAGCGCGCTCTCCAGCAGCGACAGCGCGGCGCTGAGCCCGCTCGCCCCGAAGGTGAGGGCGAGGACGAGCACGACCTCGATCCGGAGCGCGCGCCGCTCGGACTCGTCGAGCGGGCGGGACGGGGCTGGGTCGGCGGGCATGACAGCGAATCTAGTCAGCGGCGGAACTCCTCCACCGGCGTGTACTCCGCCGCCGCCGCGCCCATCTCGTTGCGGTACCTGGAACGCCGCCTGCTCGTCCTCACCCGCGGCTACCTACTGAACCTGCTCGGCCCGCTCCCGGACGCCGAACTGGAGGTCAAGGCGTACGTCATGGTCAGCGTCGGGGTGGCGAGCAGCCTCCGCATCGGCCTCGAAGCCCCTGCCCACCTGGACCGCGACCAGGTCATCGGCGAGATCGCCCGGATGGTCTCGGGCTGGCTCCAGCCGTAGTGCGTCAGATTCTCCGCAGCCCGTTCAGGAACGGGCAGCCCGCGAGGGTGCGGACCGCCCGGCTCAATCCTTCGACGTCGTCGGCGGGGGTGCGGAAGGGCAGGCGGAAGTCGTGGTCGCCGTCCATGCCCTCGATGCGCAGGGTCAGCCCGTAGCGGTCGATGGCGAGCGGGTGCACGATGCCGCGCTGCAGGTGCGCGGGGAGTTGCCTGGCGATCATGGCGACCAGGTCGGCGTGGTCGCTCTCCAGGTGCTGGAGCCAGGCCGACTCCATGGCGCAGAAGGGGTCGGGGACCGCGGTGCGCAGCTCGTCGACGTCCACCGACTCGGCACCGGTGGAGTCGGCGACGACGGCGGACTTGATCACGACGCGGAGCAGGGTGAGGCCGTGCCCGACGTCGAGCAGCATGGGATGCGGCAGCTCCTTCGCGACCTCGCCGGCGAGCGCGCGCTGCGCGGGCAGCGGCACCGCTCGCACCCAGCCGCGCAGCCAGACCAGGGAGCGCACCGGCTCGCGCACCACGATGGGGGCGTGGTCGGTCAGCTCGAGGACCGCGGGCGCGCCGCCGCCGCCGGAGTTGGCGACCAGCACCGCCGCGACCGATGTGCTCGGCACCGCGACCACCGCGTCGCCGCACTCGCGCAGGTGGTGCACCGAGACGGGGGTCGGGTCGATGCCCGGCATGGCGAGCACCGCGTTCTCGGCGTGCGCACAGGCGCTGCGCACCCGTTCCGCGGTCGACGGTGCGAGGGTCGATTGCGGCATGTAGTCCTCCTGGTGCCCGCTCGCCCGGCTCGGCGAGAATTAGGTTACCCTAAGCTAAGTGAACGGACGATCTTGTGCAAGAGCTTCGATCAGGGCGGTCGGGAGGTCCGGCCCGGCCGGGAGCGCGCGCCCGTGCCGGTCAGGCCGGGGTTACCGTGGGCGGATGACCGAGCCCTCCACCGCGCCGAGCACCGCCGCACCGGAGTCCGGCGTGCCGATCGACGGCGCGGTGCCGCTCGAAATCGCGCTGGCCGACGCCGGGCCGCCTGCGGGCGGGGCCGAGCCGGTGCTGATGTCGCTGCGGCCACCGCCCCGCCGCAGCCTGGCCGACGGCCTGATCCGCCCGCTCGGTCCGCTGCCGCCGGGGAGCAGGGCGCTCGGGCCGGAGCTGCCCGACGCCGAGCTGGCCGATCTCATCGGCTCGGTGGTGCACACCGCCGACGGGTTCGTCGCCCGCACCGGGGAAGCCGCCCGTGCGCTGGCGCTCCTCGCCGCCACCGCGGCCGCGCTCTGCGGCGAGGACGTTCGCCGCGGGCTCGCCGCCCCGGACATCGCCTTCCTGACCGGGCTGAATCCGCAGGCCGTCGAGGCGGTGCGCGGCGTGTTGCTGTGGATCGAGGCGGAGAATCCGGCCGAGCTGACGGCCGAACTGGCGGCCCTGCTGCGCGGGGGCGGCGCAGGCAGCGCAACGGCGGGATGAGTTCCGCGGGACGCAAGTAGTGTCATAGGCGTGCCGCGCATCGCCTACTTCGGACCATCGGGAACCTTCACCGAGATGGCGCTCGCCCGATTCGAATCGGCGGGCGCCTTCGAGGGGCAGGTGGAGCGGGTCGCCGCGCCGAGCCAGGGCGCCGCGCTCGACCTGATCCGGGCGGGCGAGGTCGAGGGCGCGGTGGTGCCGATCGAGAGCTCGGTGGAGGGCTCGATCGCCGCCACCCTCGACTCCCTCGCGCTCGGCGCGCGGCTGCAGATCGTCGCCGAGACCGAGCTGGAGGTGACCTTCAGCATCCTGGCCAGGCCCGGCACCGAGCGCGCCGACGTGCGGTTGCTCGCCGCCTACCCGGTGGCCGCCGGGCAGGTGCGCGAATGGGTGGCGCGCGAGTTGCCGGACGCCGCCTACTACACCTCCACCTCGAACGCCGCCGCCGCCGAGGACGTGCAGGCGGGCAAGGCCGACGCCGCCGTCTCCACCGTCCTGGCCGGCGAGCGGCTCGGGCTGGCCACGCTGGCCGCCGGGGTGGCCGACCACGACCAGGCCGTCACCCGCTTCGTGCTGGTGACGGCGCCGCGGACGGCCCCGCCCGCCACCGGCGCCGACCGCACCTCGGTGGTGCTGGAGCTGACCAACGAACCCGGCTCGCTGATGCGCGCCTTCGCCGAATTCTCCACGCGCGGCATCGATCTCACCCGGATCGAATCGCGGCCGACCCGAACCGGCATGGGCGCCTACCGCTTCTACCTGGACTGCGTCGGGCACATCGACGACAGCGCAGTGGCGGAGGCGCTCAAGGCGCTGCACCGCTCGGCGCCGCGCATCCGCTACCTCGGATCGTGGCCCGCGTTCGCCAAGCCCGGCGCCCCGCCGCCGCCGGACACCGATGCCGCGCTGTGGCTTTCGCAGCTACGAAAGGGGGTGGCGGACCGTTGAGCGCACGACTGATCCTGGTTCGGCACGGAGAGACCGAGGGCAACGTCGCCAAGTTGCTCGACACCAGGGTGCCCGGCCTCCCGCTCACCGAACGCGGGGTGGCGCAGGCGAAGACGCTCGGCGCCACGCTGGCCGCACCGCCGCGCGCGCTGTACTGCTCGGCCGCGCTGCGCGCCAGGCAGACCGCGAGCTACATCGAGGAGGCGACCGGGGTGGCCGCCCAGGTGCTCGACGGCACCTACGAGGTGCAGGTCGGCGAGATGGAGGGGCAGAGCTCGGCCGCCGCGCACGACCTCTTCCAGGACATCTACCATGCCTGGCACGAGGGTGAGCTGGACCGCAGGCCGCCGGGTGGTGAGTCCGGGTACGAGGTGCTCGCCCGCTTCCTCCCGGTGATCGAGCAGCTGCGGCGGACCTGGTTCACCGACGGCGCCGACGGCGACGTCCTGCTGGTGATCCACGGCGCCGCCATGCGGCTGCTGGCCCGGGTGCTCACCGATATCCGGCCACCATTCACCACGAACAACCACCTCGACAACACCGAGACCATCGAGCTGCTGCCGCGGCCGGACCGCGGCTGGGAGCTGACCCGCTGGGGCCGCTTCACCCCGCCCTTCGGCCCGGATACCGAGCCGCAGCAGGACGACCCGATGGGCTGACGCCCTACCGGACCGGGAACTCGTCGCGCTCGGGCAGGCCGTTCACCAGGTCGAGCAGCGCGGCGCGGAGCCGGGCCGGGGTGCCGCTGCTCAGCGAGGTCCACTTGCTGCCGTCGTCGGCCCGGCTCGCGGTGGCGAGGAAGCGGCCGTTGCGGGTGTCGAAGACGGCGATGTGGTTGTCCGCGTACTCGCGGGTGCCGTCGCGGTAGGCCACCCCGACGATCTCCGCGTGCGCCTCCAGGTGCACCAGCGCCGAGGCCAGCGCCTGCGCGTCCCGATCCGGGGTGCCGACGCCTGCGAGCCGCCGCGCGGTGGCGGCGGCATCCCCGAGCTCGCCGAAGATCGGCACCAGATCGTCGGTGTAGGCGTTCATGCCGGTGAGGTCGAGCGGCTCGGCGGGGCCGAGCGCGGCGAGCAGCGGGGCGGGCAGATCGTCGCCGACCTCGTCGAGGACGTAGGAGTTCGGCCCGCGGAGGGCGACGGTCACCAGGTCGTCGCCCTTCGCGAGGCAGAGCCTGCTCACCCGGCCGTCGACCACCAGCCGCAGCGCGACCACCCAGTGCGGGCGGTTCAGCGTGCGCAGGCGGTCGGCGAGCTCGGGGTGCACCTCGCCGCCGGACAGCAGGGCGCGCTCGGTGAGCGACCCGGCGGCCGCGGCGAGCGCGGCATCGTGCTCGGCGACGTTGTCGTACCGGCCGATCGCGTCCAGCACGACCGGGACGTCGTCGATCTGCAGCTCCTCCAGGAGGAACTGCATCTCGTCCAGCGAGAGCACCACCGACTCGAGGGCCGCGGGACCGCGGCCCGCACCGAGCACGGTCACCGAATGGTGCCGGCGTCCGCGCCGATCACGCCGTCGGTGGCCCAGCGGCCGTCGTGGAAGTGCTCGTCGCTGCGCAGGTAGTCGGCCGCGTCGTGCTCGCCCTCGTCGTCCTCGCCGGTGGCGCGGCCATTGCCGAGCAGCGGGCTCTGGCCGCTGCCCGTGGAGCGAACCGGAGCGGCGTCCACCCGGGCGACCACGGAGTCGCCGACCGCCGCGGCGACCGGAACGCCCGCGCCGAGTGCCGCACCGGCGCCCCAGCCGTCGGGAAGCGTGAGCTTGCCGTTGCTGTTCGCCGAGCCGCCGGCGCCGACGCCGGAGAGCGCCGCGGAGCGGGTGCTGGCGGCCGCCGCGCCCGCGGCGCCCGCCACCCCGAGCCCCATCGGCGCGACCGCGGCGGGGGCCGCGGTGGTGCCCGCGGAGGTGAGCGCGGAGATGGCGGCGCCACCGAGGTTGCCCGCGGTGGTGACGCCGGTGCCGACCACCGAGCCGGCCACATTGGCGGCCTGGGTCGCGGCACTGATCACCGCGGGGTTCTGCACGAAGGCGGTGGCCGCGGCGACCGCGCTCTGGATCGGATCGCCCTGGAAGGCCGTCTCGGCCGACTGCTCCGATGCGCCGTCCGCCGTGCCCGCGCCGTTGGCGATGGCGGGCGGCCGGGCGAACTCACCGGGCGTGGTGACGAGTGCGCTGGTCGCCGCCTCGTAGGTCTCCATGACGAGGGCGGCGCGGATATCCATGGCATGTTTGGCGACTTCGGCCACCTCGAAGGCGCCGGAGAGCGCGCCGGGCGGGTTCGCCGAGGCGACCACCGCCGCGTTCACGGCGACGATCTCCGGCAGGCTCGGCATGGCGAGCGAGGCAACGGTGTACGCCGTCGCGTTGGCCGCCGTCTTGGTGGCCATGGCGGCCGCCATCACGCCCTGCTGCTCGGCCCAGCCCATGAAGCCGGTGAGCCGGGAGAGCGCGGCGATGCCGTTGATGCCCTGCATGCCGACGCCGAGCTCGGCCATCACCCGTGCGACGGTGGCGGTCGCGTCCACCCAGACGCCGGTGAGCGCGCCCCACGCGGTCGCCGCCGCGGAGATGGGAACGGCGTGCGCGCCGGTGTTCAGCGCGACCGAATTCACCTCGGCCATGCGCGGCAACCAGAAAACCCCGGTGATCCCTGCGGTCATTCTCGTTTCTCCCCTGTTCGAATTCGCTCGCGGATCAGGCGCCGATCGCGCCGAGCGCGGCCGCCTGGACGACGTCCTGGCCGAGCTGTGCGGCCAGCTGGCTGCGCAGTACGGCGGCGGCGTGGTGCAGCTCGAGGATCCCCTGCGCGACCGCGTGGTCGTGGGTGCCTGCCGCGGTGTTGAAGTGGTTCGCCGCGAGCAGCGAGACCTCTTCGGCGCCGGACGGCAGCACGTGCGTGGCGGGCGCGGTGACGGTGGCGGCGGCTGCGAGCCGCTCGGCGAGCAGATCGAGCTCGGCCGCGGCCAGAAGCACGGCCTCCGGCGACATGAGTACGTGGCCAACCATGACTCGACTCCTTCTAGTGGCTATGGGGCGGAACCACGAGAATTCCCCCTACGAGTTCTAGGACGCGACGGCGACACCATCGGTTCCCTCGAGTCCTCGAGTTCCCTGAGACTAACGCACATCCGCGCGTTCGCCGCGGGAAAACTCAACCCCAGCCCAGCTCGTGCAGCCGCGCCTCGTCGATGCCGAAGTAGTGCGCGATCTCGTGAATCACGGTGACCGCCACCTCGTCCACCACCTCGGCCTCGTCGCCGCAGATGTCGAGGATGGCGTCCCGGTAGATGGTGATGGTGTCCGGCAGCGAGCCGCCGTAGTGGCTGTCCCGCTCGGTGAGCGCGATGCCGTGGTAGAGCCCGAGCAGATGTGGGTCTTCCGGATTGCGTGGCTCGATCAGCACGACCACGTTGTCGATGGCCCGAGCCAGCTCCGCCGGGACGAGATCCAGTGCGTCACCGACCAGTTCCTCGAACCGGGCGGCGGGCATCGCGACGGTCACCGCGGCGCGGGCTGTGGCGGCAGCGGGGCCGCGCCGGGCAGCGGGGCCGGGGTGGAGCGGCCGCTGTTCGGCGGCGGCACCGGGGCCTGCCCGTTGATCAGGATGTCACCGCGCGCCGAGCCCTGGATCGGCGCGAAACCCTCGCGGTCGGCGCCCTTTCCGATCATGCAGTCCAGCTTGCGGCTGCCCGCCAGCCAGCTGCGCGCGTCCAGGTAGTCGAAGAAGAGGGTGAGCGTCTTGTTCCGGATGGCGTCCGGGCTGCCCAGGTAGTCCGTCGAGGTGCGGGTGCACTCCTGCTCCATGAACTTGTCCTGGTCGTCCTTGGTCGGCAGGCCGCTGGTGAAGTGCGAGCCGAGGTCGATGGTGGAGACGATCTCGACCGCGTGCTGCTGGGCGCACTCCACCGGGTCCGACGGCAGGTTCTGATTGATGCCGAGGCAGACGCCCGGCTCGTAGACCCGGGACTGGTCCTGCTTCGCGGCGCTGCCGACGGTGCTCGGGGTCCCGGTGGCGGCGGCGACCTGCAGCCCGCAGCGCAGCGTGCGATCGCCCGCCTGCCAGCCGTCCGCGCTCGGGTACATCAGCCCGACCACGTACCGGCCGCGCGGATCGAACCGCCCGCCCATGTACTTCTGCACCGCCGGGACGCAGTGCTCCTCCTTGAGTTCGGTGAGGCGGAGCGAGTCGGGGAAGCGGGAGCCGGGGGCGAACTCGCGGCCCGGGTAGCGGCTCATGTCCACCTCGGCGGCGACCTCGAACAGGTGCTTGCCGTCGCAGCTCACCTTCACCAGGTCGCTGCGGTCGGTGGTGCTCCAGGTCAGGCAGTCGCCCGCGGCCGCGGTGCCGAAGGCGGCGTCGCGCAGGCCTGCCGGGGCGGCGGGGTTGTGCGCCTCGAGCCCGGTCTCGTTGTCGAACCCGGTGACGAAGAGCGTCACCATGGCGGCGGCCACCGCACCCACCGCGACCGCGAGCAGGGACAGGCGCAGCGTGCGGGCGGACAGGTGCAGCCCGCGCTTGCCTGCGCGCGGCTCGCCGTCGCCCGTTTTTCCTCGGGCGCGGTCGCGGGGGTTCGGCTCGTCGGGAGACATCGCGATCCATCATGGCAGCGCCATCGCGTCGCGTGCCACGTTCGGGTGTATCGACTGGGGTTCAGCGGGGTCGATTACGCTGGTCGCCCATGATCGACCTCCGATTCCTGCGGGAGAATTCCGACGTCGTCCGGGCCTCCCAGCGCGCCCGCGGCGAGGACCCGGCGCTCGTCGACGCGCTGCTCGAGGCCGACTCCGCGCGCCGCTCCGCGGTGGCGAAGGCGGACAACCTGCGGGCCGAGCACAAGGCCATGGGCAAGCGGGTCGGCAAGGCGAGCCCGGACGAGCGCCCCGAGCTGCTCGCCCGCGCGCAGGAGATGTCGGCGCAGGTGAAGGCGGCCGAGGTGGACCAGCACGCGGCCGACGCCGCGCTGGACACCGCGCAGCGGGCGATCTCCAACGTGGTCCAGGACGGCGCGCCCGCGGGCGGCGAGGACGACTACGTGGTGCTGGAGACGGTCGGCACGCCGCCGGAGTTCGACTTCGAGCCGAAGGACCACCTCGAGCTCGGCGAGGCGCTCGGGCTGATCGACATGGAGCGCGGGGCCAAGGTCTCCGGCGCCCGCTTCTACTTCCTCACCGGGTACGGCGCGCTGCTGCAGCTCGGGCTGTTGCAGCTGGCCGCGCAGCGGGCGGTGGCGAACGGCTTCACCATGATGATCCCACCGGTGCTGGTCCGGCCGGAGATCATGGCGGGCACCGGGTTCCTCGGGCAGCACTCGGCCGAGGTGTACCACCTGGAGGAGGACGACCTGTACCTGGTCGGCACCTCCGAGGTGCCGCTGGCCGGCTACCACTCGGGCGAGATCATCGATCTGAGCGCCGGGCCGAAGCGGTACGCGGGCTGGTCGTCCTGCTTCCGCCGGGAGGCGGGCAGCTACGGCAAGGACACCAGGGGCATCATCCGGGTGCACCAGTTCGACAAGATCGAGATGTTCGTCTACTGCGACCCGGCCGAGGCGGACGCCGAGCACGAGCGGCTGCTCGCCTGGGAGCGCGAGATGCTGGCCGCCATCGAGGTGCCGTACCGGATCATCGACGTCGCCGCGGGCGACCTGGGCAGCTCGGCCGCGCGGAAGTTCGACTGCGAGGCCTGGGTGCCGACCCAGGGCGCCTACCGGGAGCTCACCTCGACCTCGAACTGCACCACCTTCCAGGGCCGCAGGCTCTCCGTGCGGTTCCGCGACGCGGACGGCAAACCGCAGATCGCGGCCACCCTGAACGGCACGCTGGCGACCACCCGCTGGATCGTCGCGATCCTGGAGAACAACCAGCGCGCCGACGGCTCGGTGCGGGTGCCCGCGGCGCTGGTCCCGTTCGTCGGTACCGATGTACTGCCGCCGCAAACCAGGACATCGGCCTGACGCGGCGATAGCCGGGAGTTCGCCGGGGGTCGAAAACAGGGATAGGGCTGTGGCCGGGGTGGGTTGCCTCTACCCTGTTGTCGTGCGAGGAATCGGGTCTCGCGGCGATACCCGAACCCGGGTGCGGGCCGCGTCAGCGCTGGCGACGGCCATGGTCATGTCCAGGACCACCGGCGCCTTCTATGTCATGGGCGGTGCCCTCGGGCTGCTGCTCACCGCGATCGCGCCGGGCGACGAGGGCAACCGGGTGCTGGTCGGGAGCGCGGCGGCCGTCGCGCTGCTGCTCGGGCTGAGCCTGCTCGGCTGGGGTCCGCGGATGCCGCACAACGTGCACCATGCCTACGTCGCCATCGCGACCGTGCTGGTGACGGTGGCGGTGCACTCCTTCCCGAACACCGTCGGCGCGATCAGCCTCGCCGCCTTCTACGTCTTCGTCGCCTGCGACGCCGCGCTCTTCTTCGCCTGGCCGCTCGCGGTCGCGCACATCGGCTTCGCCATGGTGATGTGTCTGTGGGCGCTGCCGACCAGGGATCTGCCCGGCTGGTCCGGGGTGATCCCGGCGGGCGTGACGTTCGGCGTCGGCGTCGTGGTCGGAATCCTGACCAGGATGGCCTCCGAGGCCGATATCGACACCCTGACCGGGCTGCTCAACCGGCGCGGCTTCGACCGGTTGCTGAACGCCGCGATCGAGCAGGCCGGGCGCACCGGGCAGGGGCTCGCCCTTGTCCTGGTCGACCTCGACCGCTTCCGCAAGATCAACGACCACCTCGGGCACCGGGCGGGCGACGCCGTGCTGCAGCGGGTCGCCGACGCCTGGACCGAGCTGCTCGCGCCGGACCAGCGGCTGGCCCGCTACGGCGGCGACGCCTTCGCGCTGCTGCTGCCGAACACCACCGAGCAGGCCGCCATCCTGCTCACCGAGCGGCTGCGCGCCGCCGTCACCACCGGCTGCTCGGCGGGCGTCACCTCGTGGCAGCAGGGCGAGTCCGGCTCGCTGCTGGTCAGCCGCGCCGACGTCGGGCTGTACCGGGCCAAGCAGGGCGGCCGGAACCGGACGGTGCTCGAGTCGTCGCGGCAGCAACCGCTCGCGGTCGAGTTGCGCGACGCCATCGACCGCGGCGCGCTCGACGTGCACTACCAGCCGATCGTCAGCCTCACCGAGGGGGGCGGCAAGGCGGTCGGCGTCGAGGCGCTGCTGCGCTGGTCGCCCGCCGCCCAGCCGGACGTCACCACCGAGGGGCTGATCCGGGTCGCCGAGGAGTTCGACCTCATCTCCGACCTGGACGAGCTGGTGCTGCGCAAGGCCTGCGCCGACGCGGCCAGGCTGCAGGAGACCTTCGCCCAGCTCGACCTGACGCTGAACGTCAATGTCAGCGGCCTCGAACTGGCCGAGACCGAGTACGCGGACCGGGTGGCGGGCATTCTGGAGAACACCGGCTGGCCCGCCGACCAGCTGGTGCTCGAGGTGACCGAGAGCGAGCTCGCGGCGGAGTCGCAGACCGCCATCGCGAACCTGCACACGCTGCGCGAGCGCGGGGTCCGGATCGCCATCGACGACTTCGGCACCGGCTACTCCTCGCTGAGCAGGCTGGCCACGCTCCCGAGCGACATCATCAAGGTGGATCAGTCCTTCGTCGCCGCCATCCGCTCGGACTCGCCCGCCCCGCCGCTGCTCGGCGTGATCGCGGCGCTGAGCAACGCGCTCGACCTGCAGGTGATCGCGGAGGGGGTGGAGACCGAGTACCAGGCAGCCGTGCTCACCGAGCTCGGCTTCGCGCTGGCACAGGGGTACCACTACAGCGACTCGCACCCGGTCGCCGAGCTGATCACCGACCTGAACAGCGGGCGAGGTGAGCTCACCGCCGAGCCCGCCGTGCCGCCGCGCACCGGGGACGACGACACGCACGAGACCGCCGACGGGTGGCTCCCGCTCGGCTGAGCGGAAATTCCGTTGACCTGCCATCGGCACGGGCGCAGGATGGGGCCATGCACCTGCTGATCTACGCCTGTTGAGTTGTGCTCGGCCGCGCTGAGCGCGGCCGCACCGAGGCGGGGCTCGCGCTCCGCGCGGTGCTCTACACCGGCACGCGCGAGTTCGTGCCGTACTACGCGCTGTACGCGGTGTTCTTCGCCGATCACGGGCTGAGTACCGCGCAGATCTCGTCGCTGCTCGCGCTCTGGTCGGGGACGGCGTTCCTGCTCGAGGTGCCCTCCGGCGCCTGGGCCGATGCCTACTCGCGGCGGGCGCTGCTGATCCTGAGCGGGCTGCTGCTGGTCGCCGGGTTCGGGGTCTGGACGGTGTGGCCGGGGTATCTCGGCTTCGCCGTCGGGTTCGTGGTGTGGGGTGCGGCGGGGGCGCTCTCCTCCGGCACCTTCGAGGCGCTGCTCTACGACGAGCTCACCGCGCTCGGTGCGGCCGGGCGGTACCCGGTGATCCTCGGCCGGACCAGGGCGGCCGGTGAGTTCGCCGTCGTCGTGGCGATCCTCGCGGCCGCGCCGCTCTACGCCTGGGGTGGGTACGCGCTGGTCGGGTGGGTGAGCACCGGGCTCGCCGCGGTGCACACGCTGGCCGCCTGCGCGCTGCCCGCGGCGCCGAGGGTGGTCGGGGTCGGTGACGTCCCGGAGGACGGGGACGAGATCGAGTGCCCTCCCGCCGAGGCGTCCATCCCCTCCGACAGCACCTCCGGTGTCGGGCGCTGGATCGCCATGCTGCGCAGCGGGCTCGGCGAGGCGCTCACGCATCGGAAGGTGCGGCGCGGCGTGCTGCTGGGGGCGGCGCTGTACGGAATCACCTCCTACGACGAGTACTTCGGGCTGCTGGCCGAGGCGGGCGGTGCGGCGACGGCGGTGGTCCCGCTCCTGGTCGGGGTGACGGTGGTCGGCTCGCTGCTCGGCGCACTGGCCGCCGGCCGGACCGAGGGCCGCTCCGGCCGGGTGCTCGGCGCGCTGGTCGGCGCGGGCGCGCTGCTGCTCGCGGCGGGCTCGGTGCTGGCGGGCAGCGTCGGCGGTGCGGTGGCGGTGGTCACCGGATTCCTCGCCATCGCCGTCGGGTACGGCGTCGGGGTGAACGCGGAGGTGGTCGCCGACGCCAGGCTGCAGGAGGCGATCGACGGCCCGGCCCGCGCCACCGTCACCTCGGTCTCCGGCCTGCTCTCCGAGGTGGTCGCGCTCGCGGTGTTCGGCTTCGTCGCACTGGCGACGGCGGTGCTCTCGCTGGCCACCACCATGGCGCTGCTCGGGCTGGCGGTGCTCGCCATCGCCGCGGTCACCCCGCGCTGGCTGCCGTCGCGGCGGTAGCGTGCCGGGATGACCGGACGCACGCGCATCGGGGTGCTGCTCGGCTTCGGGATCGGCGCCGGGGTCGCCGTGCAGGCCAGGATCAACGGCGCGCTCGGCGCCCGGCTGCAGGACGGCATCGCCGCCGCGACGGTGAGCTTCCTGGTCGGGCTGGTGGCGCTGCTGCTCGCGGCGCTGCTCGACCGTCGGGTGCGCGCCGGGCTGCACCGGGTGCGCGCCGCGGTCGCCGACCGGTCGCTGCGGCCCTGGCAACTGCTCGGCGGGCTCTGCGGCGCCTTCTTCGTAGCCGGTCAGGGGCTCACCGTCGCGGCCATCGGGGTCACCGCCTTCACCACGGCGGCGGTGGCCGGGCAACTCGTCAGCAGCCTGGTGGTGGACCGGCTCGGGATCGCCCCGAGCGGCCGCACCCCGGTGACCCCGCGGCGGCTGGCGGGCGCGGTGCTCGGCATCGCCGCGGTCGCGCTCGCGGCCTTCGGCCAGCACGGCGCGCCCGCGGGCGGGGTGGCGCTGCTCCCCGACATCCCGCCGGTACTGCTGGTGCTGCTGCCCGCACTGGCCGGAATCGGGCTGGCCTGGCAGCAGGCGGTGAACGGGCGGGTCGCCGCGGTGGGCGGCCCGCCCGCCGCCGCGCTGGTGAACTTCGTCGTCGGGCTATTGCTGCTGGTCCCAGTCACGGTGGTGGTGCTGGCGGTACGCGGCCCGCCTGCCTCGCCGCCCCCCGAACCGTGGCTCTACCTCGGCGGGCTGATCGGCGTGGTCTTCATCGCGGTCGCCGCGTTCACCGTCCGCTGGATCGGCGTCCTGCTGCTCGGCCTCACCTCGGTGGCCGGCCAGCTCACCGCCGCCATCCTGCTCGACGTGCTCACCCCGACCGGACCGGGCATCTCCCTCGCCGCGCTGACCGCCTGCGCCCTGACCCTGATCGCCGTCCTGGGAGCCACCCCGGCCCGCCGACGTTGAAACGCCTACCCCCGGGGCCGCGAGGCCACCGGCGAAGTCCGGGCAAACTACGCTGCCAGCATGGTGATCGAATACGGGGTGTGGGTGTCTCGATTGATGCTCGGCATGGTGTTCGGGCTCGCGGCGGCGGGAAAGTTGCTGGACGCACCGGCGACGCGGAAGGCGGTGGGGGAGTTCGGGGTACCGGTACGCGCGGTGCCCGCCGTCGCCGCTGGGCTGCCCTGGCTGGAGGCGATGATCGCGGCCGGGGTGCTGATCCGCCCGGTGGCCGGGCTCGCGGCGGGCGCCGCGGTGCTGACGCTGCTGGTCTTCACCGGCGCGGTGCTGCGGCTGCTGCGCGCGGGCAAGCGCCCCGCCTGCGCCTGCTTCGGCGCGAGCGAGCGGCCCATCGGCGGAACAACGCTGGTGCGCAATGGAATCCTGCTCGCGCTCGCCGCGATCGTGCTGGCAGGCGCGCTGCGCTACCCCGAGGTCCCCGAGATCCTGCCCGCGGACAACACCTTCGGGCTCACCCTCTTCGCGCTGCTCGCCGCGGTGCTGCTGTGGCTGGTCGGCGAACTGCTCGCGGTGCGCCGGAGGCTGGACCAGCAGGCGCTCACCACGCTCGGTGCCGAGGGGTTGCCGGCCGGGGCGGTGGCACCGGAATTCGAGCTCCGCCCGGCCGATCCCGGCGCGACCCCGGTGACGCTGGCCGACCTGCTCGTCCACGGCCGCGGCGTCCTGCTCGTCTTCGTGCACCCGGGCTGCGAGATGTGCGCGGCGCTGGCCAGGGAGCTGCCGCGCTGGCAGCGCCGGGTCGCGGAGGCGCTCACCATCGTCACGGTCGGCAACGGCGACCCGGCGGAACACGCCGCGTGGGGCGCGGAGCAGCGGCTCGGTGATATCCCGGTCCTCGTACAGCAGGGAAACGAGGCGGCGCTGCGCTATCGGGTCCGCGGAACCCCGTCGGCGGTCCTGATCGACCGGGAAGGCCGGATCGCCGCCCCGGTCGGCCGCGGCGCGATGGCCATCAGGGATCTGATCGTGCACCCGAAGGTGGCCGCGGATCGGTAAGGCGGACCGTTCCGGGGAGTTTGCCCGAAATTCGCTGCAACTGAATCATTTTCACGCGATGAACTGTCAATCCCCATTACGATCGGCTCCGCAAGGCTCCATCGCCCGACGACTTCGAGGTGACATATGGCCGACTTCGCGTTCACGGACTACTCCGGCAAGGAATTCATCATCCGGCTCAACAACGAGCAGCGAATCGAGGAGGCCCGGCGCATCCTGGCCGGGGAGGAGACGATGTCGATCCACGTGATGGGTCGCATCCGGAAGCAGCCGGTGGACTACAACCCGCACTGGAGCTTCCACCTGGACCCGGACACCATCACCTTCTTCACCATGGCGATCGAGGTGTGCGACTCGTCCATCACCTACACCGAGGACCACCTGGACGAGGCCTGCGGCGCCTTCCTGCCCGGCTGTTTCTGGTGCCCCTGGTCCTCCAAGCTGACCAGGGAGGTCGGCGCCCGCGTCAGCGCCTGATGAGCGCCGGTCCGCCGGTCGGCCCGCTGCGGGGCCGGCCGGCGGACCGGGCGTCAGTGCGTCTCCAGCTTCTTCGACCGCAGCTCGTGGCCCTTGGAGGTCTTGCAGCGCCCGCTCTCCAGATCCCACTGCCAGCCGTGCAGGTTGCAGGTGAGGGTGCTGCCGTCGATCACCCCGAAGCGGGAGAGATCGGCCTTGAGGTGCGGGCAGCGGCGCTGGATCTCCCAGCCTTCCAGCTCGACCGAGGCGGAGTCGTCGTGTGCCTCGGAGAACCAGCCGTCGGCGTAGGCGATCCGCTCGTCGGTGAGGCACTTGAAGAAGGTGTAGAGGAACTCGTTGTAGCCGCCGATGCGCCAGGTCTGGAACCGGGTGGAGAGGAAGATCGTGTTCACCCAGTCCGGTTCGTCGTCGCGCAGCACGGTGCGGACCAGTTCGGGGGCGATGCGGAAGCCGTAGCGGTACTTGCCCTCGCCCTCGACGGGCGCGCGGACCACCCGCTTCGGGAAGTCGAGCACCACCGTCTCGTCGCCCATGACCAGCCCGACCGCGTACCCGATGCCGTCGCAGATCAGGTCGCTCTGCGCCATGATCGGCTCGAACTTGGCGCGCAGCGGCTCGAGCAGCGGGCCGTCGCCGTAGGCCCAGGTGGCCTTCTGCGCGGCGATGACCGGGGCCAGCCTGGTGGCCATCTCCTCGATGTAGGCGGCCTTGTCGCCGTAGATGGTGGCCGGGTCCACCGGGTGGGTGAGTTCGAGTTCCTTGCCGTGCACCTCGGCCACCGAGCCGGGGATCATCAGGATCCCGCCGGAGTTGCCGTTGATCCGCATCTGCTCGAGGAAGGTCTCCTGGTCCGGGAAGATATTGCTGTTCTCCGGGGAGAAGCGGTCCTCGGTGTCGTTGAGGTAGCGCAGCTCGTCGTCGAGGAAGACCGGCGGGCCCGCCGATGGCACCACCCAGGTCGCGCCGACCTGCTCGATGTAGGAGCGGGCCCGGTCCATCCCGCGCTGGCGTTTCTGCCTGGCGAAGTTGGCCTTGGTGCGGGAGGGGATGTCGTAGACCATCGGGTACCAGATGGCGCCGGAGTACTGCAGCAGGTGGATGTCGATGTGGCCGAACGCCTGGTCGAGCAGCTCCATGTCGACCGGGCGGGCGTCGTTCATGTTGAAGCAGGTGGTCTCGCCGTCGGAGACGACGATGCCGGAGTCGCCGATCGGGCCGTCGGCGGGCGCGCGCAGCGCGATGATCATGATCTCCAGCTCACCGCCGGGCCCGGTGACGGTGTGCTTGACCGAGTCCTCGGTTTCGAAGAACTTCTCGAAGCCGAGCTTCTCCAGTTCGCGGCGCAGGTCGGGCACCGGGTAGTCGGGCAGCAGCACGGTGGCGTTCTTGTTCACGTGCTCGAGCAGGTTCTTCGCGTCGAAGTGGTCGCGGTGCAGGTGCGAGACGTAGAGGAAGTCGACGTCGCCGATGGCGTCCCAGTCCAGCCCGGTGTTGTCCGGGAACGGCACCCACGAGGCGAAGTAGGCCGGGTTCACCCAGGGATCGCAGAGAATCGTCCCGGCCGTGGTGCGGATGTGGAAACCGGCGTGTCCGACGCTGGTGATCTGCACGGAATGCTCCTCCTGACCGTTGCCAGATGCCAAGGGTAATCCGTCGGAACGGCGCCTGCTCAGGGGGTGACGTCGCCGATGCAGTAGCCCTGCGCGGCCGCGTCGCCGGTCGCGGAGCCGTCGGTGAGGGTGAAGGTGCGGGTCTGCGTGGCGCCGGTCGCCTGCGTCACCGGCGCCTGCACGGTGATGTAGCCGGCGCCGAGCCAGGCCGAGGTGAGCTCGGTGTCGTCGAAGGCGGTGACGCCGGTGAGCGCGCCCGGCTTGTTCGCCAGCGGCGCGGGCAGCGGGGAGCCGGTGCCGCGCGGGTCCCAGGTGGCCGGGGTGGCGGCGCAGACCAGCGGGTGCTCGCCCTCGGTGTCGGCGGGGTCGAGCGGCTGCCCGACGAAGCGGGAGAGGTAGCGGCGCACCACGTGCCTGGCGTCGGCGTCGTCGAACTGCGGGGTGGTTCCGGTGGCGAAGACCCGGGGGCAGGCGTAGCCGGACTCGATGTCGCGCAGCTCGGCGCGGACCGTCACCGCCGGGCCCTGCCAGCTGACGGCGGTCGCGGTGGCGGTGCCCGGCCCGGCCAGCGCGGCGAGCACCGGCGCGGCGTCGGCGTACATCTCCGCGACGTGCGCGGGCGCCAGCGTCCAGCAGGACTCCTGCAGCTCCTCGATCGGCTGCGTGGTCAGGTCGGCGGCCCAGCGGCGCAGCGCGGGCGCGGCGCCCGGAGTGCCTGGCACCTCACCTACCGGCGGTGCCTCCGCAGGCACCGGCGGCGCCTCCGGCGCGGGCGGCGGAGCCGGAATGCTGCTGCTCGGCACGGTGGCGGCGGACGTTGTGACCTGCGCCGCCTGCTGTTCCGGCTCGTCGCCGGGGATGCCGGAGACGGAGTCACAGCCCGCGATCAGCGCCACCGCGAGACCGCCGAGCACCAGTCTCCGCGCCTGCCGCCTCGGGCGGAGCGGGGGAGCGGGGCGCTTGGCTCGCGGATCGCGGTGCACGTCGACGTACCTCTTCTCTCGTGATGCCTGGTGCCGGAGCGGAAGGATGCGGCGACTACGCTAGCGGAACTGTGGAACCCGTCTACCGCACGATCATCGGCCTGGCCCGGACCGTCTTCTTCGTGCAGGGCCTGAAATTCACCGTCACCGGCGCCGAGAACTTCCCCGCCACCGGTGGCGGCGTGGTCGCCATCAACCACACCGGCTACCTGGACTTCACCTACGCCGGCCTCCCCGCGCGCACGCCGAAGCGGTACATCCGCTTCATGGCGAAGAAGGAGGTCTTCGACAACAAGATCTCCGGCCCGATCATGCGCGCGCTCAAGCACATTCCGGTGGATCGCGGCGCGGGCGCCGACTCCTACCGGGCCGCCGTGCGGTACCTGAGCCGCGGCGAGCTGGTCGGCGTCTACCCCGAGGCCACCATCAGCCGCAGCTTCGAGATCAAGGACTTCAAGTCCGGCGCGGCGAGAATGGCGCTGGAGGCCCAGGTGCCGATCATCCCGGTGGCGATCTGGGGTGCGCAGCGGGTCTGGACCAAGGGTCACCCCAAGCGCCTCGGCCGCACCAATACGCCGATCCACATCGTGGTCGGAGCACCGATCCAGCCGTATGAGCCCGCCGCCGAGCTCACCGCCGAGCTGCGCGCGACCATGCAGCGGCTGCTGCTGGATGCCCAGCGCGACTACCGGCACGAGGAGGGCGCGTACTGGGTGCCGTCCCGCCTCGGCGGCTCGGCGCCCACCCTGGAGCAGGCGAACGAGCTGGACGCCGCCGAGGTGGCCGAGCGGGCCGCGAAGCGCGCCGCCCTGAGCGATCCCGACCAGCGCGATTCTCGGAATCCGGACGCGGGCGGATAGAGTTTTTCCAGCGCCCCCCGGGGCGCGCGCGGATGTAGCGCAGTGGTAGCGCATCACCTTGCCAAGGTGAGGGTCGCGGGTTCGAATCCCGTCATCCGCTCTCTGCCTGATTCGGCCGGAGGATTCCGGCAACCCTCCGGACATGTTCGATCGCCCGCACGCCGTCGTCCCCGAGATTGGCCGAACAGGACACTCCGTCGCCCCGGCCGGGGAGGGCCGCTGTGCATCCGGGCACCTTCGGCGCCGAACCCGGCTCGGCGCGCTCGCTGTGAGTGTGCCGGAGGTGCCCGACGCGGTGCGCCGGGTGCAGACGCAGCCCCCGAGGGCGAAATCCGGATGAGGCGTGCGGTAACGGCCTGTCACCTGGCACGATCTCCCCTGTGGTCGCGTCGTGCAGATGCACACGACGACGCGATCCGGCGCCGCGCGCGGCGACGTTGCACAGAATTCACCGAGGAATTTCTGGATACCGACCAATCGGTAGCCGCAGTCGTGTCGAATCGCCGAGGAGTGTGTGTTGTGCAAGAGCTCGAGGTGTGAACCCAATGGCCACAGCTGGTGTGTCCGCAGAACGGACAGTGGTGAGCGGGGTACTGCTCTCGCGATCGTCGACCGACGGCGCGAGCCCAACCGTGCTACGCACGGCGGAGCGGGACGTCGCCGACGGCGCGACCGTCGAAACGATCGTCACCGTCCTGGACGAGGTGGGCACGGCACCCGGCTCCGATGTGACGATCGATGACATCGCCGTCGCCTATCGCTCCCCGACGCAGCGCCGGGAGATCCTGGCCGCGCTGGCCGACGGCCCATGGCGCACGGCCTCGCTGGTGTCGACCAGGTCGGCGCTCGCGGCCTTCGTCGCGCACCTGCCCGAGGTGGCCGGGCACAACACCGTGCTGGTGCTGGAGGCCGCGGATTTCCACACCACCTGCGCGGTGGTCGGCCCCGACCGCAATCAGGCGCCGGTCGGCGATTCCTGGCAGACCGTCGTCGCCGATGCCGAGGGCATCGAGCGCACGCTGGCCCGGGTCCGCTCGGTGCTCACGGCGGTGCATGCCGAGCCGGACGCGGTGGTGCTCTGCGGCTCGGCCGCCGACGACGCCGCCCTGGCGGAGGCGCTGCGCTCGGCCTTCGGAGTCCCGGTCGTGCATCCGGCCGCGCCGGGCAAGGCCGTCGCGCAGGGCGCCGCGCTCGCCGCCGCGACCGGCCGGGCCGCTCCGGTCGCCGCCGCCCCGCGCCGCCGCGGAGTGCGGCCGCTGCTGGTCGCTGCCGCTGCCGCGCTCGTACTCGGCGCCACCGGCTTCGCCGCCGCCCAGGTGCTCGACAGCGGCCACACCGAGCAACAGCCCTCGCCCGCCGCCATCGCCAGCTCGGCGCCTGCGCCGTCCTCGGCCGCGGAGCCGACCCAGCCGCCCGAGGCCCCGCCCCCGGTGGAGCCGCCCCCGCCGCCGCCTGCCGAGGTACCGCCGCCCCCGCCCGCGGAGATCACCGCCGAGGTGGCCGAGCCGGCCCCGCCGCCGCCCGCGCCCCGGCCCGCGCCGCAACGCCCCGCGCCCCCGCGGACGACGCAGGCACCGCCGCCGCCCGAGCCGGAGCCTGCCCCGGAGCCCGCTCCCGAACCAGCTCCCGAGCCGCCCCCCGCCCCCGCGCCCGCCTCGCCGATCGCGCCGCTTCCGAGCGGGCTCTTCCCCGGTGAGTCCATGCCGCCCGCCGCGGACGCCGACCCGGAGGTGCAGCGGCAGTGGTGGGAGAACCACCTGCACTTGAAGGAGCAGTGGCTGAACAGTGGCGGCGGTTAGCGGAAGGCGCGCAGCCGCAGGCTGTTGCTGACCACGAACACCGAGCTCAGCGCCATGGCGGCGCCGGCGAGCATGGGGTTCAGCAGCCCGGCGACGGCCAGCGGGATGGCGGCGACGTTGTAGGCGAAGGCCCAGAACAGGTTGCCGTGGATGGTGCGCAGGGTGCGCCGCGCGAGCCGGATGGCATCCGCGGCCACCCGCAGGTCGCCGCGGACCAGGGTGAGGTCGCTCGCCTCGATGGCGACGTCGGTGCCGGTGCCCATGGCGATCCCGAGGTCGGCGGTGGCCAGCGCGGCGGCGTCGTTCACGCCGTCGCCGACCATGGCGACCACCCGGCCCCGCCGCTGCAGCTCGCGCACGGTGTCGGCCTTCTCCTCGGGCAGGACGTCGGCGATCACCTCGTCGATCCCGACCTGCGCGGCGACGGCCCGCGCCGCGGCGGCGTTGTCGCCGGTGAGCATGACCGGGGTGAGCCCGAGCGTGCGCAGCCGGGTGACCGCCTCGGCCGAGGTCTCCCGGACGGCGTCGGCGACGACGAGCACGCCGCGGGCCCTGCCCGCCCAGCCGGCCAGCACCGCGGTGCGGCCGGCGCGCTGCGCCCGCTCGACTGCCGCCGCCAGCTCGGTGCCGAGCTCGAGGCCCTGCTCGGTGAGCAGCCGGGCCCGCCCGACCAGCAGTTCGGTGCCGTCGACGGTGCCGCGCACGCCGAGCCCCTCCCGATTGGCGAAGCCGGTGACCGCGGCGAGCTCGCCGGTGCGCTCCGCGGCGGCGGTGGCGATCGCGCGGGCGATCGGGTGCTCAGAGCCGTGTTCCAGCGCGCCCGCCAGCGCGAGCACCCGGTCGGCGTCCTCGCCGTCGGCCGCGACGACCTCCAGCAGCGTCATGACGCCGGTGGTGACGGTGCCGGTCTTGTCCAGCACGACGGTGTCCACCCGCCGGGTCTGCTCCAGCACCTCCGGCCCCTTGATCAGGATGCCGAGCTGCGCGCCGCGCCCGGTGCCGACCAGCAGCGCCGTCGGCGTGGCCAGGCCGAGCGCGCACGGGCAGGCGATGATCAGCACCGCGACCGCCGCGGTGAAGGCGGCCGCCACCGAGCCGCCGGTGCCGAGCCAGAAGCCGAGCGTGCCGACCGCGAGCGCGATCACTATCGGGACGAAGACGCCGGAGATCCGATCCGCCAGCCGCTGCGCGCGGGCCTTGCCCGCCTGCGCCTCCTCGACCAGCTTCGCCATCCTGGCCAGCTGGGTGTCGGCGCCCACCCGGGTCGCCCGGACGACCAGCCGCCCGCCGATATCGACGGTGCCGCCGGTCACCGCGGCGCCCGGCCCGACCTCGATCGGGACCGACTCGCCGGTGAGCATCGCCGCGTCCACCGCCGAAGAGCCGTCGACCACGACCCCGTCGGCGGCGATCTTCTCGCCCGGCCGGACCACGAACTCGTCGCCGACCAGCAGCTCCCGCACCGGGATCCGCCGCTCGACCCCGTCGCGGCGCACCGCGACGTCCTTGGCGCCGAGCTCGAGCAGCGCCCGCAGCGCCGCCCCCGCCTGCCGCTTGGAGCGCGCCTCGAAGTACCGCCCGGCCAGGATGAAGGTGGTGACGCCCGCCGCCGCCTCCAGGTAGATCGCGCCGGTGCCGTCCATCCTGGCGATGGTGAACTCGAACGGGTGCGTCATTCCCGGCGTGCCCGCGGTGCCGAGGAACAGGGCGTAGAGCGACCAGCCGAAGGCGGCGAGCACGCCCATCGAGACCAGGGTGTCCATGGTGGCGGCGCCGTGCCGCAGGTTGGTCAGGGCCGCGCGGTGGAAGGGGAGCGCGCCCCAGACCACCACCGGCGCGGCCAGCGTCAGCGAGAGCCACTGCCAGTTGGTGAACTGCAGCGCCGGGATCATGGCCATGGCGATCACCGGGACGGTGAGCAGCGCGGAGATCGTCAGCCGGTTCCTCGCCTCGGCCGCCGGGTCGGGCTCGGCCGCAGCAGGCGCCTTCGCCTCGGGGGGCGCGGGCAGCGCGGCGGTGTACCCGGCCTGCTCGACCACGTCGATCAGCTGATCGGGGTGCACCGGCCCGGTGACCTCGACGCTCGCCTTCTCGGTGGCGTAGTTGACGGTCGCGCTGACGCCGTCGAGCCGGTTCAGCTTCTTCTCGATCCGGTTCGCGCAGGAGGCGCAGGTCATGCCGCCGATCACGAGCTCGATCTGCCCGACGGGCTGCTGCGTGGCGGTGGTCATCGGGCGCTCCTTCGTCGGCGGGTTCGGTTCCTACCATACCCCCCTAGGGTAATTTGTCGAGGCCGTGCAGGTGCCGCGCGGTCGGCGATGCGGCGACGGTGTCCGGGTCCGGGTAGGTGCCGAGGAGCCGGTCGGCGGTGCCGGAGCTGGTCACCGTGAACCAGTAGTGCTCGTTCCGGTAGTGGTGGTGCCGGTGGTTGCGCCACACCGCGCGGTAGAGCGCGCGCTTCGGCTTGTAGTCGGTGTGGATCAGGTAGTGCGTCCACTCGTACGCGATGCCGAGCACGGTGATGGTGAGCAGGACGGTGAGCCCGAGCTCGGTCCTGGGGAAGGCGAGCAGGGCGATAGCGGTCAGCACCGCGATGGTGACCAGCAGCGAGCGCGGCGGGATGAAGATCAGCGGGATGTCGCGCGGGTCGGCGTGGTGCTCGCGGTGCTTGCGGGCCAGCTCGGAGTCGATCGAGACCGGCCCGAGCCGCCGCGGGCGCCAGTGCAGCACGGTCACGTGGATGACCCACTCGATGGCGGGGAAGGCGGCCAGCGCGAGCAGCGGCACCAGTGCGTCGGTCGGCTGCCAGTCGCCGAGCGCGAGCCGGGCGGTGAGCGCGGCGACCAGGGTCGCGGCGATCATCCAGGGCGAGGGGTGGCGCAGGAATTCGGTGAACGCGGCGCGCAGGGAGAGGTTGCGCCGGACCGGGCGGGTTCTGGTACTCATGGCTGCTCCTCCGGGGTGAGGATCTCGATCAGGGTGGTGGTGGCCGGCTCCAGCAGGGCGCGGGCCAGCGCGGCGGCCTCCTCGGGGTCGCCGTCCGTGACGGCGGCGGCGAGGGCGCGGTACGCCTCGGCATTGCCCACCTCGGCGGACATGACCGGGGCCAGCGCCGCCAGCGCGGGTTCGTAGGCGGCGCGCAGCATGGTGAACATGAGCCGGAAGACGATGGAGTCGGCGGCGTCGACCACGTGGTCCCAGAAGGTGAGGGCCGCGCGCTGCGCGGCGATGGGGTCGTCCGCGGCGGCGGCGACCGCCTCCGCGGCGGCGACGATCCCGTCCGCGATCTCGCGCCCGCGAACAGCGGCGTCGGCATCACTGCGGGGCGCCGCGCCGGGATCGTCGCCGACAGCGGTGCGCCGCCGGCCGAGGCGAGCGGCGGCCAGCTCGGCGATCTTCGGCCCGCTGTGCAGCCTGACCTCGAGGATGCTGCGCGCCACCGCTGGCTCGAGCACGCCGTCCCGGATCAGCAGCCGGGGCAGGATCTCCAGCCCGGAGCCGTGCCGGTAGTCGAGCACGGTCGTCGCGTCGCCCTGCCGCACGGCGACCAGCCCGGCCCCGGCCAGCCGCTGCAGCGCCTCCCGCACGGCGGGCCGGGAGACGCCGAGCGCCTCGGCCAGCTGCCGCTCGCTGGGCAGCGTCGAGCCGGGCGGGAGCTCGCCGCTCAGGACATCGGCCGCGATCTGTTCGAAGACGTCGGCCGAGACCGAGCGCTTGACCACCGGTTGCAAAGGCATGCCGGGAGTCTGCGCCGGAATTGGTCAGAGGTCAAGTGGTCAGACCAGTCAGCTCGGGTCGGAGCCGCTGACCGCCGCCAGCCACAGTGCCGCCACCGCCCCCACCGAGCCCGCCGCCGCGAAGGCGGCGAGCCCGCCACCGGCGACATAGACCCAGAACAGCGCCGCGAACGGCGCCGCGACCGCGGACTGCGCGTCGAGCACCAGGCGCCGCCACAGCCCGGCCCGCGCCACGGCATCCGGATCCGGCCGCGACGGATTGTCGACCAGCTGACCCGGCGGCTCGGCGCGCCGCACCCGCCCCGACGGGAACAGCCGCCCGTCCGCCGAGCCAAGCGCATCCGCCGCCGGGACGACCCGCTCGGTGTGCAGCACGAGCGCGGGATCGAAGAAGACCGGAACCCAGCGCGTCCCGCCCCCGGACTCCGCGACCGGCTCGATCTCGAGCCACGACCGGCTGACCAGCCGATGCTGCTGCCGCACCCGGCGCACCCGGACCTGCCCGCCCGCGGGCACCGCGCCCCCGATCCACCCGAGCGCGAACGCCAACTGAACTCCGCTGTACCCGAGAATTCCGAGCGCGACCGCCGCGAGCCCGCCGAGCTGGTCCGGATCGGCGAACGGCGCCCACGCGGCGCAGACCGCGAGGGCGCCGATCGTCACGGACACCGGATAGGCCGCCACTCGACGGCCCGCGCTCACTTCACGAAACCGATGATGGTGTAGTCCAGCGAGGCCAGCCCGGCCGCGCCGAAGTTGGCGATGTCGGCGCGGACGGCGACATTGCCCGGCGACTGCAGCAGCGGCAGCGAGTGCCCCTCCTCGAACACCTTGCGGTCGATCTGGTTGGCCTTCTCGATCGCCTTCTGCGGGTCGAGTTCGGAGATGGTCTCCTCGATCAGCGCGTTCAGTTCGGGGGAACCGATCCGGCCGTAGTTGCCCTGGAGGTTCTCCGGTTTGTAGCCGTAGATCTGGTCCAGGCTGCCCAGCGGGAACGGGTCGCCGACCCAGGTCCACTGCGCGACATCGAAGTTGCCCGGCTGGATCACCTCGGTGAAGTAGCCGCGGCCCGGCTTGGTCTCGATGTTCAGCTTGACCCCGACGGCGCTCAGGTTCTGCTGGATGATCTGCGCGATCTGCACCCAGGTGTCCGCGTCGTACATGATGTCGCGGATCTCGAGTTTGCGGCCGTCCTTGACCCGGACGTCGCCCTCCAGCTTCCAGCCGAGCGCGTCCAGCTCGGCGGCGGCCGCGGCCGGGTCGAAGGGCAGGCTGTTGTCCTGGTATCCCTGCTGACCCTGCAGGTAGATGTGGTTGTTCAGCGGCTTGGGCTCCTGCACCAGCCCGTTGTGGATGGCGGTGGCGATGCCCTGCCGGTCGATCGCCTTGAAGATCGCCACCCGCAGCGCCGGGTCGGCCAGGATCGAGCCGGGCGCGCCGTTGAAGGTCAGGTGGCTCCAGCTGTTGCCCGGCGCGCGGCGGATCGCGATGCCAGGGGTGGTCTGCGCGGTGCGCAGGTCGTCGCGGGAGCCGATGCCGACGGCGTCGATCTCGTCGTTCTGCAGCGCCGGGATCTGCGCCGCGCTGTCCAGCACGCTGTAGGTGATGGTGTCCAGCTTGGGCTTGTTCCCCCACCAGCGCGGGTTGTGGCCGAGCACGATCCGGCCCTGCGCCCGGTCGACGGACTGCACCAGGAACGGCCCGGCGGTCTGGCCGATGCCGTCCACCAGGCTCTTGTTGAACGCCTCCGGGTTCTGCGTCACCGCCTTGGGGAAGAGGAACGAGTTCCCGGCGAACTGCCCGCGCCAATCGGCGAAGTGCTTGTCGAAGGTGAGGATCGCCTGCCTGTCGTCGACGCCGCGCTCGACCTTCGCGACCCGGTCGAAGCCGCTGGTGTTGGCGATCAGGAAGGCCGGGTCCCGCCCGCTCAGCGCGTTCGCCTGGGCCGCGATGTCCTCCCAGGTGATCGGCGCTCCGTCGGACCAGACCGCGGCCGGGTTGATCGTGTAGGTGACCTGCTGCGGCTCGGTGCCGGTCAGCTCGACGCTGGTGAAGTAGTCGGTGTTGACCGAGAGCGCGCCCGCGGCGTCGGTGCGGAACGAGCGCGGCAGCACCGGCCGCAGCAGGCTGCCGGTCTCGGCGTCGTTGCCGTCGTTGGAGAGCGCGTTCCAGTTGGCCGGCAGCGCGGTGAGCGAGAGCCGCAGGTTGCCACCGTCCTTCAGGTCGGCCGGGTCGCGCGGGTTGATGTCGCTGCTGCTGCCGATCGCGGCCACCGCGCCCTCCGGTGCGCCGGAGTCGTCGGCGCTACATCCGGTCGCGATGAGGCTCAGCGCGATCAGGGGTATCGCGAGACGGGCCACCGTGGTTCTGGCACGCATGGCACTCCTTCCGGTCCGGTTCGGCGGGGTCACTTCAGGAACCCGATCCTGGTGTAGTCGTAGGACGCGAGCCCGGGCGCGCCGTAGTTCGCCAGCTCGGCCCGCACGGCGACGTTACCCGTGGACTGCACCAGCGGAACCGAGAAGCCGATCTCGAAGAGCTTCCGGTCGACCTCGTTGGCGAGTTCGATCGCCTTCGCCGGGTCCAGCTCGGCCAGCGCGCGCTCGATCAGGGCGTTGATCTCCTGGTTGCCGATCCGGCCGTAGTTGCCCTGCAGATCGTCCGGGTTGTAGGCGTATACCTGCGGCAGGCTGCTCAGCGGGAAGGCGTCGCCGGACCAGACCCAGTGCGCCACATCGAAATCACCCGGTTTGATCACGTCCGTGAAGTAGCCCGCACCGGTTTTGGTGTCGATGCTCATCTTCGCGCCGACCGCGGCCAGGTTCTGCTGGATGATCTGCGCGACCTGCACCCAGGACTGGGCGTTGTACATGACGTCGCGGAACTCCAGCCTGCGGCCGTCCTTGACCCGGACGTCGCCCTCCAGCTTCCAGCCGAGCGCGTCCAGCTCGGCGGCGGCCGCGGCCGGGTCGAAGGGCAGGCTGTTGTCCCGGTACCCGATCTGGCCCTCCACGTAGACGTGGTTGCCGAGCGGCCGCGGGTTCTGCACCAGCCCGTTCTGCACCGCGTTCGCGATGCCTGCCCGGTCGATGGCCTTCGAGATCGCGACCCGCAGCGCCGGGTCGGCGAAGATCGAGCCGGGCGCGCCGTTGAAGGTCAGGTGCGTCCAGCTGTTGCCCGGCGCGCGGCGGATCGCGACGCCGGGCGTCGCCCGCGCGGTGCGCATGTCGTCGATCGAGGAGATGCTGATCGCGTCGATCTCGTTGTTCTGCAGCGCGGGCATGGTGGCGTCGTCGGTGAGCACGGAGAAGGTGATGGTGTCCAGCTTCGGTTCGGTGCCCCACCAGCGCGGGTTGTGGCCGAGCACGATCCGGCCCTGGGTCCGGTCGACGGATTGCACCAGGAACGGCCCGGCGGTCAGGCCGATGCCGTCCACCTGGCTGTCGTTGAACGCCTCCGGTGTCGCCGTCACCGACTCCGGCACCAGGAAGGTGTTCCCGGCGAACTGGCCGCGCCAGTCCGCGTAGTGCTTGTCGAAGGTGAGCACCGCCTGTTTGTCGTCGGCGCCGCGCTCGACCTTCGCCACCCGGTCGAAGCCGTTGGTCATCTTGATCAGGTAGCGCGGGTCGCGGCCGCTCAGCGCGTTGGCCTGGGCGGCGAGGTCGCGCCAGGTGATCGGGGTGCCGTCGGACCAGACCGCATTCGGGGCGATCGTGTAGGTCACCCGCTGCGGCTGCTCGCCGGTGAGCTCGACGCTGGTGAAGTAGTCGGTGTTCACGCTGAGCGCGCCCGCCGCGTCGGTGACGAAGGCGCGCGGCAGCGTCGGCCGCAGGACGCTGCTCACGCTGCCGTCCGCGTCGGTGTGCAGCGGGTTCCAGTTCTGCGGCAGTGCCGTGACGGCGAGCCGCAGGTTGCCGCCGTCGCGTAGCTCGGCGACGTCGCGCGGGTTGATGTCGCTGGTGCTGCCGAGCGTCGCGTCGCCGTCGGCGGCCGGGTCGTCCGGGCTCGCACACCCGCCGAGCACCAGCCCCGCCGCAAGGAGCGGAATCACCCAGCGTGTCGTGCGCCTGCCCACCGTCGTTCTCCTATCCGCTGACGACCGGAATCGGTACCGCGGCGATCAGCGCGCGGGTGTACTCGTGCTTCGGGTCCGCGAAGATCTGTTCCGCCGGTCCGGATTCGACGATCTTGCCGCGGTACATGACCGCGATGTCGTGCGCCAGATTGCGGACGACCGAGAGATCGTGCGAGACGAAGAGGTAGGAGAGCCGGTGCTCGGCCTGCAGCGCGCGCAGCAGGTTCAGCACACCGGCCTGGATGGAGACGTCCAGCGAGGAGACCGGCTCGTCCAGCACCAGGAGCTCGGGTGCGAGCGCGAGCGCCCGCGCGATGCTGATCCGCTGCTTCTGGCCGCCGGAGAAATCGGCCGGGTAGCGCTCGGCGTGCTCCGGCCGCAGCCCGACCTGGGCGAGCAGCTCGGGCACCCGGCGGGCGATCTCGGCGCGCGGCCGCTTGTCGATCCGCAGCGGCTCGGCGATGGCGTCGAAGACCGGGAGCCGCGGGTCGAGCGATGCGGTCGGGTCCTGGAACACGATCTGCATGGCCCGGCGCAGCTCGCGCCTGCGCTCGCCGGTGAGCGCCGCGACGTCGGTGCCGAGAATCTCGATCCGGCCCTGCTGCGGCCTGGCCAGATCCAGGATCTGGGACAGCGTGGTCGACTTGCCCGACCCGGACTCGCCGACCAGCGCGAGCGTGCGGCCCTCGCGCACCTCGAGGTCGATCCCGTCGACCGCGCGGACCTCGCCCTTCTTCCGCTTGAAGACCAGCCCCGAGGTCAGCGGGAAGGTCTTGACCAGCCCCGATACCCGGAGCACCACGTCCGGTTTCGCGACCGCGACGGGCTCCGGCGGCGCCGCGATCTCGGCCCGGTAGGCGCCGAAGAGCTCGCCGGAGCCGATCTCGCCGGTGCGGATGCAGGCGGCGCGGTGGGCAGGCGCGACCTCCGCCAGCGGTGGCTCGGCGGCGAGGCAGGCGTCCAGCGCCACCGGGCAGCGCGGAGCGAAGGAGCAGCCGGGCGGCAGCGCGTGCATGGCGGGCGGGGCGCCGACGATCGGGATGAGCGGCTGACGCGCCGGGCCGTCCATGCGCGGGATGGAGCCGAGCAGCCCCACCGTGTACGGCATCCGCGGCACGCCGAAGAGTTCGCCGGCGCTCGCCGTCTCCACGATCCGGCCCGCGTACATGACCGCGACCCGGTCGGCCAGGGTGGCCGCGATCCCCATGTCGTGGGTGATCATCACGACGCCCGCGCCGGTGATGTCGCGCGCCTCGCGCAGCAGCCCGAGGATCTGCTGCTGCACCGTGACGTCGAGCGCGGTGGTCGGCTCGTCGCAGATGATCAGCGCCGGGTCGTTCGCGATGGCCATGGCGATCACCACGCGCTGCCGCATGCCGCCGGAGAACTCGTGCGGGAAGGCCTTGGCGCGCAGCTCCGGCTCCGGGATGCCGACCAGGTCGAGCAGCTCCACCGCGCGCTTCGCCGCCGCGGCCTTCCCCATCTTCCCGTGCGCGAGCAGGGCCTCCGCGATCTGCTCGCCGACCCGGTACACCGGGGTGAGCGCGGAGAGCGGGTCCTGGAAGACCATGCTCACGGTGCTGCCGCGCAGCTTGGAGAGCTCGCGGTCGCCGAGGCCGAGCAGCTCCCTGCCGCGCAGCCGGATCGATCCGCTCACCCGCGCCTGGTCCGGCAGCAGCCCCATGACGGCGAGCGAGGAGACCGACTTGCCCGAGCCGGATTCGCCGACGATGGCGAGTACTTCGCCGTCGGAGACGGTGTAGTCCACCCCGCGCACCGCGTCGATGCGCCCCTCTTCCCCGGGGAAGGAGACCCGCAGGTCCCGCACCTCGAGCAGCGGCTCACTCATGACTTCTCCGACTTCTTGGACCGGGCCCGCGCGGCCGAGGGATCGAAGGCATCGCGCAGGCCGTCGCCGACCAGGTTGGCGCAGAGCACGACGAGGATCAGCAGCCCACCGGCGAAGAGGAACAGCCACGGGTAGGTGAGCGCGGAGCGGGTGCCCTCGGCGATCAGCGAGCCGAGCGACACGTCCGGCTTCTGCACGCCGAAGCCGAGGAAGCTGAGCCCGGTCTCGGCCATGATCGCCGCGCCGACGCTGAGCGTGGTGTCGATGATCAGGATCGAGGCGATGTTCGGCACGATGTGGCTGATGATCACGGTCCAGGTCGACGCACCCATGTACCGTGCGGCCCTGACGAATTCGCGATCGCGCAGGCTCAGCGTGAGCCCGCGCACGATGCGCGCGCTGATCATCCAGCTGAAGACGGCGAGCAACACGATGAGCAGCACGATCGAGCCGCTGCCCTTGGTCCGCGGCGCGAAGATCGCGACGATGATGAAGCTCGGCACCACGAGCAGCAGGTCGACGAACCACATGATGGCCCGATCGGTCCAGCCGCCGAGCAGCCCGGCCATCGCCCCGGCGATGGCGGCGATGGCGGTGCTGAAGACCGCGACGAAGAAGCCGATGGTGAGCGATTTCTGCAGCCCGCGCATGGTCTGCGCGAGCACGTCCTGGCCGATCTGGTTGGTGCCGAACGGGTGGCTCGGGCTCGGCGGCTGCAGCAGCGCGGTGTAATCGAGCTGCTGGTAGTCCCACTTCAGCAGCGGCGGCAGCGCGAAACTCGCGATCACCATGAGGATCAGCACGACCCCGCCGACCACCGCGGGCTTGTTCCGCAGGAAGCGCCGCAGCACCAGCTTCTTGCGCCCGGCCGCCGCGGCGGGCTCCGGCGCGCCCTGGACGATGAGCTCGGCCTCGGTCATGCCACCCGCACCCTCGGGTCGAGAACGGCGTACACGATGTCGGAGAGCAGCCCCGAGATCAGCACCACCAGCCCGGCGAAGGCGGTCACCGTCACCACCACGTAGAGATCCTGGGCATTGATCGAATCGACCAGCCACTCGCCCATGCCGTGCCAGCCGAAGATCTTCTCGGTGAAGGCGGCGCCGGTGATGAGCCCGCCGAAGCTGTAGGCGAAGAGCGTCGCCATCGGGATCAGCGCGGTGCGCAGCCCGTGTTTGTAGAGCGCGCGGCTGCGCGTGAGCCCCTTGGCCCGCGCGGTCCTGATGAAATCGCTCTGCAGCACGTCGAGCATGGCATTGCGCTGGTAGCGGCTGTATCCGGCCATGCCGCCGAGCGCGAGCGCGAGCGTCGGCAGCACCAGGTGCTGCACCCGGTCGAGCAGCTGCGGGCCGAACCCGACGATGGTGTTCGCCGAGGTCTCGCCGGTGTAGAGGAAGATCTGCGCGCCGGTGGCGGTGTTGATCTGCAGCGCACCGTACTTCAACAGCGTCGCGAGCAGGAAGATCGGCGTGCTGAGGATGAGCAGCGAGACGATGGTGGTGAAGTAATCACTGAACCTGTACTGCCGGATCGCCCCCGCCGCGCCGATCAGCACGCCGAGCACGGTGCCGATGATCGAGCCGATGATCAGCAGCCGCAGGCTGACCAGCACCCGGCGGCCCAGCTCCGCGCTCACCGGCTGCCCGGTCAGGGTGGTGCCGAAATCGCCGTGCGCCACGCCTGCGACCCAGATGAGGTAGCGCTCCGGTATCGGGTCGTTCAGATGGAGTTCCTCGGCCTTGGCGTCGATCACCGACTGCGGCGGCCGCGGATTGCGCTGCTCCAGGCTGTCCAGCGGGCGGAAGGTCAGCGAGGCGAGGCTGAAGGTGAGGAACGACGCGAGGAACAGCAGCACGACGTAGTTCAGCGCGCGGCGGAGCAGAAAGCCCGTCATCGGTCCCCTGGGTCACTCGTCGGCCGGATGTTGATCCCCGCATCATAGGGACGGCGGTACCGGTCCCGCATGCCGTGTATCGGCGACCGCGGCTCCGCGCGATCCGGCAGGATGGGTGGGTGACCCGTCTGCACCTACCCAAGCCCGAGCTGGTGGCCTCCGATGTGGACGGCACGCTGATCGACCGCGACGAGCGGGTGACGCCGCGGACGAAGGCGGCCGTCGGCGCGATCGTCGCCGACGGCGTGCCGTTCGTGCTCGCCACCGGCCGCCCGCCGCGCTGGGTGCACCCGGTGATCGACGGCCTCGGCTTCGCGCCGCTCTGCGTCTGCGGCAACGGCGCCGTCGTCTACGACAGCGCCGCCGACCGGGTGCTGATCAGCCGCACCCTCGACGTCGAGACGCTGGCCTGGCTCGCCGATGTCGCCGAGCGCGCGCTGCCCGGCTGCGGCCTCGCCACCGAGCGGGTCGGGGAGAGCGCGCACGACGCGGTGACCCCGCAGTTCGTCAGCACGCCCCAGTACGAGCACGCCTGGCTGAACCCGGACGACACCGCGGTGGCGCGCACCGAGGTGATCGACACCCCCGCCATCAAGATGTTGATCCGGCTGGTCGGCGCGCGCAGCGGGGAGATGCGCGCGGCGCTCGCGGCCGAGGTCGGCGCCGCCGTCGACATCACCTACTCCACCGACAACGGGCTGATCGAGCTCTCCGCGCCCGGCGTGACCAAGGCGTCCGGGCTGGCCGCGGTGGCCGAGCGGCTCGGCGTGGCGGCGGCGTCGGCGGTCGCCTTCGGCGACATGCCCAACGACGTCCCGATGCTGAGCATGGTCGGGCACGGCGTCGCCATGGGCAACGCGCACCCGGAGGCGCTGGCCGCCGCCGACGAGGTCACCGAGACCAACTCCGACGACGGCGTCGCCCGCGTGCTCGAGCGCTGGTGGAGCTGACCCCGGCCGGGTCCCTCGACCGGCCGGGGCCGGGTACTCAGCCCGCCGGAGCGGGTGCGGGGATCGGCGCGCCTGCCGGGTTCTTCCGCATCTCTTCCTGGTACGTGTCGTTGTAGGTCTTCCAGATCGTGGTCACGATCCCGGTGATCTGGTTCAGGATCAGTGACCCCTGCTGGAAGTCGGCGCGCAGCCCGTCCGGCACCGGGTAGGCGTTGGCCAGCGGCAGCCCGAGCACCCCGGCATCGGCGCCGAGCTGCAGGAACCGGTCGAGGATCGCGCCGAGCACCTCGACCACCTGGCCGTTCGGCGCGGTGTAGATGTATCCGTTGGTGAACCGGGCGAACTGCTGTCCCTGCGCCGCGGGCAGCGGCTCGGAGACGGCGTCGCCGAGCGGGCTCGCCGCGCCGCCCTTCTCCGCGTAGTACCTGGCGATGATGTTGTCGTTCACCCGCTGCAGCAGCCGCCCGGTCAGGGTGGCGAGCGCGTTGAGATCGGCACTGCCACCGCCGGGCGGCGCGCTCATCTCCGGCCCGCCCGCGGCGATATCGCGGATCCGGTCCATCAGCGCGTAGGCGGCATCGCCGGGGCAGGTGGTGTTGCCGACGTCGCGGTGCGCGAAGACGATCGGCAGCGCGACCTCCTCGCCCTCGGCGTACGGGGTGAACTCGGTGCCCTCGGAGTACATGAGGGTCTCGCCCTTCGGGTCGAGCCCGGCGATCCTGGTGCGCCAGCCCACGTACTGCCCGACGGCGTTGACCGCGACGCTGGTCGGCGCCTCCGCCTCGTGGTTGCCCATCAGCGCGACCCCGGCGGTGTTCTCGTTGAACCCGCCCGCGTGCGCGCCCTGCACCGGCCGGTCCAGCCCGCCGAACCGCCCCTCGAAGATCTGCCCGTACTTGTCGACGAGGGCGTTGTAGCCGATGTCGCACCACTCCAGCGTCTGCGCGTGGTAGGCGTAGATCGCCCGCACGATGCCCGCCGACTCCGCCCTGGTGTAGTCGTTGCGGCCGGCCGTGTGGTGCACGGTGACGCCGCCGAGCGACCCGTCGTAGGTGGGCTCCATGCAGCGGATGGACTCGTCCGCGCCCCACTGCGCGCGGCTGATCACCCGCGGCCCGCCGTCCGGCAGCGCGCCCGCGATCTCGCTCAGCCCGCCGTCGATGTCGGCGCGGCCCGGGTCGATGAGCACGGCGGTGAGGTCGGGGACGCCGTGCGCGGGGTCGACCTGCTCGGCGATCGGGGTGATCGACGGGCCCGGCTGCCCCGCTCTGGTGACCAGCACCTGCACCGCGTTGGTGCTGCCGACGTAGACCGGCTCGGTGCCATCGACCCGGGGCGGGGCGCTGTGGTCGGAGGCGCCGGTGTCCACCGGCTCGGCGGTGAACCACGGGCCCCAGCTGCCGTCCGGCGCCGCGGCGCGGACCAGGGCGTCGGTGCCCGCCAGGTCGGCGGCGGTCAGCGCGACCATGCTGAACGGCTGGTCCCTGGTGATCTGCTTGACGCCGGCGCCGACCAGGTCGGCGTACTCGGCGGGCAGCGCGCCCGGGGTGAGCGCGGGGGTCGCCGGGGTGGTGCCCGGTTCCAGCCGGCCGGGGTCGGCGATGAACCGGGTGCTGCCGAGCCGCGGCAGCGGGACCTGCGCGGGCAGTGCGACCCCCGGCGGTGCCGGAATGCCGGGCGGGACCGGGACCGATTCCGGCAGCGGGAGCATGCGCAGATCGGACAGCCGCAGCTCGGGCAGGTCGAGCCCGGTCAGCTCGTCCAGCGGGAGGATCACGTCGGGGGCGGCGCTGAGCGCCGCCTCGGCCAGCCGGGCGGGGATCGCGGCGAGCTCGCTCCCATTCGCTGCGTCGTAGCGGGCGGAATCGCTCTGGGTGAACGTCGCGAGGGGAGCTGCCACCGCCAGGATCGCCACAACCGGGAGAACGTAGGAGCGTTTCGGTTTGCGAGAGGGCACGAGCGTCTCCAATCAGGTGGAACGGTGAATCAAGCTGCTCAGTCCGGGGGGTTGCGTGTCAGACGGTTCTGCTATCACACTGGTCACTATTGTCACATATCTAAACCTCTGGTCGAGGTTGAGGTGATTGCTCGAATGTAGCCTCCGATCTACTCGGGCGGAAGCTACGACATGCCGTTCGAAGGGAGTTCGTCGTGCAGCGAATCCATCGGCGCCGGGGGCGGCGCGGCAGCCGCACCCAGGACCCGGCGCTAGCCCCGCGGCGGCTGCTGATCGCCTGCGGCGCGCTCGCCGCCAGTGCGCTCGCGGTCACCCTCGCCTGGCCGGGCGCCCCCTACCGCGTCACCACCGGCGACGGCCACGGCCGCGGCCTGAGTCAGCACGGCGCCTTCGAGGGAGCGCAGGACGGCTGGGACGCCGAGCGGATCCTGGCGCACTACTACCCGGGCGCCGAACTCGGCCGAATCGGTCCGACCCTGCTCCGGGTCCGGCTGCAGACGCAGGACGACTCCTCGCTCGACACCTACGCCGAGGCGGGCGCCGTCGTGGCGGGCCGCGCCCTGGAGCCGGGGCAGGTCGCCCACCTCACCCCGCTGCCGGACGGCGGCGCGAACGTGCTGGTCACGCTCGGCTGTGACGGCGCGGTGGTCTGGCAGGGCGCCACCGACGACCCGTGGGTCTATCCCATCGATCTGGGCCCGAACCGGCCGCCCGCCGAGCACCTGAGACTCTGCGGCGGCACCGGCTACCGCGGCGCGCTCGGCGTCGCGCTGGAGGAGGGCGCGGCGCGCACCGTCAACGAGGTGGACGTCGAGGACTACCTGCTCGGCGTCGTCCCGACCGAGATGCAGGCCAACTGGGCGGACAAGGGCGCGGGCGAGGCGCTGCGCGCGCAGGCGGTCGCGGCGCGGTCGTACGCGCTCGCCGAGCAGCGCTACGACTACGCGCAGACCTGCGACAGCACCGACTGCCAGGTGTACCCGGGCACCGAGCGGGAGGATCCGCGCACCACCGCCGCCGTCACCTCGACCGCGGGAACCGTGCTGCTCCGCGACGGCCACCTGCTGCGCTCCGAGTACTCCGCCGCCCCCGACGGCGGCGAGCCCGCCGACATCGACACCTTCGAGATCGGCCCGCTCCCCGCCGACCTGCCCCCCAACCCCTACCTGCGCCCCGACCCGGTGCCGCGGGACCCGCGGGTGGACACCGGCATCGAAGGCCCCACCGCCATCCAGGTCGAGTACCAGCGGATCGGCGGCGAGCAGAGCGCCGTCGGCGCCCCCGTCGGCCCCGAACTCGACCTTCCCCTCGGCGCGGGCACCTACCAGCTCTTCGCCAACGGCGTGATCGTCGCCACCGACACGCTCGGCGCCCAGGTGGTCGACTTCGACACCCTGCTCTCGATGATCCCGGAGAACCCCTGACCTCGACATCGGGGTGACCACCGATGCCGCACACCGAGCGGGACACCGCGGAACTCGACGCCGGATTCCCGGGCCGATCGCACCCACCTGCGCTTCGGCGCGAGTTTCGACTGCGCCGAAAGCCGGGGATGGCGTCCGATACGCTGGGCCACCGTGACCGTCGCATCGTCCCCCGGTAACGCATCTGCCCCCTTCGATCTCATCGTCGTCGGCTCCGGTTTCTACGGGCTGACCATCGCCGAACGCACCGCGAACCTGCTCGGTAAGCGCGTGCTCGTGCTCGATCGCCGCCCGCACATCGGCGGCAACGCCTATTCGGAACCTGAACCGGAAACCGGGATCGAGATCCACAAGTACGGTGCGCACCTCTTCCACACCTCCAACCAGCGGGTGTGGGATTACGTCACGCAGTTCACCGAGTTCACCGGCTACCAGCACCGCGTCTTCGCGCTGCACAAGGGGCAGGCCTACCAGTTCCCGATGGGGCTGGGGCTGATCTCCCAGTTCTTCGGCCGCTACTTCACCCCCGAGGAAGCGCGCCAGCTCATCGCCGAGCAGTCCGCGGAGATCGAGACCGGCGACGCGCAGAACCTGGAGGAGAAGGCGATCTCGCTGATCGGGCGCCCGCTCTACGAGGCGTTCATCCGCGACTACACCGCCAAGCAGTGGCAGACCGACCCGAGGGAGCTGCCCGCGGGCAATATCGCCCGGCTGCCGGTGCGCTACACCTTCGACAACCGCTACTTCAACGACACCTACGAGGGGCTCCCCAAGCAGGGGTACACGAAGTGGCTGGAGAACATGGCCGCCTCCGACCTCATCGAGGTGCGGCTGGACACCGACTGGTTCGACGTGCGCGAGCAGCTCCGCGCCGAGAACCCGGACGCCCCGGTGATCTACACCGGCCCGCTGGACCGCTACTTCGACTTCGCCGAGGGCGAGCTGGGCTGGCGCACCATCGATTTCGAGACCGAAGTATTGAGTGATTGCGGTGACTTTCAAGGCACCTCGGTGATGAACTACAACGACGGCGACGTCTCCTACACCCGGATCATCGAGCCGAGGCACTTCCACCCGGAGCGCGATTACCCCACCGACAAGACCGTCATCATGCGCGAGTACTCCCGCTTCGCGCAGACCGGCGACGAGCCGTACTACCCGATCAACACCCCGGAGGACCGGGCCAAGGTCAAGGCCTACCGGGACCGGGCGAAGCGGGAGACCGCCGAGGCCAAGGTGATCTTCGGCGGCCGCCTCGGCACCTACCAGTACCTCGATATGCACATGGCGATCGGCAGCGCGCTGACCAAGTTCGACAACGTGCTGCGCCCGCACCTGGAGAACGGCGCGCCGCTCGCCGACGACCAGGAGTCCTGAATGAGTCTGCTGCACAACGATTCACACGCGCTGCTGGCGCGCGTCATCCTGCCGCGGCCCGGTGAGCCGCTCGACGTCCGCACCCTCTACCTGGAGGAGTCGGCCACCAACGCGCGCCGCGCGCACGCGACGACCCGCACCTCGCTCGCGGTCGGCGCCGAATCCGAGGTGTCCTTCTGCACCTACTTCAACGCGCTGCCCGCCAGCTACTGGCGGCGCTGGAGCGTGCTCGACTCGGTGCTGCTGAAACTGGAGCTCACCGGCCACGGCCGGGTCGACCTCTACCGCTCGAAGGCCGACGGCTCGCGCATCCACGTGCACGGCGCGGAGTTCTCCGGCGGCGAGCCGGTGGCGGTCACCTTCGAGGCCGACCTCGGCCCGTTCGAGGACGGCGGCTGGCTCTGGTTCGACATCACCACCGACACCGCGGTCGAGCTGCACGCGGGCGGCTGGTACGCGCCGATCGAGGCGCCGGGCCAGGGCACCATCGCGATCGGCATGCCCACCTTCAACCGCCCCACCGACGCGGTGAAGACGCTGGCGGCGCTCGGCTCCGACCCGCTGGTGCTGGAGCGCACCCGCGCGGTCATCATCCCGGACCAGGGCACCCGCAAGGTGGTGGACGAGCCCGGCTTCGCCGCCGCCGCCGCCGTGCTCGGCGACCGGCTCGCCATCCACGACCAGCCCAACCTGGGCGGCTCCGGCGGCTACAGCCGGGTGATGTACGAGGCGCTGAAGACCACCGACGCCGAGTTCATCGTCTACATGGACGACGACATCGAGATCGAGCCGGATTCCATCCTGCGCGCGCTCGCCTTCAGCCGCTTCGCCAAGTCGCCGGTGCTGACCGGCGGGCACATGCTGAACCTGCAGGAGCGCTCGCACCTGCACGTCATGGGCGAAGTGGTCGACCGCAACGTCTTCATGTGGACCGCGGCACAGAACGTCGAGTACGACCACGACTTCGCCAAGTACCCGCTGCGCGACCGGGACAATTCCAAGCTGCTGCACCGGCGGATCGACGGCGACTTCAACGGCTGGTGGACCTGCGTGATCCCGCGGCAGGTGGCCGAGGAGATCGGGCAGCCGCTGCCGCTGTTCCTGAAGTGGGACGACGTCGAGTACGGGCTGCGCGCCCGCGCCGCCGGCTACCCCACCGTCACGCTGCCCGGCGCGGCGGTGTGGCACATGGCGTGGAGCGACAAGGACGACGCCATCGACTGGCAGGCCTACTTCCACCTGCGCAACCGGCTGGTGGTCGCCTCGCTGCACCTGCCGGGCAACGCTCGCCCGCTGGTGCTCGACACGGTCAAGGCGACGCTCAAGCACCTGCTCTGCCTGGAGTACTCGACCGTCGCCATCCAGAACCAGGCGATCCGCGACTTCCTCGCGGGCCCGGACAAGCTCTTCGAGCTGCTGCCGAGCGCGCTCGGCGCGGTGCACGCCATGCGCAAGAGCTATCCGGACGCGGTGGTCCTCCCCTCCTCGACCGCGCTCCCGCTGGCCAGCCACGCCGACGTCGGCGCGGTCGGCGAGCCGGCCAACCCGATCGCCAAGGCGGTCCGGCTGGCGCGCGGGCTGGTGCACAGCACCCGCCCGGCGCGTACCAGGCATCACGAGACCCCGCAGCTGAACGTCCCGACGCTGGACGCCCGCTGGTTCCTGCTCTCCCAGGTGGACGGCGTCACCGTCACCACCGCGGACGGGCGCGGCGTCGTCTACCGCAAGCGCGACCCGCGCCAGGCGCTCGGGCTGTTCAAGGAGGCCATCCGGCTGCGCAGGGAACTGCTCGCCCGCTTCCCGGAGATGCGGCGGCGCTACCGGGCCGCGCACCCGCGGCTCACCAGCACCGCCGCCTGGGAGCAGATCTTCGGGATCGGCGATGCGCCGAGCACCGTGCCCACCGTCGAGACCAGCGAGGTCAAGTGAGCGCCCGGAACGCCGAGCCCACCGCCGGGCCGCTGGACCCGGCGCCGGCGGCGAGCCAGGCGAGCCCGCCCGAGGTGGCGATCATCACGGCGGTGCAGTCGGCGATCGGCGGCAACCCCGCCGTGATCTCCGCCGCGCGCGGGCTGTCGCACTTCGGCGAGCACGCGCTCGGCTGGGTCGGTATCGCCGCCGCCGGCTGGCTGGTGGACAAGCCACGGCGCAGGCAGTGGGCCGGGGTGGCGGTCGGCGCGGTCGGCGCGCACGCGGCGTCGATCGTGATCAAGCGGGTGGTGCGCAGGCCCCGCCCGCACGACCCCGCGGTGCGGATCAACGTGAGCACGCCGAGCAAGCTGAGTTTCCCCTCCTCGCACGCGACCTCCACCGCGGCGGCTGCGGTGTTGCTCGGAAAACTGACCGGGCTACCCTTGCCTGCGGTGCTCGTCCCCCCGATGGTGCTCTCGCGAGTCGTCCTCGGGGTGCACTACCCCTCCGACGTGCTCGCCGGGTCCGCGCTGGGCGCCGCGTCCGCCGCCGCCCTGCTCGCCGTCGAGAAGCGACTCGACAGTGACCGCACGAGAAAGAGCAGTGATTCAAAGTGATGAAGCCGGGGCCGAGATGAGCGAAGAGCCGACGGGCACCGATCTCGCGGAAGGCGTGACCAAGGGTCCGCCGAAGACGCTCGCCGGTGGCCTGATCAAGACCATGCGCCCGCGCCAGTGGGTGAAGAACGTCCTGGTCCTTGCGGCGCCGCTGGCGGCGGGGTCGGCGACCGACATCGACGTGCTCATCCACGTCGCCATCGCCTTCGCGGTGTTCTGCCTCGCGGCCTCCGGGATCTACCTGGTGAACGACGCGCTCGACGTCGAGGCCGACCGGGCGCACCCGACCAAGCGGTACCGGCCGATCGCCGCGGGCGTCGTCCCGGTGAACCTGGCCTACGCGCTCTCGGTCGTGCTGCTGATCGCCTCGATCGCGATCTCCTTCCTCGCCGCCTGGCAGCTGGCCGTGGTGATGGCGGTCTACATCGGCATCCAGCTGGCCTACTGCTTCGGGCTCAAGCACCAGGCCGTGCTCGACATCTGCATCGTCTCCTCCGGCTTCCTGCTGCGCGCGGTGGCGGGCGGCGCGGCGGCGAACATCCCGCTCTCCCAGTGGTTCCTGCTGATCATGGCGTTCGGCTCGCTGTTCATGGCGGCGGGCAAGCGGTACGCGGAGCTGCAGATCGCGCTCGGCACCGGCGCCAAGATCCGCAAGTCGCTGGAGTACTACACGCCGACCTACCTGCGGTTCATCTGGACCCTGGCGGCGACGGCCGTCGTGGTGTTCTACGGCCTCTGGGCCTTCGAACAGGGTGACGCGAACGACACGAACTGGTTCGCGATCTCCATGATTCCGTTTACCATCGCAATCCTGCGTTACGCGGTCGACGTCGACGGTGGCGAGGCCGGTGAACCCGAAGAGATCGCGCTGGGGGACCGCGTATTGCAGTTCCTCGCCATCGCCTGGATCGGAGCGGTAGGTGTCGCTGTCTATCTCGCCTGACGAGAGAGTGGCCGAGGGGGCCGGGGAAACCGAAGGGGAGCGCGAGCGGGCCGAGGACTCGGCCCGCTCCGCGCCGCGGTACACCCGGCTCTCCCGCGCCCTCTTCGTCGGCGGGATCGCGGTGACCGTCGCGCTCTTCGCGATCGGCGGCTGGCAACGCCGCTGGATCGCCGACGACGGCCTGATCGTGCTGCGCACCGTCCGCAACCTGCTGGCGGGCAACGGCCCGGTCTTCAACGCGGGCGAGCGGGTCGAGGCCAACACCAGCACCGCCTGGACCTACCTGGTCTGGTTCTTCAGCTGGATCACCGGCGCACGGCTGGAGTACGTGGTACTCGCGCTCGCGCTGACGCTCTCGCTTGGCGCCGTCATCTTCGCCATGCTCGGCACCGCCCGGCTCTGGGGCGGCCCGCGCGCCGCCTTCCTGCTCCCCGCGGGCGTGCTGGTCTACATCGCGGTGCCGCCGGCCCGCGACTACGTGACCTCCGGCCTGGAGAGCGGGCTGGTGATCTTCTGGCTCGGGCTGCTCTGGTGGGCCATGATCGGCTGGGCCAAGGCCGAGCGGGTCCGGGTGCCCGCGCTGCTCGGGCTGGTGTTCCTGGCCGGGCTGGCCCCGCTGATCCGCCCCGAGATGGCGGTGCTCGGCGCCGCCGCGCTCGGCATGATCTTCCTCGCGCCGCTGCCCACCGGGCGCCCGGTGCTGCTCCGGCTGCTGATCGTCGCCGTGGCCGGGCTGCTCCCGCTCGGCTACCAGATCTGGCGGATGGGCTACTACGGCCTGCCCTACCCGAACACCGCGGTCGCCAAGGACGCGGGCGGCGCCAAGTGGGGCCAGGGCTTCACCTACCTCTGGGACCTGGTCGGGCCGTACTGGCTCTGGCTGCCGCTGCTCCTGCTGCTGCTCGCCGGGCTCGGCGCGCTGCGGCTGGCGAGCGAGTCCACCGCGCGCGGCGAGCGGGAGCAGGCGGCCCGGCCGCACCTCGTCACCCGGTTCCGGTGCTGGCTGCGCTCGCCGAGCGCGGTCGTCACGCTGGTGCTCGGCGGCGCGCTGCTGCTGACGGTCTACGCGCTGCGGGTCGGCGGCGACTTCATGCACGGCCGCATGCTGCTGCCGCAGCTCTTCCTCTTCCTGCTGCCGATCGCGGTGCTCCCGATCCGGGTGCCCCGCGGTGCCTTCCGGCCGTTCTCCCTGCGCGACGTGCGCTACCTGCTGGTCCCGGCGCTCTGGCTGGCCGTGGTCGGCTGGGCGCTGTTCGCCGCCGGTACCACCGCCATCACCACCGGCACCAAGATCAGCTCGTCCGGCATCGTCGACGAGCGGGTGTACTACGTGCTCAACACCGGGCGCGACCACCCGATCCGGGCCGAGGACTACCTGGACTACCCGCGCATGCGGGCCATGGTCGACGGCATCGCCAACACCCCCGACGGCGGTCTGCTGCTGAACTCGCCGTCCTTCATGTTCTGGTACATCGCCCCGCCCCCGCAGCCCATCCCCGAAGGCGGAGCCGGACACACCGTCTTCTTCCTGAACCTCGGCATGACCAGCATGAACGTCCCGCTGGATGTCAAGGTGGTCGATCCGATGGGGCTGGCCTACCCGCTCGCCGCGCACACCGACCGGCTGGCCGACGGCCGCATCGGGCACGACAAGAGCCTCTACCCGGACTGGGTGGTCGTCGACGCGGGCATGGTGGACAAGAAGCCGTGGATGCCCTGGTACCTGGACGAGCAGTGGGTGAGCCAGGCTCGGGTCGCCCTGTCCTGCCCGGACACCTACGCGCTCATGCTCGCGCACCGCGACCCGCTCACCCTCGACCGGTTCAAGCACAACCTGCGCAACGCGCTGAACTTCGCGGCGTACCGGATCGAGCGGGTGCCGAGGTACGAGATCGAGCGCTGCGGCCTGGTCGACCCCTTCCCGCAGCCACCGCGCTGATTCTTGACCTTTTCCGACAGTCGCCGCCCGGTTCCGGCCGGGCGGCGTCGCTGTCTCCGGCGCGTTGCGCGGAGGCGCGCCGAACCGGTCGTGATCGGGCACAAGCCGCTCGCCGAATCTTTATCACATTTCGATAACGGGCTCCCCGCGCCGCGCCGCTAGGCTCGGTGCGATTTTTCGTGTGACGAGGAAGGCCCCTGATCAGATGCGAGGCGTGAACATCCGAAGGCGAGCGGGTTCCCGGATCCGCCGGATCGCACTGCTGACACTGGCGGTGGTGCTGCCGGTCGGCACCGCGCTCGGCACGGCGGCGCCGGCCTCGGCTGCCTACGACCCGGCCGGGATCGACGTCTGGGTGGACTCCCCGATGGGGCCGATCAAGTCGCGGATCTTCCGCGCGGCCGACGGCAATACCGATCGCGTGGTCTACGCCCTCGACGGCATGCGCGCCAGGGAGGACCTGAGCGGCTGGGAGCTGCACACCGAGGTGCCGCGACAGCTCGCCGCGGCGAACATCAACGTCGTGCTGCCGATCGGCGGGCAGTCCAGCTTCTACGCCGACTGGGCCGCGCCCAGCTCGCTGGCCGGGCTGCCGCCCGCGAGCGGCTCGGCCGGGTCCGCCACCGGCTCCGGCGGGCTGCAGGCGCTCGACCCGGGCCCGGGGAAGAGCTACCGCTACCAGTGGGAGACATTTCTCACCGGCGCGCTGCCGGAGGCACTGCGCGACCGCTTCGGCTTCGCCACCGAGCGCAACGGCGTCATCGGGCTCTCCATGGGCGCGAGCGCGGCGCTCGCGCTCGCGGCCTTCCACCCGGAGCGCTACTCCTACGCCGCCGCCTACAGCGGCATGCTGAACGTCAATGCCCCCGGCATGCGCGAGGCCATCCGGCTCGCCATGGTCGACGCGGGCGGCTACAACATCGAATCCATGGCGCCCGCGGCCAGCGCGCTGTGGCAGCGGCTGGATCCCTTCTCGTTCGCTCCGCTGTTGCGGGAGAATGGCACCCGGCTCTGGATCGCCGCCGCCGACGGCCGTCCGGTCCCCGCCGACGGCGCCGATCTCGACACGTTGAACGCGATCGCGCTGGAGAATCTGGCGGCCGCGAACACCAGGGCGTTCCAGGGCAGGCTGGATTCGGTCGGCGTCACCAACGTCACCTACGACTTCGCGAACGTCGGGGTGCACACCTGGCGCAACTGGGAGTCCGAAGTGGGCCGGATGCTGCCCGATCTCGCCGCGGGCATCGGGTGACCGCGGCGCTGCCCCTGATAGGGCCGGGTAGGCAGGGCGCCGCCCGGCCGGGTACCGTCGGCGATTGTGTCCCGAGGGCGTCCGCGGGACGGTCGGCAACGAATCGGTAGCGCCAGGGTGCGTCGGTTGTGGCTCGGATCACTATCCAGCAACATGGAGGCATGCGCTTCCGATGGATACAGCGGTAGCTTGCGCCGAGGTCGCACATGTCCGTTATGCGAGGCAATGACGTGTCCTGGTGCCCGATGAGGGGCCGGTTTCGATAGCTTACGATTTGCCCGACCGGTCGCCAGAGCGAAAGGTTCGACGAATGCGAAGTGCGCGGTGGAAACGCGGGGCCGATGCGGGAGCACGCGGCTCCCGGCTCGGACGGTGGAGCGCGGCGCTGGCAGTGGCGCTGCTGGCACCCATGGGGATCGCGGTCACCGGTACCGCCGCGCCCGCTCAGGCGGCGTTCAACCCCGCGGCCTTCGACTTCTGGGTCGACTCCGGGATGGGCCCGATCAAGTCGCGCGTGCTGCGCGCGGCCGACGGCAACACCAACCGCGTCGCCTACCTGCTCGACGGAATGCGCGCACCCGAGAATCTGAACGGCTGGGAAATCGAGACCCCGGTCGCGGAGTTGCTGGCCGGCGCGAACATCAACGTCGTGATGCCGGTCGGCGGCATGTCCAGCTTCTACGCCGACTGGAATGCGCCGAGCACCTTCGTCGGTATTCCGGCGGGCACCGGTTCCAGCTCCGGCTCCGGCGCGCTGAACGCCTTCGCGGCCGGTCCGGGCAAGAGCTACCGCTACCAGTGGGAATCCTTCCTCACCAACGACCTGCGCAATGCGCTGCGTGATCGGCTCGGTTTCCGCCCGACCCGCAACGGCGTCTTCGGCCTGTCGATGGGCGGCAGCGCCGCGCTCACCCTCGCGGCCTACCACCCCGACCAGTTCAGCTTCGCCGGCTCGTACTCCGGCTACCTGAACATCTCCGCACCGGGCATGCGCGAGGCCATCCGGGTCGCCATGCTGGACGCGGGCGGCTACAACGTCGACGCCATGGCGCCGCCGTGGGGCCCGCAGTGGCTCCGCATGGATCCCTTCGTCTTCGCGCCGCAGCTGGTCCGCAACGGCACCCGGCTCTACATCGCCGCCGGTAGCGGCCTGCCGACCGCGGTCGACGGCCCCAGCTTCAACACCCTGAACGCCATGGGGCTGGAGGCGCTCGCGCTCGCCAACACCAGGGCATTCCAGGTGCGGATGGCGACGCTCGGCGGCGGGAACGCGACCTACTCGTTCCCCACCTTCGGCGTGCACAACTGGGTGAACTGGACGGAGGAGGCGAAGCGAATGCTGCCCGACCTCTCCGCGAATATCGGCTGACGCCGCCGCCCCCGGACCGCCCGGCACCGATTACGGTGCCGGGCGGTCCGTCTTTTTCCGCCGTCCCGGAATTCGGGCGGATGCGGGGTTCGTCACAGTGAAACCCCCGTATCCGCCCCCTGCGAACCATGAATTCCGCTGCGGCGTGGCCGTTCTTGTGGATAACGGAAACGAATCGGAACCAAGCGACGACATCAACCGGAGAACGCGATATGGTCTCCGCACGATCACAGCGCCACCCGGTGGGTAAACGACCTCTCCGTCTTGCGAAGGATTCCGAGGTCGAATATCGTCCAGCGAGCGCGAGTGTGACCAGATCGTTGTAGTGCGCCTCGCAGGGCCGGTGGTCGGGATCCGGTCCGGCGGGGCTGTGCGTCTCGTAGGCAACACTGGTGCGGTCCCCGCCGGGGTGGGGAGCCGTGCCACGACAGCAGGAAGAGAGCAAAATTCATGCGTTTCGGCAGGGCGGCCGCGCCGAAGAAGATCAAAACGGGATGGCGTGCGCGAATTCTGGCTGTTGGCGCTGCGGCGCTGGCACTGCCGATCGCCGCCGGCATTGCGGCCCCGACCGCCGCCGTGGCGGCACCCGCCCCGGCGCTTCGGGCGCCGGCGGGCGGGGTCGAGGACCTCATGGTCCCGTCCGGGATGGGCCCGATCAAGGTGCAGGTGCAGTGGGCGGCTCGCGGCGGTAACGCGGCGCTCTACCTGCTCGACGGACTCCGGGCGCGGGACGACCGCAACGCCTGGTCGTTCGAGACCAATGCGCTCGAGCAGTTCAAGAACGACAACATCAGCCTGGTCATGCCGGTCGGCGGGCAGTCGAGCTTCTACACCGACTGGTACGCACCGAGCAACACCAACGGTCAGAAGACCACCTACAAGTGGGAGACCTTCCTGACCGAGGAGCTGCCGAACTTCCTGGCGGGCTACGGCGTCTCCAAGACCAACAACGCGGTCGCCGGTCTCTCCATGGGTGGCAGCGCCGCCCTGGCACTGGCCGCCTACCACCGGGACCAGTTCAAGTACGCCGCGTCCTACTCCGGCTACCTGAACATCTCGGCGCCGGGCATGCGCGAGGCCATCCGCGTCGCCATGCTGGACGCGGGCCGCTTCAACGTCGACTCGATGGCGGCCCCGTGGAGCCCGCAGTGGCTGCGTATGGACCCCTTCGTCTTCGCGCCGCAGCTGAAGGGGCTGCCGATGTACATCTCGGCCGCCTCCGGCCTGCCGGGTCAGTTCGATCGCCCGAACTCCGCGGTCGGCGTCTTCAACACCGGTAACGCGATGGCGCTCGAGGCGCTCTCGCTGGTGAACACCCGCGCGTTCCAGGTCCGCCTGAACTCGCTGAAGATCCCGGCCGCGTTCAACTTCCCGGCCGCGGGCACGCACTCCTGGAAGTACTGGGAGGGCGAGCTCTTCAACTCCCGCAAGGGCATCCTCGATGCCACCGGCGGTTGGTGACACCACCCCCGTTCGACGCCGCGGCGCCGTCAGCTTCCTCCGGGAAGCGGCGGCGCCGCTGCCGTTTCCGGAGTCCGCGATCCCTCCGCAGAAATCGGGCAAATATTGAGCATCGGTCCGCGGTTGGCGCGTCGCACCGGGAAAAGCCCTGTATGCGGGGTACAAACGAGGAGTGGCAGGGAAATTTGGGGGTGCCAGGGGATGGAAATGGTTGCGCGCACGTGCTCTGGCAACCGGAGCGCGACCGCGTGGTAGCCGTCTGCTGGCCGCCGCCGCCGTCGCGGTCGCGACACTGCTCCCCGCCGCCACCCCGGTCGGCTCGGCCCAGCCCGCCGCAGCGGCGGGCGCGGCCGCGGTGAGCAAGGTGGTCTGGTTGGACGACCGGCGGGTCTCGCTCTGGATCGACTCGCCGTCCATGGGCGCGCCGACCCAGGTGCAGCTGCTGCTGGCCAGGGACTGGAACGCCCGCCCGGACGCCACCTTCCCGGTCCTCTTCATGCTGGACGGGCTGCGCGCCACCGACAGCGAGTCCGGCTGGACCAAGGACGCGGGCGCGGAGAGCTTCTACGCCGACAAGAACGTCACCGTCGTGCTGCCGGTCGGCGGCCAGTCCAGCTTCTACGCCGATTGGGTTCGCCCGGACAACGGGCACAACTACCAGTGGGAGACCTTCCTGACCAGGGAGCTGCCGCCGATCCTGGAGCAGCAGTGGCGGGCGACGAACGCGCGCGCCATCGCCGGGCTCTCCATGGGCGGCACCGCGGCCATGTTCCTCACCGGCCGCAACCCCGGCTTCGCGAAGTTCGCCGCCTCCTACTCGGGCTTCCTGACCACCACCACGCTCGGCATGCCGCAGGCGATCCAGTTCGCCATGCGGGATGCGGGCGGCTTCGATTCCAACGCCATGTGGGGACCGCCGACCGACCCCGGGTGGCAGGAGCACGACCCCTACCTGCTCGCCGACAAGCTGAGCGGCGTCAGCCTGTACGTCTCCAGCGGCAGCGGCGCCGTCGGCCCGCACGACCTGGTCTCCACCATTCCCGGCATCAGCACCAACTACGCGGGCACCGGGCTGGAGATCCTCTCCCGGCTCACCACGCAGAACTTCGTCGACAAGCTCGGCAGGCTGAACATCCCGGTGCAGGCCAACTACCGGGCCTCCGGCACGCACTCCTGGCCGTACTGGGACTTCGAGATGCGGCAGTCCTGGCCGCAGGTGGCGGCCGCGGTCGGCGTCGAGGCCGACAAGCCCCCCTGCGCGGCGGGCGGCGCGATCCAGCCGGTGGCCGCGGTCAACCCCTGGTTGGGCGACTGTCTGACCGGCGAGTACCCGGTGCCGGGCGGGGTCGCGCAGGACTTCCGCTCCGGCCGGGTCCTCTTCGCCGCCGACACCGGGGCGCACCCGGTGGCGGGCGCGCTGGCGGGCGGGTTCATGGCGGCGGCGGCCGGGCCGCAGCCGCTCGGGCTGCCCACCGGCGACGAGCAGCTGCTCACCGACGGCCGCGGCCGGTTCCAGAGCTTCCAGGACGGCGCGCTGTACTGGACGCGAGAAACCGGCGCCCAGGTGGTCCGCGGCGCCATCCTCGGCTCCTGGAGCGAGCAGGGCTTCGAGCGCGGCCCCGCGGGCTACCCGGCGGGGCCGGAGGTGCGGCTGCCGAGCCGGGACGCGCTGGTGCAGAGCTTCGAGAACGGGGCGTTCTACTACAGCGCGGCGACCGGTCCGCACCGGGTGCAGGGGCTGATCCTCGGCAAGTACGCGCAGCTCGGCTTCGAGAACAGCCCGTTCGGGTTGCCGGTCGACGAGGAGCAGCCCGCCAAGGATCTCGGCAGGTACGCGCGGTTCGAGGGCGGCAACCTGTACTGGAGCCCGCTCTCCGGCGCCTGGGCGGTGCGCAACGGCCCGATCATGGACCTCTGGCGGGACGCGGGGTACGAGAACGGCAGGCTCGGCTACCCGATCAGCGACGAGTTCCCGGTGCCCGGCGGGGTCCAGCAGAACTTCCAGGCCGGCTTCGTCACGGTGCGCGACGGGAAGCCCGAGATCCACGGCATCTGAACGGCATCCGGGCGCGGCCCGCTAGCCTGGTGGGCGACCGACCCCCGAACGCTGACTAGCGAGGACAAGAATTCATGCATCGGACCCGTGGAAAGGTGATGGGCGTCGCCGTGGCGCTCGCCGCCACCGGCCTGCTCGCGGCCTGCGGTGACAACGACTCGACGGCGTCGAGTACCCCGTCCCTGACCGGCACCACCACGTCGGCCGGCCAGGCGCCCAGCTCCGCCGCTCCCGCGCCGGATCAGGACGCGACCCCGTCGGCCGAGGTCTCGGCCCCGCCGGCCGCGGAATCCCCGGAGCGCCCCGAGCCGGTGCCGACCGATGCCGTCCCGCCGGCCAACACCTCGACGCTCGGCGACAAGGACAAGAAGTTCCTCGACGCGCTGGCCGCCAAGGGCATCACCCCGTCCACCCCGGACATCGCGCTCAGCATCGGCGCCTACGTCTGCCAGGGCAGCGCGGCCGGGGCTTCGGATCAGGACCTGATGACCTTCGTCTCCGCGATGGCAGGCTCCGACCCGTCCTTCGATCCGGCCAAGATGCCGGTCGAGCAGGCCGGGAAGATCTACCTCGACACCGCCAAGCAGACCTACTGCTCGTGAGCGCGCGCCGCGGTTCGTCGCCCCGCCGGTCCAGGCCGGCGGGGTGCCTGGTGTTCCTGCTCGTCGTCGTGCTGATCATCATCGCGGCGCTGCTGCTCTGGTACCTGCTCGCCGGTCGGCTGAAGGTGCCCGGGCCCGGTCCGACCCCGCCGGAGCCGCCGGCCTCGCAGCCCGCGGACTGCCCGGACGTGCAGTTCCTCTCGGTCCCCGGTACCTGGGAGTCGAACAGCGATGACGACCCGCACAACCCCACGGCGAACCCGGTGTCGCTCATGATCAACGTCTCCGGCCCGATCGCGGAGCGGTTCCCGGCCGAGCGGGTCGACGTCTACACCGTCCCGTACGTGGCGCAGTTCTCGAACCCCATCGCGATCCCGCCGGACGGCCAGCAGTCCTACAACAACAGCCGCTCCGAGGGAACCGCGCGCGCGATCGACCTGCTCACCACGGTGCACGAGCGCTGCCCGCTCACCTCGTACGTCATCGTCGGGTTCTCCCAGGGCGCGGTGATCGCGGGCGACATCGCCGCGCAGATCGGCGCGGGCGACGGCCCGGTCCCGGCGGAGCTGGTGCTCGGCGTCACCTTGATCGCGGACGGCAGGCGGGCCGCCGACACCGAGGGCGCGGCCATCACGATCGGCACCGAGCCGGCCGGCGTCGGCGCCGAGGTGGCGTTGAAGGGGCTGAACGTGCCCGGAATCACCATGACCGGTCCGCGAGAGGGCGGATTCGGTGAACTGGCCGGCCGCGTCTACACCATGTGCGCGCCGGGCGATCTCATCTGCGACGCCCCGCGCGACGCGCTGAGCCCAGCGAACATCATGGGTAGCGTGCTCACGCTGACCAGGGCGGTGGGCAATCCGGTGCACAGCCTCTACAACGGGTACGTCGTCGACGATTCCGGGACGACAGCCACCGGGTGGACCGTGAACTGGGCGGCGGGGCTCATCGAGGGAGCTCCGCGGCCACCGCATTCGTGAGGTCTCACAGCAGCGCGCGGCGCCCGTTCGCATGTCGCCCGCGGTGTGGCCGCATCCGTTCTCGGGGCTTGCGGGACGCTGTAAAGTGCGCTGGTGATCGCACCTGGCCCCAGAGGAGCATGAGTTCATGACACAAGCCGGAGCACCGGCCACCGCCGAGCCCCGTGCCGCGGAAGCCGAGCTGACCGCGCTCGGCACGCCGCTGCGGAAATTCCGGTTCGCGGCCGCGGGCGAGGGCAACAAGCAGGAGGGCGGCGCGCGCAAGTTCGTGCAGACCGCGCAGCAGGCCGAGGAGTACGGCTACGACACCTTCGTCGTGCCGGACCACCTCGGCGACCAGATCGGCCCGATCGCCGCGCTCGGCGCGCTGAGCCAGGCCACCGAGCGCATCCGGCTCGGCACCTCGGTGCTGGCCAACGGTTTCCGCCACCCCGTCGTGCTGGCCAAGGATCTGGCCACCATCGACGTGCTCTCCAAGGGCCGGCTCGAGGTCGGGCTCGGGGCGGGCTGGAAGCAGGACGAATTCCTGGCCGCGGGCCTGGAGTACGACTCGCCCGGCGTCCGGCTCGCCAAGCTCGACGAGGCGCTCACCATCCTCGACGTGCTGCTGCGGGGAAGGGAGTGCACCTTCGAGGGCAAGTATTACCAGGTCAAGGGGATCAAGGGCACGCCGCGACCGCGGCAGGGCCCGCGCCCGCCGATCTGCACCGGCGGCGGTGGACCGAAGATGCTCCGCCTGGCCGCCAAGCACGCCGACATCGTCTCGGTCGTTCCGGTCACCACCAAGAACGGCAAGGGTCTGCTCTCCGGGATCACCCTGGAGAAGACCATCGAGAAGGTCGAGCTCATCCGGGAGGCGGCCGGTGACCGGTTCGGCGACATCGAGCTGAACTGGGCCATCACCGCCATCGTCATCACCGACGATCGGGAGAAGACCGCCGAGATGGCGCTGTCCGCCATCGAGCGGGGGCTGCACCCCGATCTCGAGGTGGATACCGAGCTCTCGGTCGAGGACATCCTGAACTCCCCGTACGTCGCCATCGGCACGTTCGAGGAGATCGCGGAGCAGATTCGCCGGGTCAGGAAGCTCACCGCCCTGTCCTACGTCGGCATCTTCCCCACCCAGATGGATGCCTTCGCACCGGTGATTCCGCTGCTGCGGGAAGAGTGACCCGGTCTTCTCTGTAACATAACTCTGGTTTGAGTACATCTAGCCTTTAGCGGTCACCGCGCAGACCGCGACGAATCTGCCACGCCGGTGCTCGGACACGGAGTGCCCGCCGGGCGAAAGCGAGTCGGGGCCTCACAGGTATCAACGGCATCTCGCCGTCGGGCTGTTTGTGCCTCGGAGGAGAAGAAGGAATGGAAACGACTTTCGACGAGTACCTGGACGAGACCGGGAACATCCGTATTCCCCTGGATCACACCCTGGTCGACCACGTCGAGAAGCACACCCGGAACGACGCGAACACGCTCGCGTACCGCTACATCGACTACTCGCGCGAGCGAGACGGTGAGGCGCTCGAGCTGACGTGGCGTGAGTTCGGTGTCCGGTTGCGCGCGGTGGCCGGCCGACTCCAGCAGGTGACCAACCCGGGCGACCGGGTGGCGATCCTGGCCCCGCAGGGGCTGGATTACGTGATCTCCTTCTTCGCCGCCATCTTCGCGGGGAACATCTCGGTGCCGCTCTTCGACCCGGACGAGCCGGGCCACACCGACCGGCTGCACGCGGTGCTCGGGGACTGCAAGCCGTCGGCGATCCTCACCGCGAGCTCGTCGGCCGCGGGCGTGCGCCAATTCTTCCGCTCGCTGCCCGCCGCGCAGCGGCCCCGGATCATCGCGGTCGACGCGATCCCGGACAGCGTCGGCGACAGCTGGGTGCGGCCGGAACTCGACATCGACGACATCGCGTACCTGCAGTACACCTCCGGCTCCACCCGGACCCCGGCAGGCGTCGAGATCACGCACCGCGCGGTCGGCACCAACGTGCTGCAGATGGTGGACGCGCTGAAGCTCGACATGAGTTCGCGCGGCGTCACCTGGCTGCCGCTCTTCCACGACATGGGGCTGCTGACGGTGATCCTGCCCGCGGTCGGCGGCAAGTTCATCACCATCATGTCGCCGAGCGCGTTCGTGCGGCGCCCGTACCGCTGGATCAAGGAGCTCGCCGCGGTCTCCGACGGTGCGGGTACCTTCGCCGCCGCCCCGAACTTCGCCTTCGAGCACGCCGCCGCCCGCGGCCTGCCGAAGAGCGGCGAATCGCTCGACCTTTCCAATGTGATCGGGCTGATCAACGGCAGCGAGCCGGTGACCACCTCGTCGATGAAGAAGTTCAACGAGGCGTTCGCGCCCTACGGCCTGCCGAAGACGGCGATCAAGCCGTGCTACGGCATGGCCGAGGCCACGCTCTTCGTCTCGGCGACCAAGCACGAGGACGAGGCGAAGGTCAGCTACGTCGATCGCAACGAGCTGAACGCGGGCCGCATGGTCCGCGTCGAGCCCACCCACGAGAACGCCATCGCCCAGGTGAGCTGCGGCTACGTCGCGCGCTCGCAGTGGGCCGTGATCGTGGACCCGGACACGGTGGAGAGCGGCGTCGGCGTCGAGCTGCCGGATGGCCGGGTCGGCGAGATCTGGCTGCACGGCGAGAACATGGGCATCGGGTACTGGGGTCGCGACGAGGAGACCACCAAGACCTTCCGCAACCGGATCGGCGAGCGGCAGCAGGGCGACAGCAGGGCCGACGGCACCGAGAAGGATGCCGACTGGATGCGCACCGGTGACTACGGCGTCTACTTCGACGGCGAGCTCTACATCACCGGCCGGGTCAAGGACCTGGTGATCGTCGACGGCCGCAACCACTACCCGCAGGATCTGGAGCACTCGGCGCAGGAGGCGAGCACCCAGCTGCGCCCCGGCTTCGTCGCCGCCTTCTCGGTGCCGGCGAACCAGCTCCCCGCCGTGGTCTTCGAGCAGAACTCCTCCGGGCTGAAGTTCGACGCCGACGACGGCTCCGAGCAGCTGGTGATCGTCGGCGAGCGCGGCCCGGGCGCGGGCAAGGCCGATCCGCAGCCGATCGCCGACGCGGTGCGCGCGGCGATCTCGCAGCGGCACGGCGTCACCGCGCGCGACGTCCTGCTCGTGCCGGCCGGCTCGATCCCGCGCACCTCGAGCGGCAAGATCGCGCGGCGCGCCTGCAAGGCCGCCTATCTGGAGGGAACGCTGCGGGGTGGCTACACCCAGCAGGCCTTCCCCGACGCACCCGACGAAGAGTGAGCACGGATTCCCGGCGCCCCAGCGGCGCCGGGAATCGTCCCCGTATGCCGGAGCCTCGGTGCACTGCTCGATTCCGGCGTTCGCCCGGTGCGGTGCACGCACCCGAGTAGCTTGAGGAATTGATGGCTGACAACGAGGGCAACACCGACCCGCAGGCCGGCAACGCGGAGCGGCCCGACATCTCCGTCACCGAACTGCGGGAGTGGCTGCGCAACTGGGTCGCCGAGGCCACCGGCCAGCCGGTCGAGCAGATCACCGTCGACCGCCCGATGGAGGAGTTCGGCCTCGCCTCGCGCGACGCGCTCGCCCTCGGCGGCGACATCGAGGAACTCACCGGCGTGCTGCTCACCGCCACCGTGGTCTACCAGCACCCGACCATCGCCTCGCTGGCCGAGCGGATCGTCAACGGCGAGCCGGAGGCGCCCGCCGAGACCACCGACGACGCCTTCTACACCTCGTACAGCCCCGGCGCGGCGCACGACATCGCCATCGTCGGGCTCGCCACCCGGCTGCCCGGCGCGGGCGACACCCCGGAGTCGACCTGGGACTTCCTCATCAACCGCGGCGATGCCATCCGCGAGCTGCCCGAAGGCCGCTGGTCCGAGTTCCTCGGCGAGCCCGAGGTCGCGCAGGCCGTCGCGGAGAGCAACAGCCTCGGCGGCTACCTGGACCAGGAGGTGGTGAAGGGCTTCGACGCGGAGTTCTTCGCCATGTCGCCGATCGAGGTCGAGCGGGTCGACCCGCAGCAGCGGCTCATGATGGAGCTCACCTGGGAGGCGCTGGAGCACGCCAGGATTCCGGCGAGCGAGCTGCGCGGCACCCCCGTGGGGGTCTTCGTCGGCACTACCAGCAACGACTTCCAGCTGATCGCGGCGCTCGGGCTCGGCGGCCAGAAGGACCCGAACGTTCCGGCCTCGGCCGACGCCTACGCCATCATGGGCAGCGTCAGCAGCATCATCTCGAACCGGGTGTCGTATTTCTTCGACTTCACCGGCCCGTCGGTGGCCATCGACACCGCCTGCTCGTCCACCCTGGTCGCGGTGCACCAGGCGGTGCGCGCGCTGCGCGACGGTGATGCCGACCTGGCGCTTGCCGGTGGCGTCAACATGATCCTCGCGCCCTTCGCCAACCTCGGCTTCGACCGGAACGGCGCGATCGCCAAGGACGGGCACGTCAAGGCGTTCTCCTCGGATGCCGACGGCTTCGTCCGTTCCGAGGGCGCGGGCCTGATCGTGCTCAAGCGGCTCGCCGACGCCGAGCGCGACGGCGACCGCATCCTCGCCGTGGTCAAGGGGTCGGCCATCAACAACGACGGCCGCTCCAACGGCCTGCTCGCGCCGAACCCGGACGCGCAGGCCGAGGTGCTGCGCCGGGCCTACCGGGACGCGGGCATCGTTCCCTCCTCGGTCGACTACATCGAGGCGCACGGCACCGGCACCCTGCTCGGCGACCCGATCGAGGCGGACGCGCTCGGCCGGGTGGTCGGCCGCGGCCGGGACGCCGACAAGCCCGCGCTGCTCGGCTCGGCGAAGACCAACTTCGGGCACCTGGAGTCGGGGGCGGGCGCGGCCAGCCTGGCCAAGGTGCTGATGGCGTTCCAGAACGACGTGCTCCCGCCGAACATCGGCTACGCCGGGCCCAACCCGTACATCCCGTTCGAGCAGGCGCACCTGAAGGTCGTCGACGAGCCGACGCCGTTCCCGCGCTACAGCGGCGTCGCCACCGTCGGCGTCTCCGGCTTCGGCTTCGGCGGGACCAACGCGCACATCGTGCTGCAGGAGTACACCGGCCCGGATGGCGTGCCCGCCACCGGGACGACGGCCCCGGCCGAGGCCGCGGATTCCGCCGCGATCGCCGCCCAGCCGCTGGTCGCGGTCGGCGGCGCCGACGCGGCGGACGACGTGACCACCGACGCCGTCGGCGCTACGACCGACGATGCCGCGGTGCCGTCGGCCAACGGCGCGGCTGTGCCCGCGGGCGACGCAGGCGCGCCGGGTCCCGATGGCGCGGTGCCGTCCGGCGCCGACGCGACCGACGACTCCGTCACCGCCGCCACCGGCGATGACGTCATCGCCGCCGCCACCGAGATCCTGGTCGAGTCGGCCGAGCCCGCCGAGTGGACCGGCGAGCGCGAGGAACCGCTCCCGGTCATCCTCCCGGTCTCCGCCTACCTCCCCTCGCGCCGCCGCCGCGCCGCCACCGAGCTCGCGGACTGGCTGGAGACCGAGGCCGGGCAGGCCACCCCGCTCGCCGACGTGGCGCGCGCGCTCGCCAAGCGGAGCCACTGGCGCTCGCGCGGCGTCGTGCTGGCCAAGACGCACTCCGAGGCCGTCGCCGGGCTGCGGCAGCTGGCCGCGAACAAGCCGGGCCCCGGCGTGTTCAGCGCCGACGCCCCCGCCGCGCAGGGCGCCGTCTGGGTGTTCTCCGGTTTCGGCGCCCAGCACCGCAAGATGGGCAAGCAGCTCTACGCCGAGAACGCCATCTTCCGCCGGACCGTCGACGAGGTCGACGAGCTGGTGCAGGACGAGGCGGGGTACTCGATCCGGGAGCTGCTCCTGGACGACGGCCAGGACTACGACGTCGGCACCTCGCAGGTCGGCATCTTCACCATCCAGATCGGGCTCGCCGCGCTGCTGCGCGCGCACGGCGCCGAGCCGGCCGCCGTGGTCGGGCACTCCATGGGTGAGGTGGCCGGTGCCTACATCGCGGGCGGCCTCGCGCTGGAGGACGCGGTGCGCGTGATTTGCGCCCGCTCCCGCCTGATGGGCGAGGGCGAGGCCATGATCACCGATGACGACGTGCGCAACATGGCGCTCGTCGAGCTCAGCGCCGCCGACGTCGCCGATCTGCTGCAGGACTACCCGGACGTCGAGGTCGCGGTGTACGCCGCGCCGACGAACACCGTGGTCGGCGGCCCGCAGGCGCAGATCGCCGCGATCGTGGCGAAGGTCGAGGAGGCGGGCAAGTTCGCCAGGGTGCTGCCCACCCGCGGCGCCGGCCACACCTCGCAGATGGATCCGCTGCTCGGCGAGCTCGCCGCCGAGCTGGCCGGGCTCGAGCCGACCGCGCTGCGCGCCGGTCTCTACTCCACCGTGCACAAGGAGCAGTTCTTCCGGGCCGGGAGCGACCCGGTGCACGACGAGGCCTACTGGGTGAAGAACATGCGGCACAGCGTGTACTTCACCAATGCCGTCAAGCTCGCCGTCGACGCCGGGCACAGCACCTTCCTGGAGCTGGCGCCGAACTCGGTCGCGCTCATGCAGGTGCTCGGCACCACCTTCGCGGCCGGGCTGCACGACGCCCAGCTGATCCCGACGCTCAAGCGCAAGGAAGACGAGTCGGCGGGCGTACTCGGCGCCTTCGCCCAGCTCTACGTGCACGGGCACCGGGTGAACCTCGCGACGCTGCTGCCCGCGGGCGGCTTCGGTGACATCCCGCGCACCTCGTTCCTGCGCAAGCAGTACTGGCCCAAGGCCGCCATCCGGGTCTCCGGGCCGTCGGGCGTGCCCGGCGCGCACGTCGCGCTGCCGGACGGCAGGCACGTCTGGGAGGTGCCCGCGGGCACCGTCACCGACGCCGCCGCACTGGTCACCGCCGCGGCCGCGCAGGTGCTCGCCGATCCGGCGCTCGGCGCCGCGCAGGCGCACGGCGCGCTGCCCGGCTCGGGGTCGCTGACCACCACGCTCACCCCGCACCCCGGCGGGGCGTCGGTGCAGGTGCACGCGAAGGAGGGCAGCGCGTTCCGGCTGGTGCTGGACGCCGTCGTCACCTCCGGGCTGCCGCTGCCCGCGAACACCCTCGCGCCCGCGCCCGCCGCCGCGCCCGATATCGAGGTGGCCGAGAGTTTCGGCGACCGCTGGGACCCGAACGGTGAGCAGCCGCTGGAAGATCGGCTCGCCACCATCGCGGCGGAGTCCATGGGGTACGCGGTCGAGGACCTGCCCATGGAGATCCCGCTCATGGAACTCGGGCTGGACTCGCTCATGGCCATGCGGATCAAGAACCGGGTCGAGTACGAGTTCGACATCCCGCAGCTGCAGCTGGCCGCGGTGCGCGACGCCAGCCTGCGCGAGGTCGGCAAGGTGCTGCGCTACGCCATCGACCACCGCGACGAGGTGCAGGCCATCGCCGACCGGCAGGCGGCGGGCGAGGGCGAGCTCGAGGTCGGCGGCGATCTCGTCGCCGCCGCGCGGGCCGCGCTGGCGGCGGGGGAAGATCCGCTGGCCGCGGCGACCCCGCCCGCGCAGACCGCGCCGACCGAGATGCCGGCGGTGACGGCCTCCGCCTCGGACACGGCCGCGCGCGCCGCCGACGCCGCGGATGCCGTCGAGCATGCGGGCGGCACCACCCCGGCGACTGCCGCGCCCGCCACCGCGCCGAGTCCGGCGGCCGCGTCGAAGCAGGCCGCCGAACCCGCCCGGACGCCGGAGCCCGCCGACCCCTCCGACGAGGAGGGCGTACCGCCGCGTGACGCCGCCGAGCGGCTCACCTACGCCACCTGGGCCCTGGTCACCGGCACGTCCCCCGGCGGCATCTTCGACACCCTGCCGATCCTGGACTCCGACACCGCCGAGAAGCTGGCCACCCGGCTCACCGAGCGGATCAAGGCCGAGGTCACGGTGGACGACGTGCTCGACTGCGAGAGCATCGAGCAGCTCGCCGACGTCGTCCGGAATCTGCAGGACACCGGCGCCGACGTGGAGGGCTTCATCCGCCCGCTGCGCACGAAGACCGAGGGCTCGGCCGCGGTGCCGGTCTTCGTCTTCCACCCCTCCGGCGGCAACACCCTGGTCTACGAGCCGCTGCTCAAGCGGCTGCCCGCGGAGACGCCGATGTACGGCTTCGAGCGGGTCGAGGGCAATATCGAGGAGCGGGCCAGGCAGTACCTGCCCGAGCTGCGCAAGATCCAGGGCGACGGCCCCTACGTGCTGTACGGCTGGTCGCTGGGCGCGGTCTTCGCGCTGCAGGTGGCCAGGCTGCTGCGCGACGAGGGCGCCGACGTCCGGCTGGTCGGGCTGATCGACCTGGCCATCCCGGCCGAGCCGGAGGACAACAGCCCGGACGAGCGGGTGCGCCGCATCCAGCGCTACCAGGAGTTCGCCCGCAAGACCTACGGCATCGACGGCGACCTGCCGGAGGAGCAGCTGCGCGAGCTGGCCGATGCCTCGGACGACGAGCAGTACACGATCGTCGGCCAGCTCATCAAGCTGAGCGGCGCCAAGATCCCCGGCGGCGTGCTGGAGCACCAGCGCACCTCCTGGATCGAGGGCAGGCACCTGGCAGGCATGCAGCCGATCCGGTACGACGGTGACGTCGTGCTCTACCTCGCCGACCGCTACCACGACGGCATGATCGAGCTGGAGCCGCGCTACGCCGAGCGCAAGCCGAACGGCGGCTGGGGCGAGTACCTGTCGAACCTCGACGTCATCGAGATCCCCGGCGATCACCTGCAGATCATCGACGAGCCGCGGGTCGGCCGGATCGGCGCCGACCTCAGCGCCCGGCTCGACGTCATCGAGAAGTCGAAAGGGGACTAGTGACCAACACCGCCGAGAAACTCGCCGACCTGCGCAAGCGATTGGAGCTGGCGCAGGAGCCGGCGGGTGAAGCGGGTGTGGCCAAGCGCGCGAAGAAGGGGATTCCGAGCGCGCGGGATCGAATCGGCATGCTGGTCGATCCGGGCACCTTCGTGGAAATCGGCGCGCTGGTGCGCAAACCGGGCGATCCGGAGGCGCTCTACGGCGACGGCGTCGTCACCGGGCACGGCCTGGTCGACGGCAGGCCGGTGGCGGTGTTCTCGCACGACCAGACCGTGTACGGCGGGTCGGTCGGCGAGATGTTCGGCCGCAAGGTCACCCACCTCATGGAGTACGCGGCCAGGGTCGGCTGCCCGGTGGTCGGCATCAACGACTCCGGCGGCGCCAGGGTGCAGGAGGCGGTGACCTCGCTGGCCTGGTACGCCGAGCTGGGCCGCAGGCAGGAGCCGCTCTCCGGGCTGGTGCCGCAGGTCTCGATGATTCTCGGCAAGTGCGCGGGCGGCGCGGTGTACGCGCCGATCAACACCGACGTCGTCGTCGCCACCGAAGAGGCGTACATGTTCGTCACCGGGCCGAAGGTGATCCGCGAGGTCACCGGCGAGGACGTCAGCCTGGAGGAGCTCGGCGGCGCGCACAGCCAGGCCGAGTACGGCAATATTCACCACGTCGCCGAGGACGAGCCCGCCGCCTTCGAGTGGGTGCGCCGCTACCTCGGCTTCCTGCCGACCAGCTGCACCGAGCGGCCGCCGGTGGTGAACCCGGGGATGGAGCCGGAGGTCACCTCCAGCGACCGCGAGCTGGACGCGATCATGCCGGACTCCGACAACGCAGGCTACGACATGCACGACATCCTGCTGCGCATCTTCGACGACGGCGACTTCCACGAGTTCGGCGCCTCGGCCGGGCGCAATGTCATCACCGGCTTCGCCAGGGTGGACGGCCGCAGCGTCGGCGTCGTGGCGAACCAGCCGATGGTCTACGCGGGCGCGCTCGACGCCCGCGCCTCGGACAAGGCCGCGCACTTCGTCCGGATCTGCGACGCCTACGGCCTGCCGCTGGTCTTCGTCGTCGACACTCCAGGCTTCCTGCCCGGTGTCGAGCAGGAGAAGATCGGCGTGATCAAGCGCGGCGGGCGCTTCCTCTTCTCCTTCGTCGAGGCCAGCGTGCCCAAGGTGACCGTGGTGATCCGCAAGGCGTACGGCGGCGGCTACGCCGTCATGGGCTGCAAGCAGCTCGGCGCCGATGTCAATCTGGCCTGGCCGACCGCGCGGATCGCCGTCATGGGCGCGGAGAGCGCGGTCAGCCTGATCGGCGGCAAGCAGATCGCCGCGGCTCCCGAGGACCGGCGCGCCGCGATCCGGCAGCAGATGATCGACTTCTACAACGCCACCATGGCGACGCCGTGGGTGGCGGCCGAGCGCGGCTACGTCGACGCGGTGATCGAGCCGTCGGCCACCCGGCTGGAGCTGCGCAAGGCGCTGAGACTACTGGCGGACAAGAAGGTCGCGCCCAGCCCGCGCAAGCACCACCTGCTCCCGCTCTGACGCGATCGGCCCGCCACCGGGATTCCGGGGCGGGCCGATCCGGGTTTCTCGATCAGACGAGGGTGGCCTTCTGGATGACCACGTCCGTCTTCGGCACATCCTGGTGCGGGCCCGCGTTGCCGGTGGCGACGCCTGCGATCGCGTCCACCACCTCGGTGCCCTCGACGACCTTGCCGAACACCGCGTAGCCCCAGCCCTGACCGGCAGGCGCGGAGTGGTTGAGGAAGTCGTTGTCCGACACGTTCACGAAGAACTGCGCGGTGGCCGAGTGCGGATCGTTGGTCCGCGCCATGGCGACGGTGTACTTGAGGTTCTTCAGCCCGTTGCCCGCCTCGTTCTGGATCGGGGCCTGGGTCGGCTTCTGCTGCAGACCCGGCTCGAACCCGCCGCCCTGGATCATGAAGCCCGGGATGACGCGGTGGAAAATGGTGCCGTCGTAGTGCCCGGCCTTCACGTACTCGATGAAGTTGCGCGCGCTCTCCGGCGCCTTGGCCTCGTCCAGCTCCAGCACGATGGGCCCGTGGTTGGTCTCGAGATTCACCTTGGTCATACCCCCAGCTTTCCATCTCCGCGCCCCCGGTCGTGTATCAGGGGCCGTCATGTTCCCGGTGTCGCGCGCAAGTACCGCTGCTGATTCATCCCCAGCCCGCACCCCTGTGGACAACTGCCGCATATTGAGGGCGAGCGCGCGCCCGCGCCGACACGCGGGCGGTTAGCATTGCCAACCGTGCCCGACCCCGCTACCGCTGTCTTGACGAAGCCCCCCGCCGCGCCCCAGGTCGCGCCGCAGGACTACCGCATCGCGCGCCTGATCGCGCTGATCGCCGGTGTGCTCGGTGCGCTGCTGGCGCTGGCGACGCCGTTCCTGCCGGTGACGCAGACGACGGCGGCGCTGCAGTGGCCGCAGGGCGGGTCGGTGGAGAGTGTGCAGGCGCCGCTCATGTCGCAGGTGCCGCTGGAGGTGCGGGCCACGATTCCGTGCTCGGCGGTGGAGCAGCTCCCGCCGCAGGGCGGGATGCTGCTGGCGACGGCGCCCCCGCAGGGGACGGGGGCCGCGCTGGAGTCGCTCTTCGTCCGGGTCTCGGAGACCGCGGTCGACGTGATCGACCGCAACGCGGTGGTCGCGACGGCGGAGCGCGCTCGGATGGCGGAGTGCGGCACGATCGTGATCGGCTCGGACATCGACGCCACCACGGCGGTGTTCGACGGGCTGCTCACCCCGGAGGGCAAGCCGGTGGGGGGCACGCTCACCGGTGACCTGCGCCCGCAGGTGGTCGGCGTCTTCACCGACCTGCGCGGCGACGTCCCCGCCGGGCTCTCCTTCGACATGGACGTCGACACCAGGTTCAGCACCAGCCCCACCTGGATCAAGCTGAGCGCGATGATCGGCGCGGTGCTGCTCACGCTGCTCGCGCTCGGCGCGCTGGCCCGGCTGGACGGCAGCGACGGCCGCGGCCATCGCCGCTTCCTGCCGCGCAACTGGCTGAAGCCGACCCTCGCCGACGGCGCCGTGATCGGCACCCTCGTTGTCTGGCACTTCATCGGCGCCAACACCTCCGACGACGGCTACATCCTGAGCATGGTGCGGGTGGCCCCGGACGCCGGGTACATGGCCAACTACTTCCGCTGGTTCGGCGTCCCGGAGGCGCCGTTCGGCTGGTACTACTACGTCATCCAGGTGTTCTCCGAGATCTCGACGGCCAGCCCGTGGGTCCGGGTGCCCGCGCTGCTCTGCGCGATCCTGTGCTGGATGGTGATCAGCCGCGAGGTCGTGCCCCGTCTCGGCCGCGGCGTGCGGACCAGCCGGGTCGCGCTGTGGACCGGCGGACTCGTCTTCCTCGCCTTCTGGCTGCCGTTCGACAACGGCCTGCGCTCGGAGCCGATCGTCGCGCTCGGCGCGCTGCTCACCTGGGTCTCGATCGAGCGCGCGGTGGCGACCGGCAGGCTGCTGCCCGCCGCCATCGCGATCCTGATCGCCGCCTTCACCCTCGCCGCCGCGCCGACCGGGCTCATGTGCGTGGCCGCGCTGCTCGCCGGCATCCGCCCGATGGTCCGGATCGCGGTGCGCACCAGGCGCAGGCTCGGCGGCAGCCTCGCCGCGACGGCCGCGCTGCTCGCGCCGATAGCGGCCGCCGGGCTGCTCGTGCTCACCGTCGTCTACAGCGACCAGACCTTCGCAGGCATCCAGGAGGCGAACCGGGTGCGCCAGGCCACCGGCCCGAACCTGGCCTGGTACGAGGATTACCTGCGGTACTACTACCTCTTCGTGGAGACGGTGGACGGCTCGCTCGCCCGCCGCTTCGCCTTCCTGGTGATGCTGCTCTGCCTCTTCACCACCATGCTGGTGCTGCTGCGCAGGCGCCGGGTGCCCGGCATCGCGGCGGCGCCGACCTGGCGGCTCATGGGCATCGTCTTCGGGACCATCTTCTTCATGATGTTCAACCCGACCAAGTGGACGCACCACTTCGGCGCCTACGCGGGGATCGCGGGCTCGCTGGCGGCGGTCACCGCGGTCGCGGTCTCGGCATCGGCGCTGCGGGCGCGGAAGAACCGCGCGATCTTCCTGGCCGGGCTGCTCTTCGTGCTGGCGATCTCGTTCTCCGGGATCAACGGCTACTGGTACGTCTCCAGCTTCGGCGTCCCGTGGTTCGACAAGCGGATCTCGCTCTCCGGCTTCCAGTCCAACACGCTCATGCTGGTGCTCTTCGGCGCCGCGCTGGCGCTGGTGGCCTGGCTCTCGCTGCGCGAGGGGTACGCCAAACCGCCCAGTTCACCGCGCTCCGCGCGCGGGCAGCGGATCCGCCGGTTCGCCGCCATCCCGCTCACCGTCGTCGCCGCGCTCATGGTGCTGATCGAGGTGGGGTCGCTGGCGAAGGGCGCGGTCTCGCAGTACCCGGGGTACTCGCTGGCCCGCGGCAACATCGACGCGCTGAGCGGCGACATCTGCGGCCTCGCCAACGACGTGCTGGTCGAGCCGGATCCGAACGGCGGCAGGCTGGAGCCCATCGCCGACCCGGCGAACCCGGCCACCGACCCGCTGGCAGGCGCGAACCCGGTGGGCTTCGACCCGAACGGCGTGCCGGACGACCTCTCCGCGGACAGCGTCGAGGTCAAGCCGGGCACCGGCAACACATCGACCCAGTCGGTCGGCGCCGCCTTCGCCGAGGGCGAGAGCGCGGGCACCGGCGGCGGCCAGGGCGCGCTCGGCGTCAACGGCAGCACCGTGGCGCTGCCCTACGGCCTCGACCCGGCGAGCACCCCGGTGCTCGGCAGCTACCAGGAGGGCGTGCAGCAGCCGGCCAACCTGACCTCCAGCTGGTACCAGCTGGCGCCGCGCTCCGCGGAGCGCCCGCTGGTCGTGATCACCGCCGCTGGCCGGATCCTCTCCTACGACGACACCGGCGCCATGAAGTACGGCCAGTCGCTCACCGTCGACTACGGCAAGCGGCAGCCGGACGGCACCGTGCAGCAGCTCGGCACCTACCTGCCGCGCGACATCGGCCCGTTCCCGTCCTGGCGCAACCTGCGGGTGCCGCTGGACGAGATCGCGCCGGAGGCCGACGCGGTCCGCATCGTGGCCAACGACCCGATCCTGATCGGCGACCAGTGGCTGGCCTTCACCCCGCCCCGGATGCCGGAGCTGCGCTCGCTGAACGGCTACCTCGGCCGCGAGCAGCCGATCCTGCTCGACTGGGCGGTCGGGCTGCAGTTCCCCTGCCAGCGCCCGTTCGATCACGAGTACGGCGTCGCCGAGGTGCCGAACTACCGCATCCTGCCGGACCGGCCACTGGCGATCAGCTCGACCAACACCTGGCAGGCGCAGGAGTTCGGCGGCCCGCTCGGCTTCTCGCAGATGCTGGCCCGCTCCACCACGGTGCCCACCTACCTGGAGAACGACTGGGCCCGCGACTGGGGTTCGCTGGAGCGCTACGACCAGTACCGCTCGGCGGTCCCGGCGCAGCTGCGGACCGGCACCGTGAGCCGGTCCGGGCTCTGGACCCCCGGCCCGCTGCGGGTGTTCGCGCAGTAGCCGCCGGTGGGGCAGGTATCGACACGACGAAGGCCGTCGGGCGACGCTGGTTCAGCGCCTCCCCGACGGCCTTCGTCGGTTCGTTCGATGTGCCCGGGTAACCGGGCGCGCAGTGTCTAGACCTTGGTCAACCGCCGCCCCAATTCCCGGCGGAGTACTTCCTGGGGAGGGAGCTTGGACAGCATCCGCAGCACGGCGGGGCGCAGTTCGCGCTGCTCCTCCTCGTTCAGCAATCCGACGAGGTCGCGCAGCTCCATGTCATCGAATTCCGTGGTCATACGGGTCAGGGTACGTATCCATTCGGAAGTTCGCCGGGCAATCCGGCGCGCGGCTGCGAAGATGCGAAACCCTGCCCGGCGACCTGCCAGGACGGTAGCGGAAGTGTCACCGGAGCCTTCGCACCCTGTGTGGAACGTTCGCTCCGGCAACGGTTTTCCCCCCGCTACCGCGACCGGATCGGCGCCTCCGCGGCGAGCCCGGAGCGGGTCACCTCGGTGACCGAGACCGTCGCGGGCACCGCGGCCGGGTCGAGCGGGGTGAAGCGCTCCAGCGCGCCCCAGTCCCGGCCCCAGTCGCTGTCCAGGTAGGTCGGCACGGTCTGTGCGTCCAGCAGCAGCCCGGTCCAGCCGAGCGGGCCGCCGCCGATATCGTCCTGCCAGGCATTGGAGGCGTCCGAGCCGACCCGGTCCGGCAGGATGCGCCAGCGCGGCACCTCCGCGACCCCGTTCGCGTGGTCGAACGGCCGCTGGCACGGGAACGCCAGCCCGACGTGCCAGTCCAGCAGCACCGGGTCGGTTGTGCCGACCACGCTGCTCAGCGTCGCAAGCGCGGGCAGCCGGGGCGGGGTGACGGCGAGCCACTGCTTCGGGGTGATGTCGTTGTCCACCGCGACCAGCCGCACCGCGTTCGCCTCCGAGGGGATCTCGTCCAGCGGCACCCGCAGGTTCCGCCAGGACGGCGACGGCCCGATGTCGAGCGGAAGCACCGAGCCGAGCGTGCGCACCGAATCCCCGTCGCGCACCCCGTACTCCAGCTTCAGGTCCGAGCCGTAGGTGCTGACGCCGTCGGCGTCGACCGAGCGGATCCGGCCCGCCGCGGTGATCACCAGCGTCCGGTACGCGGGGTCGTGGCGCATGCTGTCGCCGAGGTTCAGGCCGTACCACTCGGTGGTGAGCGACGCCTGCTGCTGCACGCCGCCCTGGAAGCTGCCGAGCACCGGGGTGCGGGCCGGGTCGAGGCCGAAGGGCAGCGCCACCGCGCTGCCGTTGATCCCGGTCTGTGCGGAGACGCCGCCGCCGGTGCCCGCCCCCGTGGTGTTGGTGGTCTTGTTCTCGGCGCCGCCGTCCACCGAGTTGGCGCCGCCGCTCGAGGTCTCCTCGGCGTCCGCGGTGAGATCGGCCGCGACGCCGTCCGGGGTGAAGCCGGTGTTCTTCGCGGCAAGGCCGTCGGCGGCGGAGCCGGTGATCGGGAGCAGCACCGAATCGGCGGTGTCGGTCTCGACCAGCACCTCGTCGGCGAGCGCGCAGGGCTGCCCGGCCAGCGCGCGGGCATTGGAGAGCGCGATGCTGTAGGCGGGCGCCTGCCCGGCCGCGCCCTTGAGCAGCGAGGCCACCTCGAAGAGCACGAGCAGCGCCGCCGCGACGGTGAGCGGCGCCGATGCCAGCCGATCGAAGCGGCCCGGCGTGCCCGCCGGGCGGAACGGCGAGCGGTAGTGCGCCCGCGCCGCGACCAGCAGCGCGACGCCGGCCAGCCCGAGGAACAGCGTGGAGAGCCCCTTGCCCGCCACCAGCGGCGCCTTGTCCCACCAGGGAACGCCGTAGCTGGAGACGTACCACCAGCCGTTCGACCCGGTGAAGGTGATCGCGAGCACGAAGAGCACCGCCGCGGCGAAGAGCGCGCGGTTGCGGGTCTGTCTGATCCCGTTCACGCCGACCGCGACGGCGGCCAGCGCGGCCAGCGAGGCGGCCAGCCCGGCGTAGACGCCGAAGTGGTGCGTCCACTTGGTCGGGGTGAACATCATGAGCAGCAGCGCGCCGAAGACGATGCCGAGAATCCGCACCGACGGCCCGCGCGAGGTGCCGGGGATGCCGTTCTTGCGCAGCACCTGCAGCACGCAGACCAGCAGGCAGAGCAGCATGAGCAGGACTCCGAAGCGGCGCGCGAGCGAGCCGTCCGGGGCGAGCATGAGCAGCGAGTCCCAGCGGGTGCGCTCGTCGAACCAGGCCACGTTCGGCCCCACCTCGGTGCGCACCCGGGTGGCCTCGCGCACCGTCGCCATGGTCTGGTCGGCGAAGACCACGACCAGCACCGCGGTGCCGGCGGCCAGGATCGGCGCGCCGTAGGCGAGGTAGCGCAGCGCGGTGCCTGCCCGGCCGACCGGGTCCGAGCCGCGCACCTTGCGGACCAGCACCACCAGCGCGGGGCGGGAACCGGCGAGCAGCGCCGCCAGGCAGATCAGCCCGGTCGGCCCGGCGGCCAGCGAGAAGGCGGCGATCAGCACGCCGAGCGCCGCCGGAAGCAGCCGGCCGGTGGCGATGGCGCGCTCGATGGAGCACCAGGTGAGCAGCGCACCCGCGGCGATCAGCGGCTCCGGGCGCAGGCCGTTGTCGTAGGGCAGCCAGAAGGCGAGGAAGACCAGCCCCGCGGTCCACAGCGCGACGCGGTTGCGCCGGACCCGCGCGCCGAGCCGGGGCAGCACCTCGCGGCTGATCACCAGCCAGCAGACGATGCCTGCCAGCAGCGCGGGCAGCCGCATCCACGGGCTGGAGGTGGAGATCTTCGCCATCCAGGCGAGCACCTCGTAGGACCAGCCGAACGGCGCCTCCGGCACCCCGAACCAGCGGTAGTAGTTCGCCAGGTACCCGGACTTCTCCGAAACCCGGGCCATGTTCAGGATGTAGCCGTCGTCGGAGGTGTTGGCGCCGATCACGTGCCAGAGCAACAGCGTGCCGAGCACCGCGGCATCGGCGATGCTGAACCGCCACCAGTGCGCGGGGAGCACGCGGCGGGCGCTGCGGCCGTCGGCGGTGTCCAGGAAGTGCAGCGCGACCAGCGCGACCACGGTGGCGAGCAGGGCGAGCACCATGACCGCCAGCTTGAGCGGGGACGGGCTGGAGGTGAAGCGCGAGTCGAGCTCGGCGTGCAGGTTCGCGCCGGTGAGCTGCCGCTCGTCGAGGTCGGTGAAGACGCCGACCAGTTGCGGGCGGATGTCGCGGGTGACGGTGTTGCGGAACGCGGTTCCGTCGGCCCGCGTCGCGCCGGTGAACTCGACCGTCGCGGCTTCGTCGTCCACCGTCGCGGTGATCGCGGTGCAGCCCTGGATCTCGGCCACCGGGGCCGCGAGCATGGGGACGTCGCGCAGCAGCACGGAGAGGGTGCCGTCCCGGACGGTCACCGTGAGGCCCTTGGCGCTCGCGTCCGGCGAAGCAGGGGGAATCGTGGCGAGCAGCGTCGTGCCCTGCTCCGGCGCGGCTGTCCCGGTCGCGTTGTCCACCGCGGTGCTGTCGCCCGGCGCCGCCTGCTCCCGCCCGGCGCCGCCCTGCTCGCCGGTTCCGCTAGGCGGAGCCGGGTTGCCTGACCCCGCGCCACCGGGCAGCGAGGCGCCGTCCGGGGCGGGGGTTCGATCCGCCTCGGGCGCCGCGCCGAGCAGTGCGCAGGGGAGCGTGGCGTCCAGGCGCAGCGGGACGTAGGAGACTAGCGGCGCCTCGACCGAGGCCGCCCCCGGCTGCGGCCAGTCCAGCGTCGTCGCGTCCTGGCGCACCGGCAGTACCGGTGTGAGCAGGGCGAGTACGAACCCGAGCAGCCCGGAGACGAGGGCGATCAGGCGATAGCGGGTGAACGCAGCGGTGGGTCGGTCCGGTCGCACGGTCGTTGATGCTATAGACCGCCCGCGGCGGCACCGATGGCGCGCACGTCCCGAACCCGCGCGTCGGCCACCGCCACCGGCTCCGCGCCGGCGCGCAGCGCGTCGGTACCGGCCCGGCCGGCACCGCTCGGCGCAGTCGGGCGAAAACCTCAGCGCGCGACGGTGACCAGCGTGAACGGGCCGATATCGGTGACCGTGAAGGCCGGGTCGGCGAAGAGTTCGGCGGGAAAACTCACCGTGTAGCGGCGCACGTTCGGATCGTTCGGGTAGACGTCGGCGGCCAGCCGCAGGGTGTAGCCGTCGCCGCCGCGGCGGAAGAGGAAGGCGTCCGGCGCGCGCCACGGCGCGGCGTCGAGCGCGGCGAGCAGCTCGGCGGGGGTCTCCAGTTCGCTCCAGCGCTCGATGGCGGCGGCGCGGCCGGCGAAATCGGCGAGCGGGTTGGCGTAGTGCGAGGTCAGCCCCTGGAAGCCGAAGTACGGGTAGTAGGCGAGGAAGCTGGTGTCCGCGGTGAGCAGCACGGTGTCGGCGGGGGCGCGACCGGTCTGTGCGCGCAGCTCCTCGTCGATCTGCCGGTAGTGCGTGACCGCGGAGGGGTCACGCTTGTCGGCGCGGTTGCCGTCGCCGTCGGTGTCGGTGTAGGCGGTGGTGATCTCGGCGGCGAGCACGTGCGGGATCTGCTGCGCGAAGGCGAGCGCACCCGCCAGCCCCACCGCGACGGCGACCGCGCGGAACCGCTCCGGCTCGTTCAGTGCCCGGTAGACGGCGCGCGCGCCCTCGAAGAAGCCGAATGTCCCCGCCGCCGCGAGCAGGACGAGCAGGATCGGCTCGAGCCGGAACGAGAGCAGGGTCGTGCCCGCCACGGTCGCCAGCATGGAGAGCAGCGTCCACAGGTACACCGCGGCGACGCCGATGCCGAGCGCCTGCGCCCGCCGCGACGAACCGGACCGGACCACCAGCCAGATCAGGCCGAGCAGGCAGAGCGCGCCGCGCAGCGAGAACTCGGCCATGGGCAGCGGAAGTTCGGCCCCGGCCTCGGGCAGGTAGTGGAAGGCGCCGCCGCCCAGGGCGACCTCGCCGGTCACGGCTTCGAGCAGGTAGGGGGTCCAGACGAGCAGCGCCACCAGCGCGGAGATCCCGGCGATCACCGCCAGCCGGCCGAGCGGCGGCACCGCGGCCCGCCACGCCCCACCTGCGGGGAGGGGATGTGGGCCGACACCGTGACCGGCCGCCCGCGAGTCGCCGTCGGCCCGCGCCGCGCCCGCGGCGGAAGCGCCGTCGGCCCGCGCCGATGTCGGCAGCGGCGCCGCAGCCGCCGAGCGGACGCTGCGCCTGCCGCGCAGGCCCTTCCCCTCGGCCCGGCGAGCCCGCACCGCGGACCACGCCGCGAGCAACCCCATGAGCCCCACCGCGAACGCCGCCAGCGCCGCGTACAGCGTGTAGAACGTCGCGCACAGCCCGAGGAACAGCCCGGTGCCGAGCACCGCACCCCACCCACCGGCGGAGGAGCCGCGCGGTCCGGGCCGGTGCAGCGCACCCCAGGCCAGCACCAGCGCGGGCGCGATCAGCACGACGAGCACGGCGCTGTACGCCTCCGGCGCGGCGTACGCGAGCGTGAGCGCGACCGTCGCCGCCGTCACCGCGACCGCCAGATCGGCCCGGATCAACTCACTCCAGAGCACCAGCGCCAGCACCGACGCCACCGCGAGCGCCACGATGGCGTACGGCTTGAAGACCTCCCACCCGTCCATGCCGAGCAGGTTCGCGACCCGCCCGCCCAGCCAGAACCACCCCGCCGGGTAGAACGGCGGCAGGTCGGCATAGGTCATGTCGCGCAGCGCGGCGCTGTCGGTGAGCCGGGTCAGGTACTCGGTGCGGAACTCCTGGTCCACCGAGATCCCGAAGAGGTACAGCTTCGTCGCGGCCAGCGGCATCCCGAGCGTGACCGTGACGAAGGTCGAGATCCCCGCCCAGGAGAGCAGCTTCGCGAGCCAGGGCAGCCGGTGCCGCCGGAGCAGCACGACAGCGGCGACGAGCAGTACGGCAGCACCGACCTGCCCCACCGTGGTGAGCGCCCGCGTGACATTCGACGAGTTGAACGCGGGCCACTCGACCAGCGCGAACGCGACCAGCTGCAGCGCGGCCACGACAGCGGCCACCACCGCGGCGAGCAGCGCGTTGCCCGCGCCCGACGCGGCGCGGCGGGCGAGAATCACCAGGGGGCTGCTGGTCAACGGTGCGCTCCGTTCGACGGGGCCGGTACTTACGGCTCGGCCGCACCGCCACGAAGCGACGGTGCGGCCGGGAGGAGGCTCGCCGCGCTCGACCGCGCGGCCGGATACCGGGCTAGATGGGCAGCTTGCGGAAGATCGGCCGCGGGACGTGCCGCAGCACCGACATCACGTAGCGGAAGGTGCCCGGCGCCCAGATGAGCTCCTTGCCCTTCTCCGACGCGGCCACCGCGAGCGCGGCCACCTGCTCCTTGTCCACGGTGAACGGCGCCTCCTTGGCCCCGGTCTCCGCCCAGTGGTTGACGGTGGTCGTGGTCCGCACCTGCCCGGGCCGGATCACCAGCACGCGCGGGCCGTGCGGCCGCAGCGCCTCCCCGAGGCCGAGGTAGAAGCCGTCCAGCCCGGCCTTGGTCGAGCCGTAGACGAAGTTCGAGCGGCGCACCCGCTCGCCTGCGGCCGAGGACATGGCGATGATCCGCCCGAACCCCTGCGCCTTCATCTTCTCGCCGAGCAGCACGCCGACGGAGACCGCCGCGGTGTAGTTGATGCCGGCGATCTGCACCGCCTTGCGCTGGTTCTGCCACAGCTCCTCGGCATTGCCGAGCAGCCCGAACGCCACGATGGCCACGTCGACGTCGCCGCCGTCCCACGCCGCGTCGATCACCTTGGGGTGGCTGTCGGTGTCGAGGGCGTCGAAGTCGACCAGGTCGACCCCGGTCGCGCCCGCGGCCTTCAGCTGGGCCACCGCGCTGTCGCGCAGCGGGTCGTTCGGCAGCGCGGCCAGCACGATCCGGGCCGGCCCCTTCTTCAGGTACTCCACGCAGATCGCGAGCCCGATCTCGGAGGTTCCGCCGAGCAGCAGGATGGTCTGCGGGTTGCCAACGGCATTGATCACTGGAGCTCCAGCCTTCTCGCCATGTCCGACATGAAAACGCCCGTGGGATCGACGCTCCGGCGGACCGCGATCCACTCGTCGATCCGGGGGTACATCTGGTGGAAGGTCGCCGCGGTGGTCCGCGAGTCCTTGCCGGTGTAGAGCCTGCCGCCGAATTCCAGGACGCGGCGGTCCAGCTCGGTGACGAAGTCGTTCAGCCCGGCCCTGATGGGGAAGTCGAGGCAGACGTTCCAGCCCGGCATCGGGAAGCTCAGCGGCGCCTGGTTGCCCGCGCCGAAGTACTTGAACACGTTCAGGAACGAGTAGTGCTCGCTGCGCTGGATGTCGACCAGGATCTGCTTGAACTCCGCCACCGCCTCCGGCGGCACCACGAACTGGTACTGCAGGAAGCCGCGCGAGCCGTAGGCGCGGTTCCACTCGCCGAGCATGTCGAGCGGGTGGTAGAAGGCCGTGAGATTCTGCGGCTTGTCCCGGTAGGTGGCGCCCTTGCGGTACCAGACCTCGGTCGCCAGCGCGAAGGTCTGCTTGTTCAGCAGCCCGTTCGGGAAGAGGTCGGGGAAGGTGAGGAAGGTCTTGCCGGTGAAGCCGAGCGGGTTCTTCCGCAGCTTCCTGGGCAGCTCGTCGAGCTTGGCCAGCGAGCCGCGCGAGATGACGGCGCGGCCGAGCTTCGGCTCCGGGCTCATGGCGTCGAACCAGGCCGAGCTGTACTCGTACCGATCCTCGGACCCGTCGCTGTGGAACGCGATGGTCTCGTCCAGCCCGGCGGTCACATCGCCGTCGGCGATGAAGTAGGCCGTCTCGGTCGGCGTCATCTCGATGGTCGCGCGCAGGATGATGCCGGTGAGCCCACAGCCGCCGATGGTGGCCCAGAAGAGCTGCGGATTCTGCTCCGGCGTCACCGTCTGCACGGTGCCGTCGGCGGTGAGCAGCTCCATCGAGCGCACGTGGTTGCCGAAGCTGCCCGCGCTGTGGTGGTTCTTGCCGTGGATATCGGAGCCGATGGCGCCGCCGATCGTCACCTGCCTGGTGCCGGGCAGCACCGGGACCCAGAGGCCGAAGGGAAGCGCGGCCTTCATGAGCTGGTCCAGATTCACGCCCGCGTCGACGTCGACCAGCCGGGAATCGCGGTCGATCCGGTGGATCTTGTTCAGCGCGGTCATGTCGACGACGAGCCCGCCCGCGTTCTGCGCGTTGTCGCCGTAGGAGCGGCCGAGGCCGCGCGCGATGACGCCGCGGCGTAGGTGTGCGGGCTTGCCGTCGTTGTCCGCGGCGACCAGGGCAACGGCCTTGGCGATCACCTCGGGATCGCCCGTGGAGAGCACTTCGGATGAGGTGGGTGCGGTGCGACCCCACCCGGTCAGCGAGCGGGTGCGCGTCGGCAGTTCGACGGCGTCACCGGCGCTGCCGGTACCGGTGGACGGTGTGGTGGCGGTCGGAGCGTTCGTGGACATCGGCATAGAGGCTACAGGTAGGCCAACGGGGTCGATCCGCGTCTGTCGTACTCCTCGGTACGACAGGGTTAGGCTCTCCCCGTGTCAGCCGAACCGCACCTCCCGCTGCCCGCCGAGCTGCCCTTGGTCGACGAGCCGGGCGGCACCGACGTCGACCTGAAGACGCAGATCATCCGGTTCGTGCTCACCGGCGCGTTGTCGGCGGTGGTCGACTTCGGGCTCTATGTCCTGCTCTACAAGGCGGCCGGGCTGCCGCTGGACGCCGCCAAGGCGATCGGCTTCATCGCGGGCACCACCACCGCCTACCTGATCAACCGCCGCTGGACCTTCCAGGCCCCGCCCAGCCGCCTCCGCTTCCTCGCGGTCGTCCTGCTCTACGCCGTCACCTTCGCGGTGCAGGTGGGGATCAACTCGCTGATCAACCGCTGGCTCGACGACAACCTGGTCACCCTGGTCCTGGCGTTCGTCGTCGCCCAGGGCACCGCGACCGTGATCAACTTCGTGGTGCAGCGGGCGGTCATCTTCAAGATCCGCTGAGCGCGCTCCGGTTCGCCTTGGCGCCGAAGTAGTCACCGCCCTTGGCCCTGACGTTGTCGGTGCCCCAGTCGCGCAGCTCCCGGTCCGCCGGAACCAGGTGCGGGATGTGCTTGCGGCAGTGGATGTAGGCCTCCTCGACGTCGACCACCACCCAGCGCTCGGCCACCCGGCCCCTGTGCTGGGCGGGCAGGTCGGGCACGCGCGGCCGCAGCACGTCGTCCTCGACGATGTGCGCGCTGCCGTTGATGTGCAGCCCGATCAGGTCGTGCACGAAATCCAGCAGCATGATGCCGACGTGCGGATTTTCCAGGATATTGCCGAGGCTCGCCATGACGCCGTTCCCGCGATATTCGGGGTAGGCGACGGTGCGCTCGTCCACCACGTGCAGGAATCCGGGCACCCCCGCCCGGAAACTGGAATCACATTCGCCTTTTCGGTCGGCGGTCGCGATGAACGCCATATCCATCTTCGCGATGAACCCGATCATCGCCGGGTTCAGGTGGTCGAGCACCTGCTCGTCGTAGAAGCGCTCGGCCCTGGTGGTACTGCCGTACTGCTGCTGGAGGTCGCGCTCCCCGTCGCTGCCGTGTCGAGAACCAGGCATGGCGCCCCCTCCGGTCGTCGAACGAAAACGTCGACCAGTTTAGGGAAAACCCCACCCGGCGCTCACCGGAATGCGAGGTATGTCTCTGCAGAAATGCTCGTGCACAAGGGTTTTCCGAGAATTTGCGGGCGCCGGGCAGGCGAATTCAGTTTTTTCTGGTGAACCGGTTGGTATTCGCGGGGTTCACACGGGGGTGAGCGAAACCGGGACCCCGTTGAAGACGGCATTGCCGGACGGCACGTCCAGCACCGAGTCGTCGGTGAGGATGTTCGCGCTCACCCCGGCGTGCTCGCGCGCGACCCCCTGGTCGCTGCCGCCGTGGCCCCAGCCGTGCGGCAGGCTGACCACCCCGGGCATGATCGCCTCGGTCGGCTCCAGCGGCACCGTCACGGCGCCCGCCGCCGACTTCACCACCGCGTGCTCGCCGAGCCCGAGCCGGGCCACGTCGTCCGGGTGGATGTGCAGGGTGCAGCGGTTGGTGCCGCTGACCAGCCGGGGCAGGTTGTGCATCCAGCTGTTGTTCGAGCGCAGGTGCCTGCGGCCGATCAGCACCACGTCCGGCGCGGCCGCGGTGAGCGCGGCGCGCAGCCGCTCAGTATCGGCGAGCAGCTCCGGCGGCGCCAGCTCGACCCGCTTCGACGCGGTGCGCAGGATGTCGGGGAGCCGCGGCCGCAGCGGGCCGAGGTCGATGCCGTGTGGCTGTTCGAGCAGCGTGTTCAGCTCCAGCGTCCCGCCGTTCCACGCGCCGTAGGGGCCGAGCCGGAGCATCAGGTCGATCCGCTGCTCGGTGCTGGTCAGCCCCTGGAGTTCCGGCCGCCGCTCGTCCAGCCCGGCCCGGTGCAGCATGCCCGCGATCACGAACTCGTCCAGCGCGGCCAGCGCCTCCGGTCCGTGCGGCTGCCCGGAGACCGCCGCCGCCAGCCGGGCGACCACCTCGGACTCCGACGGCCGGTCACCGAGCGGCACCAGCGGCCGCGAGTACCTGGTGTAATTGCGCACCGCGAACTGCAGCAGCGCGAAGTCGTAGTGCGGCGACTGCAGGGTGCGCGGGGGAGGCAGGATGACGTCGGCGTGCCTGGTGGTCTCGTTCACGTAGCGGTCGACGCTCACCATGAACTCCAGCCCGGCGAAGGCGGAGTCGAGCCGCGGCCCGTTCGGCGCGGAGAGCACCGGGTTGCCCGCGACCGTCACCAGCGCGCGGATCTGCCCGTCGCCGGGGGTGGTGATCTCGTCGGCCAGCGTCGCCACCGGGATCTCGCCCATGGCCTCCGGCAGCTCGCGCACCCGGCTGCGCCAGCGGCCGGGGCGGAACGGCTTGCTGCGCACGATGCCGAGCGCGGCACCGGTGGCGAACATGGCGCCGCCGGGGGTGTCGAGGTTGCCGGTGAGCACGTTCAGCACGTCCACCAGCCACTGGGTGAGCGTGCCGAACTCGGCGGTGCAGGTGCCGATTCGGGCGTACACCACGGCGTTCGGCGCGGCGGCGAGCTCCCTGGCGAGCCGGACCACGGTCTCGGCGGGGATGCCGGTGCGGCGCTGCACCGCGGCCGGGGTGAACTCCGCGGCCGCCGCGCGCACCTCGTCCAGCCCGTTGACCGGCACCGTGACCTCGACGAGCTCCTCGGCGAAGAGCGTCTGCACGATGCCGAAGAGCAGGTAGGCGTCGCTGCCGGGACGGATGAAGAGGTGCTCGTCGGCGATCTCCGCGGTCCTCGTGCGCCGCGGGTCGACAACGACCAGCCTGCCACCGCGCTCCCGCAGTGCCTCGAGCCTGCCGGGGAAATCCGGTGCGGTGCAGACGGAGCCGTTCGACTCCAGCGGGTTGGCGCCGAGCATCAGCAGGTAGCCGGTGCGGTCCAGGTCGGGCACCGCCACCGCGAGCGGGTCGCCGAAGAGCAACCCGCTGGCCAGCTGCTTCGGCATCTGGTCTGCGGTGCTGGCGGAGAAGAGGTTCTTGGTGCCGAGCGCCCGGATCAGCGCGGGCGCGTAGAGCGCCCCGGCGACGGTGTGCGCGTTGGGGTTGCCGAGGTAGACCGCGGTGGCCTGGCTGCCGTGCTCGGCGGCGATGGCCGGGATCCGCTCGGCGATCAGGGTGAATGCCTCGTCCCAGGTCGCGGTGCGCCGGAGGCCGGTGGCCCGGTCCAGGATCAGCGGCTCGGTGACCCGGTCGGGGTCCTCGTCGAGCTGCCCGAGGCTGGCGCCCTTCGGGCAGAGGAATCCCCTGCTGAACGGATCCTCCCGATCGCCGCGGACGGCGACCACGTGGTCGTCCTGATCGAGCGTGATCTGCAGACCGCACACCGCCTCGCAGAGCGGGCAGGTGCGCAGCAGGTTCCTGGTGTTCGAGCTCGCAGCCATACCCCCATCATCGTCCATCGTGAGAGGAACGACGGGAATTTCTCTCAATACCGACGCGAACGACCGGTGCCCGCGGTGCCGAGGTGGGGAGTTCCTCAGCGGTGCGGACACCGGTCGTGGTCGGTGGGGTGTTACCCCGCTTCGCTCAGCAGGCGACGCTGGTGAGCTGCGCGCGCCGGTTGGTCAGCGCGGCGCGGACGGCGGCGCCGATGGCGACCACCGGCGGGACCCAGCGGGCCTCGCCCGGCGCGACGCCCCAGGAGGCGGAGCCGGCGGAGAGCTGGGTGGGCGGCAGCGGGATGCCAGCGCCGTCGGTGTGCACGACCGCGCCGGCCGAGCGCAGCGCCTCCAGCGCCATCTCGGCCTTGGCGACGCCGGTGACCAGGTGGATCTCGCGGCGCTCGGCGCCGGGGATCTCGATCACCGGGCCGCTGAGGTTGTTGGCGCGGAGGAAACGACGGACTTCCGCGGCGAGCTCGCCGGCGACCTCGATGCCCGCGACCGCCTCATCGGCGATCAGGCAGAGGCCGTTGGCCGTTTCGGCGACCGTCCATCCACGCTGGGTGTAGTCCTGCGCGGCGGCGGTCATCGCGGCCGCCGAGACGGAAGTCGGAAACGTGGTACGCACTGTCTTTCTCCATTCCCCGGTCAGAGTCAGGTCCTGCATTCACGAGTGGTATCGGTGCGCGGTGTCCTCGGCGTTACGTGGTTCGCCGAAAAATTACGAACTGTCAGGTTCGTCTCATTCCCGACCCGGACAGCCGATGTCTGGTAGTGCGCTCGACGCCCTTCGATGCCGGTAGCCCGAGCGATGATATACGGGGAGGATTCGGGGATGAGCAACGACTCCGACAGCACGCGGATGCCGTCCGGCGAATCCCCGCTCAGCGCGGGATCGGACAGCGCGGAAGCGGTTCCGCCGCCGGGCGAGCCGCGCACCGCGGGCGCGGCCCCCGGCGACCCCGATGCCGCCTCGCGCTGGGAGCTCTGGCGGGAGGCGGCGGCCCGCCGCTTCGCGCGCTCGGCCGCCGGCGAGCAGCCGCGCGCCGCGCTGCAGCGCCGCGACCCGTTCGAGAGCGCGGCGGCGCTGCGCGAGTGGGTGGCCGAGGCGGTGCGCGGGCTGCTCGACATCCGGTTCCGGCGCGAGGTCACGCTCACCCTGCTCCCGCTGGCCTACCTGCTCGGGCTGGCCTTCGCGTTCGCGGTGCCGATCGCGCTGACCGTCTCGCTGTGGCAGCTCTCCGCGGTGCTCGGGGTGCTGGCCGCGCTGGTGGCGGTGCCGCTCGGGCTGACCATCGCGGCCGCGGTCCGGCTGGTGCTGGAGTTCCTGGTGAACGCGGCCCGGCTGGCGGGGCGGGTCGAGCACATCAGCGATCTCGCCGACGATCTCTTCCAGGTGCTCTCCGATGTCGCGGAGCCGGTGAACCAGCTTTCCGAAGATGTTCGCGCGGTACAGTTCTGGCGCTTCCGGCGCGGCTCACGGAAATGAGTACAGCGATGTCCGTCGATCGACCGACAGAACCGGGTCGGGTGTTCCAAGTGATCGTCATTGCCGGACTTACTGTGAAACAATGCCGTCCGAGTGCCCAGGATTCGTAACCGGGCGTTCGTGATCGATCAATCCGCGCTCCGGCGCGGTCGTCGGCCCGAGGGGTGAGGCCGGCGCCCGCCGCTGCGACGGGCACAGCTGTACACAGGGGGGACGTGACGATGAACGCACGCCGGGTGACCGCCGGAGCAGGCGAACCGGGGGGAGTGACCGGGTCGACGCTGCCGCGCCGCCAGCTCGGCAGGCAACTGCGTGACCTGCGCAATCGCGCGGGGATGACGACCAGGGCCGCCGCACGGCACCTGGAGTGGTCGGAGGCGAAGATCTGGCGGATCGAGACCGGCCAGACCTCGCTGCGCGGGCTGGACGTCGAGGCCATGTGCAAGGTCTACGCGGCGCCGACCGAGCTGGTCGAGCCGCTCACCGTGCTGGCGCGGCAGACCAAGGCGCGCGGCTGGTGGGCCGGGTACAGCGACGCCATCCCGGAGGGGTTCGAGGTGTACCTCGGCCTGGAGGAGGCGGCATCGGCGCTGCGCAGCTACGAGGTCGACACCGTGCCGGGGCTGCTGCAGACCGAGGCATACACCCGCGCGCTGCTCGCGGGCGCGCGCCCCGGGCTCACCGCGGAGCAGGCCGAGCGCAGGCTGCGGTTGCGGGCGGTGCGCCAGGAGCAGCTCACCCGGTCGGCCGCGCCGCTGCGGCTGGACGTGCTGATCGCCGAGCCGATGCTGTGGCGCCGGCTCGGCGGCAGCGAGGTGGCCGGTGCGCAGCTGGACCGGCTGCGCGAGCTGGCCGACCTGCCGAACATCCGGATCCGGGTCGTCCCCGCCGATTCGGGCTACCACCCCGGCATGGAGTCCGGGCGCTTCGTGGTGCTGGAGTTCGACCCCGGTGCCACCGCCGCCTACCCGGAGCCGCCGGTGGTCTATGTCGAGGCCTTCACCGGGCCGCTCTTCGTGGACAAGGAGCAGGAGGTCGCGCGGTACCGCGCCGCCTTCGCCGGGATCGAGGCGGTGGCGGTCGACGCCCGCCGCGGTATCGAAGACGCCCGAAACGCTCTGTGAAAGCCGCTGCTAGAACAGCATTTCGGCGAGTACGGCGCGGTGTGCGGGCCTGGCCGCGTCGTACACCGCGCGGCCCTTCTCGGTGAGGCAGAGCGTGACGGCGCGCCGGTCCTCCGGGCACATGCTCCGGGAGACGAGGCCGTCGCGCTCCAGCCGGGCGACGGTGCGGGAGAGCGCGCTCTGGCTCAGGTGGCTGTCCTCGGCGAGCTCGCTCATCCGGTAGTCGCCGCAGGCCGCGTCGACCAGGCGGTCCAGCGTCTCGAACTCGCTGAGCCCGATGTCGTACGGCTGCAGCGCCTTCTCCATGGCGCAGCTCACCGCGGCGTGCCGATCGAGGAGCCGCCGCCACTCACCGAGCAGGTTCGACATGGGCCCATCTTAGTGTCCACGGCAACCTCATGCAACGACATTTAATGCATTGGAATCTAATGCGTACGCATGTAATGTCCCGGCCTATGACTTCCCAGGCAACGCATCGCGCCGTCTCCGCGGCGACCGATCCGGCGCGCTGGTCGGCACGGCTCTGGGCCATGCTGATCACCCTCTGCGTCGTGCTGTTCCTCGACGGTCTCGACGTCTCCATGATCGGCGTCGCGCTCCCATCGATCGGCGCCGAACTCGATCTCTCGACGGCCACGCTGCAGTGGCTGGTCAGCGGCTACGTGCTCGGCTACGGCGGGCTGCTGCTGCTCGGCGGGCGCACCGCCGACCTGCTCGGCAGGCGCCGGGTCTTCCTGATCGCGCTCGCGGTCTTCGCGGTGGCCTCGCTGGCGGGCGGGCTGGTGAGCTCCGGCCCGCTGCTCATCCTGACCCGGTTCGTGAAGGGGCTGGCCGCGGCGTTCACCGCGCCGACCGGGCTCTCCATCATCACCACCAACTTCCCGGAGGGGCCGGCGCGCAACCGGGCGCTCTCCATCTACACCGTCTTCGGCGCGGGCGGCTACTCCTGCGGCCTGCTCTTCGGCGGGCTGATGACCGGTATCGGCTGGCGCTGGACCTTCCTGCTCCCGGTCCCGGTGGCGCTGGCCGCGCTGGCCGCCGCCTGGGTGCTGGTCCCCAGGGACCGCGCGGCGGAGGAGGGCGGGCACGACCTGCTCGGCGCGCTCTTCTCCACCTCGGCCATGCTGCTGCTGGTCTACACCGTGGTCACCGCCCCCGAGGTGGGCTGGGCGACCCCGCGCACGCTCGGCTCGTTCGTCGCGGTGGCGGTGCTCTTCGTGGCCTTCGTCGCCGTCGAGCGGCGGGTGCGGCACCCGCTGGTGCGGCTCGGCATCCTGCGCAAACGCACCCTGGTCCGGGCCAGCCTCGCCGTGATCGCGCTCGCCGGTTCGTATTTCAGCTGGCAGTTCCTCGTCACGCTGTACCTGCAGGACGCGCTGGGCTGGTCGCCGCTCACGCTGGCGCTCGCGCTGCTCCCGGTCGGGCTCATGGTGACGCTCTCGGCGGTCTTCTCCGATCGGCTGGTCGACCGGGTCGGCACCGCGCCGGTGATCGCGGTGACGCTCACCGTGATGACCATCGGCTACCTGCTGTTCCTGCGCATCGATACCGCGCCGTCGTACCTCACCGTGCTGCTGCCCGCCGTGCTGCTCATCGGCGTCGGCTGGATCGGCTTCCCGGCCATCAACATCCAGGCAACCGCCGGGATCGACGACGACGAGCAGGGGCTCGCGGCGGGCGTGCTGCAGACCTCCATGCAGGTCGGCGCGGCCATCGTGCTCGCCGTGACGACGGCGCTCATCTCCACCGGGCCGCACGACGACAGCCCGGCCGCGATGCTCGCGGCGTACCGGCCGGGGCTGGAGTTCGCCGCCGCGGTCACCGCCGTCGGTGCGGCGATCTCGCTGGCCGCGCTGGTGCGGCTGCGCAGGCGGCCGATCGAGCCCGCCGCCGAGCCCGCGGGCTGAGCCCGCCTGTCCGACCGGGTGCCACCCCGCGGGGGTGGCACCCGGTCAGCGGGGAATGAAGGGCGGCGCCGCCTCGTCTTTCGGCGAGCGGACCAGGGTGAGCGGCCGCCCGTCCAGGCCGACGCGCGGCCAGTCGATGCCGAGCGCGGGGTCGAGCGCGTCGATCTCGTGGTCGAACTCCGGGCTGTACTCCAGCGAGCACAGGTAGGTCACCGTCGACTCGTCGGCGAGCGAGAGGATGGCGTGGCCGAGCCCCTCGGCGAGGAAGACCGAGCGCCGGTCGACGTCGTCGAGCAGGACGCTGTCCCACCGCCCGTAGCTCGGCGAGCCCGGCCGCAGGTCGACCACCACATCCAGGAATGCGCCGCGCACGCAGGTGACGTACTTGGCCTGGCCCGGCGGGTCCTCGGTGTAGTGGATGCCGCGCAGCACCCCGGCCGCGGAGACCGAGCAGTTCACCTGCTTCAGATCGAGCGGCCGCCCGGTGGCCTTCTCGAACTCCGACGCCTTGAACTGCTCCAGGAAGACGCCGCGCTCGTCGCGGAACTGCCGCGGCGTCAGCACCCAGGCGCCGGGAACCGCCAGCTCCCTGATCTCCATGCTCACCAGTCCCGTCCGCGCTCGAGCAGGTCGAGCAGGTAGCCGCCGTACCCCGACTTGACCAGCCCCTCCGCCGCGGCGCGCAGCCGGTCGTCATCGATATACCCCATCCGCCACGCCACCTCCTCGGGCACGCCGATCTTCAGGCCCTGCCGCTCCTCGATGGTGCGCACGTAGTTCGCCGCGTCCAGCAGCGAATCGAAGGTGCCGGTGTCCAGCCAGGCGGTGCCGCGGGCGAGCACGTCCACCCGAAGCCTGCCCTGCTCCAGGTAGGCGCGGTTGATATCGGAGATCTCGTACTCGCCGCGCGCGGACGGCCGCAGCGAGCGGGCGATCTCCACCACGTCGTTGTCGTAGAAGTAGAGGCCGGGGATGGCGTAGTTGGAGCGCGGCGTCTTCGGCTTCTCCTCGATCGAGACCGCCCTGCCCTCGGTGAACTCGACCACGCCGTAGGCGGTCGGGTCGGAGACCCAGTAGGCGAAGACCGCGCCGCCGTCCAGCCCGTGGAAGCGGTTCAGGCCGGTGCCCAGCCCGGGGCCGTGGAAGATGTTGTCGCCGAGCACGAGCGCGGCGCACTCGGTGCCGATGTGGTCGGCGCCGAGGACGAAAGCCCTGGCCAGGCCGTCGGGTTCGGGCTGGACCACGTAGTCGATGGCGATGCCGAAGGCGCTGCCGTCGCCGAGCAGCCTGCGGAAGGCAGCCGCCTCCTCGGGGGTGGTGATGACCAGGATGTCGGTGATCCCGGCGAGCATCAGCGTGGAGAGCGGGTAGTAGATCATCGGCTTGTCGTAGACCGGGACGAGCTGCTTGCTCACCCCGCGCGTGATCGGGTGCAGGCGCGAGCCGGTGCCGCCCGCCAGGATGATTCCGCGCATGGCCCCAGAGTCTGCCAGTTCCGGGGGACGCCGGAGACGGGGAGGTTCCAGCCCGACCGCGAAATGGTCACGACGGGTTTGCCGAACAGGTCGGCCGGGGCATGGTTGTTGCACGGATCACACTTGTCGTGATCTTCTGGAGTGGGACGTCAGCGAGGACGCTCCGCCCGTGGGTGAGGTAGGTACCGCCATGACCGCGATCAGTGACGAATTCACGGGCAGGGTGATGAACCCGCACGGGCCGAGCCCGGCCGCCCGCCTTCTGCTCGCCACCTGCTCCGGCGTGCTCCGCCCGGTGCTGCGGCAGCTGCCGATCAACCGGCACACCATCCCGGTCGCCGCGGCAGCGGTCGACGGCCTCTCCCGGCTGCGCCGCGAGCCGCGCGGGGTCGAGCGCGAGCAGGTGCGGCTGCGCGGCTTCTCGCTGGAGATCCTGCGCCCGGCAGGCGGCTCCCGCGCGCTGCGCCACGGCGCGGTGCTCTACCTGCACGGCGGCGGTTTCGCGGTGTGCGGGCTGCGCACGCACCGGCCGATCGCCGCCAGCCTGGCCCGGCGCACCGGGCTACCCGTGGTGAACGTCGACTACCGGCAGCTACCCGGGAAATCCATCCTGCAGTCGGTCGAGGACTGCCTGACCGCGTACCGCTGGCTGCTCGCCCACGGCGCCGACCCGTCCCGGGTGGTGATCGCGGGCGATTCGGCCGGCGGCTACCTGACCTTCGCCACCACGCTGAAGGCGCTGGAGGAGGGGTTGCCCGCGCCTGCCGGGCTGATCGGGCTCTCGCCGCTGCTCGACCTGGACCACGTGGCCAAGCGCGGCTACGTCAATGTCTCCAGGGACGCCTACATTCCGCTCTCCGCGTTGGCCGCGGTGGTGCGGCTCGGCGCGGAGATCGACGGCGTGCTGGATCCGATCCTCTCGCCGGTCAACGGGAACCTGGCGGATCTGCCGCCGGTGCTGCTGGTCGCCGCGGAGGACGAGGTGCTGCGCTACGACAGCGAGCTGATGGCGGCCAGGCTCGCCGCCGCGGGCGTGCCGCACAGCCTGGAGCTGTGGCGCGGCCAGGTGCACGCCTTCATGAGTATCTTCCCGAGCCTGCCCGAGGGCAGGGCCGCGCTCGGCCGGGTCGCCCGCTTCGTGCGGGACCGGGTCGAGCACCAGGAGCGAGCTCGGACGGCCTGACATCGATCGGCCGGACGAGTTCTGAACCTTGCCCCGCACCCGGTGCGGGGCAAGGTTCACCTTCGAAACGACGGAACCCCGCCCGGACCTGGTCCGGGCGGGGTTCCGCTGTTCGAGCGCCGGAATTACTTGGCCGGGGGGACGAACGGCTGGTTCAGGGTGCTCCAGTACTGGATGGCCGCGCCGATCGCCACCGGGGCGGTGATCAGGATCTGGCCGGCCAGGGTGCCGAGCGCGCCGATGGCGAGGATGCCACCGATGCAGCCGATGGCGGCGGCCGGGATGAACGGGCCGAAGAGGCCGACGATGGTCGCGGAGGCGACGGTGGCGCCGGCGATGCCGCCGAGCACGCAGCCGAGCGCGCCGCCGGACAGGCCGCCGACCAGGGTGCCGACGGTGGCGCCGACGGAGATGGTGTCCTTCAGCCGGTTGAACGCCGCGAGCTCACGGTCGTACTCGTTCTTCCAGGGCGCCTTGTCCTCGTAGGGCAGCGCGACCGGCTTGTAGACGGCCTTCTCCAGGTCGAGCTGCGGGGTCAGGGTCGCGTCGTTGCCGGAGATCTCGGCCGCGATCGGGAACTCGAACTCGTCGAGCCGGAAGCTCAGCGGGGTGCCCGCCAGCACGGTGCCGTCGGCGGCGACGACCTTGAAGACGCCGTCCTCGGCGACGAGCTTGCCGGAGTCGGTGGAGATGAAGGTGGCGGTTTCGGTGGCGTGCGCGGTGAAGTTCACCGCGTCGGCCGGGGCTTCCGCCGGCGCCGCGTTCACGGTGCCCGCGGTGACGCCGATCGCGGCGATCAGCAGAGCCGACGTCGCGGCGAATTTCTTGATGAACATGTGTTGTGAACCTCATCGAGCGGTCGGACGGAGGGGACTCGCTGATCGAAGGCCAGATCAGCTAACGCCTGGTGAATGCGCTGTGACCGGGTGTTCAAATTCCGTTCACCGAGCAGACCTGGTGGTCCGTGGGTTCTCCGAAACCAAGACGCTGAACAGGTGTTTCGGTGTGATTAAAACCCTGCTACATCATTCTTTCCGGTTTGATTGTGATGCAGATCACCAGGTCTGCGGAATGATCGGCCGGGCAAATCGGACTTCTAGCCGGCGGCGGGATTCCGGTACCGCCGAACTTCGGCGGTAGAGTCGCGGAATGCGCTTGCTCGTCACCGGCGGAGCCGGGTTCATCGGTGCGAACTTCGTCCGGCAGACCGTGGCCGATCGCCCCGACGTCCGGGTGACGGTGCTCGACGCGCTCACCTACGCGGGCAATCGGGAATCGCTGGATTCGGTCGCCGACCGAATCGAATTCGTGAAGGGCGACATTGCCGATACCGCCCTGGTCGACGAGCTGACCGCGGAAACCGACGCGGTGGTGCACTTCGCCGCGGAATCGCACAACGACAATTCACTGGCCGACCCGTGGCCGTTCGTGCAGACGAACATCGTGGGAACATTCGCGCTGCTGCAGGCGGTGCGCAGGCACGGCGTGCGGTTCCACCACGTCTCCACCGACGAGGTATTCGGCGACCTGACCTCGGACGATCCGCCGTTCTCCGAGCTGACGCCATACAACCCGTCCAGCCCGTACTCCGCGACAAAGGCCTCGAGCGACCTGCTCGTCCGGGCCTGGGCGCGTTCTTTCGGCGTCCGCGCGACGCTGTCGAACTGCAGTAACAACTACGGCCCCTATCAGCACGTGGAGAAGTTCATCCCGCGGCAGATCACCAATCTCATCGACGGGCAGCGGCCGCGTTTGTACGGCGCCGGACACCAGATCCGGGATTGGATTCACGTCGACGACCACAATCACGCGGTCTGGGCCGTCCTCGAACGCGGCGCGGCGGGCCGGAGCTATCTGATCGGCGCGGACGGGGAAACCGACAACCTGACCGTCATCCGAATGCTGCTCGCGGAATTCGACCGCTCGCCGGATGATTTCGACCACGTCACCGACCGGCCCGGCCACGACCAGCGCTACGCCATCGACGCGACCCGGCTGCGCACCGAACTCGGCTGGACCCCGCGCTACGCGAATTTCCGCGACGGACTGGCCGCGACGGTGCGCTGGTATCGGGAGAACGAAGCCTGGTGGCGGCCGTACAAGGAGCACACCGAGGACGCCTACCGGAAAGCGGGCGAGCGGGTGCTCCCGCTGTAATTCAGCCCCAGACCAGCACGTGGTACTTGACCGCGGCCGCGGTCAACGCGACCGCGGTGGCGCCGACGATGGTCAGCGCGGCGCCCCGGCCCGGCGCGGTGCCGTCCGGCAGCGCCAGCCGCCAGGGCAGCCAGCGCAGCAGCACCGCGAAGGTGAGCACCGCGAGCGGCACGAAGTACCTGCCCTGCACGCCGTCGATGATGAAGTAGTCCACCGGCGTGAACGACATGTAGAGCGTCACGTAGATCATCGCCACGTTGGCCAGCAGCACCAGCGCCACGATCAGCGTGCGGCGGAAGGTCGCCGCCTCCGGGCGCAGCCGGTCGCCGATCCCGATGCCGATCACGAAGGCGAGCAGGCAGGCCAGGATGGCGAGCGCGGGCACGTCGATGTAGGCGAAGCCGAGCTCGCCGAAGAACTGGGTGAACCAGCGCTGATCCCGGCGCGAGATGCTCTCGCCGAACACCTCGACGAAGGCGATCGGGTCGGTGAGGATGCCGCGCAGCTGGTCGTCCGGGCGGACGGTGCCCCACTGCGCCTCCGGGCGCATGAGGCTCATGCCGTCGCCGGTCGGGGCGGCCACCTTCATCCAGACGGCGAAGAGCAGGCCGCCCGCGGCGGCGAAGATCCAGTGGGTGAACCGCCAGACGCCGCGGAATCCCAGCCGCTCGCCGGGGATCACCACGATGAGCAGGGCGAGCAGGATGTAGGCGGGCTTGCAGAGCGGCAGCGCCAGGGTGGCGGCCAGCAGTGCCGCGGTCTCCGGGCGGCGCAGACCGTCGCCGAGGAAGAGCGCCTTGACCAGGAGTGCGGAGATCAGGAAGGCGAGTGCGTTGGTCAGGGTGTCGGCGGTGACGGTGCCCGCCTGGAAGATCGCGATCGGCAGCACCGCGACGGTGAAGGCGAGCCACTGGATGCGGTGGGCGCGCAGCGACCACAGGGCGAAGCCGGTGATCGCCAGGTAGGCGGCCAGCCCGGCCAGCCGGGTGACCAGGGTGGACGTGCCGACGTTCAGGTCGAGAGCCTCGGCGGTGCGCAGGCCGATGGCGCTCGGGAGGTACGGGACGGGGGAGTACGCCGCTGTGTTGGTGAACCAGACCTGGTCCATCTCCGCGCTGACCGGGGCGGATTTGTACCGGTCGTAGGCGGACGGGTCGGCGGCCATCGGGTTCTGCTCGTCGCCGTTGGTGGTGTAGTCGGTGAGGGCGTAGCCCATCAGGTCGGTGATGGATTTCGGGACGTCGCCGCCGTAGGCGATGCCTCGGGTGTCCGCGATCTCCTGGGGGAGGAGGCCGCCGTGCGCTACCTGGTACGCGCGGCCGAACTGGGTGATTTCGTCGTGGCCCCAGAAGGGTGGGGTTATCACGGCGAAGACTGCACCGAACAGTCCGGCGAGGATCAGGAACGCGGTTGTCGCCGGGCCCAGCTTGTGGATGATCCGGTTCGCGACGCCCGCGCCGGCCCCTGCGTTCGCATCTCGCCCGGCCTTCGGCCGCTCGACCTGTTTGTCCCCGGAGAGACCGGGGGAGTTCGGCGTTACGCCTGGCTCGGCGTCGGCAGGCTCGGTCGCGGTGAGTTCGGTCGCGGTGGGCCGGGCCGAGCCGGGCTCGACTTTCGAGTCCGCGCGTTCGGCCGGGTCCGGCTCGTCGCCGGAGGGGGTGGGCTGGGTGCCGGTGGCCGACGCCGTCACCGGCGGGGTCCGTCGTCGGTGACGGCGCTGTAGCGCAGGTAGACGAGGCGCGCGGCTTCGTGGCGGGAGCGGCGGATGCCGTCCAGGATGAGGCCGGCGGTCCAGGCCAGGCTGCCGAGCAGCAGCAGGGTGAAGGCGAGGAAGAGGGTGGGGAAGCGCGGCACCTCGCCGATGTCGTAGTAGGTGATCGCTATCGGGATGGTGAGCACCAGCGCGATCAGCCAGGCCAGCGAGCCGAAGAGCCCGTAGAAGGCGACCGGCCGCTCGTGCCGCGCCAGCCCGGCGATCAGCTTCAGGATCTTGAACCCGTCGTGGTACGTGCGCAGCTTGGATTCGCTGCCCGCCGGGCGATCCCGGAACCCGACCGGCACCGCGGTCCGCGGCACCCGCAGGTGCAGCGAGTGCACCGTGAGCTCGGTCTCGATCTCGAACTCGCGGGAAACCGCGGGGAAGCTCTTCACGAAGCGCCGGGAGAAGACCCGGTACCCGCTCAGCATGTCCTCGACGTTCTCCCCGAAGACCTTGCCGACCACGCCGTTCAGCACCTTGTTGCCGGTCTCGTGCCCGGCCCGGTACGCGTTCCCCGACTCGTCCTGGCGGCGCACCCCGAGTACGTGGTCGTAGGGGCCGTCGAGCAGCGTCTTGATCATGAGCGGCGCGGCCGACGCGTCGTAGGTGTCGTCGCCGTCGATCATGAGGTAGACGTCGGCCTCGATATCGGCGAAGGCGCGGCGCACCACATTGCCCTTGCCCTTGACGTTCTCCCTGCGCACGATCGCACCCGCTTCCCGCGCGCGCTCGGAGGTCGCGTCGGTACTCAGGTTGTCGTAGACGTAGACCACGATCCCGGGCACGGCGGCCTGCAGGTCGGCGACGACCTTGGCGACCGAAGCCTCTTCGTTGTGGCACGGGACCACGGCGGCAATGCGAAGCTCGGAGGAGTCCACCCGGGTCAATCCTCGATCTCGGTGGGTTCGAACAGGGAACACGGGGAGGGTACAGGCCGGGCGCGGCCACCGCGTGCCCGGTGTACCGTCGGCGAGCGTGTCGTCCCGCGAGTCCGCCGAAACCGTTCCCGCACCGCTGAGCCGCCGCCTGCTGACCGCGCTGCGGCAGGGCAGCGCGTTCCTCGTGGTCGGGCTGATCGGCTTCGCGGTGGACGCCGGGACGTACAACCTGCTGGTGTTCTGGGGCGGCGAGGGCGTGCTCCACCACGCGCCGCTGCCCGCGAAGATCATCGCGATCGCGGTCGCCACGGTGGTCACCTACTTCGGCAACAAGTGGTGGACGTTCGCGCACAAGCAGGGCGGGAGCGCGGCGCGGGAGTACCTGCTCTACGCGTTCTTCAATGTGATCGCGATCGGGCTGCAGCTCGGCTGCCTCGCCTTCTCCCGCTATGTGCTGGATCTCTCCTCGCCACTCGCGGACAACATCTCCGGCACCCTGATCGGCCAGATCGTCGCGGTGCTCTTCCGCTACTGGGCCTACGACACCTTCGTCTTCACCGGTCCGCGGGCCGACCTGGAGCAGCACATCGACGACGCGCTCGGCGACCGTGCTGGGCAAGCGCCCGGTTCGCCGCGTTGATATCCTCGGGCCCGCCGCGAAGGTATCCAGGGACGAAGGTGGATGCACAGCCCGTCCCGTCGGCACGACACTGAATTTCGAGGACTTCATGGATCAGTCGGCTACGCAGGCCGTTACCGAAACGAACGACCGAGCCGTCGCCGAGGCGGCGCCCACCGCGCTGCGCTCCGATCACCGGGCTCCGGACCGCCTGGTGCTGCAGCGGGGAATCTTCACCGGGCCATCGGCGAAGATCAACGACGAGCTCTACGCCGTCGTCACCAGGGGGCGCGCCCAGCGCGACCGCCTCTCGCTGCAGCTCGACAAGGGCGCGACGGTGCACACCAACACCTACTTCGGCCGGTTCGCGGCGGCCTACTGGCAGCGCTGGACCACGGTCACCGAGGTGCAGGTCACGCTGGTGCTCGACGTCGCCGCCGACGCCAGGCTGCGGCTGGTGGCCTCGGACATCGCCGGGCACCGCCGGATCGTCGACTCCATCGAGGTCGCCGCGAGCGGCCCGGTGACGCTCGGCGCCACGCTCGACCAGTACGTCGACGGCGGCGCGCTCTGGGTCGAGGCGGACGCCGTCGGCGGCGCGCTCGGCATCACCGAGCTCACCTGGTCGGCCGCTGCCCCGGAGCGGATGCGCCCGGTCGCCATCGCCATCTGCACCTTCAACCGCGCCGCCGACTGCGCCGAGACGGTCGCCGCGCTCGCCTCCGACCCGGCCGTGCTCGCCGCGATCGACGCGGTGTACGTGGTCGACCAGGGCACCGACCTGGTCGAGGAGCGGCCGCGGTTCCGCGAGGTGCTGCCGGTGCTCGGCGAGAAGCTGCGCTATATCCGCCAGCCCAACCTGGGTGGCGCAGGCGGCTTCACCCGCGGCCTGTACGAGGTCTCCGCGGTGAACGAGCACGCCGACGTCATCCTGATGGACGACGACATCCTCTGCGAGCCGGAGACCGTACTGCGGCTCAACGCCTTCGCCAACCTGACGGTGGAGCCGACGCTGGTCGGCGCGCAGATGCTCTTCCTGCTCAACCCGGACTACCTGAACGTCGGGGCCGAGGAGGTGCACCTGGACCGGCTGATGCACGGGCAGAAGGTGTCGAAGGCGCTGCGCAACACCAGCATGCTGAAGAAGAACCAGGAGCGCCGGGTCGACGCCGGCTACAACGCCTGGTGGACCTGTTTGATCCCGGCCGAGGTGGTCGCGAAGATCGGGCTGCCGCTGCCGGTCTTCTTCCAGTGGGACGACGTCGAGTACGGCGTGCGCGCGCGGGAGCACGGTTTCGTCACCGTGACCCTGCCGAACGCCGCCGTCTGGCACGCCGATTTCTACTGGAAGGACTACGACGACTGGGCGCGCTACTTCAGCACCCGCAACTCGCTCATCGTCGGCGCGCTGCACACCGACCTCGACGGCAGGAAGATCAGCAAGCAGCTCTTCCGCAATATCGCCGAGCAGCTGGTCGCCATGCAGTACGGCCTGGTGCACACCACCCTGCAGGGCATCGAGGACTTCCTGCGCGGCCCGAAGATTCTGCGGGACGGCGGAATCGAGGCGCTGGCCCAGGCCCGCGGCCAGCGCGCCGACTACCCGGAGACGTTCAAGCACCCGGCCGCGACCCCGCCGGTGCCGTCCACGCACATCGCCGTCCAGCGTGCCTCCGGTGAGCCGAGCCGGGCGCTGCTGGTGCTGATCAAGCGGGCGATCGGCCAGTGGACCGGGCGCACCCGCCCCGGCCTGGTCGGGATCACTCGCGAGGACGCCTACTGGTGGCACGTCTCGCTCTTCGACCACGTCGTGGTGACCGATGCCTCGCAGTCCGGGGTGCGCATCCGGCAGCGCGACAAGGCCCGCGCCCGCGCCCTGCTGATCCGCTCGCTCAAGGTGCTGCGCAGGTTGCGCCGCGAGCTGCCCGCGCTGCAGGAGCAGTACCGGGCCGCCGCGCCGGAGCTCACCAGCCGGGAGAACTGGGAAAGGCTCTACGGCATCCGGCCGTGATACCCGCACGGGGTGCTCCGGCCGAGGGGCACCCCGTGCGACCGGTCAGAGGAACAGGTCCGTGGTGAGCGGGCCGTCGCCGGGCACCACCCGGTACTTCTCCAGATCGGTGATGCCGTGCGCGGCGAGCACCTCGTCGTCCAGGAAGAAATTGCCGGTGGTCTCCTTCGCCGGCGAGGTCAGCACCAGGTACGCGGCGTCGGCGTAGATGTCGGGGGTGCGCGAGGTGGCGACCATCTCCTCGCCGCCGAGCAGGTTGCGCACCGCAGCGGTGGCGATCGTGGTGCGCGGCCACAGCGAGTTCACCGCGATGCCCGCGTCCTTCAGCTCCTCGGCCAGGCCGAGCGTGGTGAGCGACATGCCGTACTTGGCGATGGTGTAGCCGAGCGAGCCGCCCGCCCATTTGGGGTCGAGGTTCAGCGGGGGCGAGAGCGTCAGGATGTGCGGGTTGCGCCCGGCGGCCGCGGATTCGCGCAGCGCGGCGATGCTCAACTTCGAGAGCAGGAAGCTGCCGCGGCAGTTGATGTCCTGCATGAGGTCGTACTTCTTCATCGAGATCGCCTCGGTGGGCGAGAGGTCGATGGCGGAGGCGTTGTTGACCACGATATCGATGCCGCCGAAGCGCTCGACGGTCTGCCGCACCGCCGCGGCGACCTGCTCGTCCTCGCGCACGTCGCCGACGAACGGGAGCACCGTGCCGCCCGCCGCCTCGAGTTCCGCCGCCGCGGTGTGGATGGTGCCAGGCAGTTTGGGGTGCGGCTTGTCGGTCTTGGCGATGAGGGTGATGTTCGCGCCGTCGGCGGCGGCCCGCTTCGCGATCTCCAGCCCGATGCCGCGGCTGCCGCCGGACATGATGACCGTCCTGTTCGCGAGGGGCTTGGAAGCCTGATCCGTCATCGACTGCTCCTGTCGTGGGCGGGATGTGCCTGGACCAGGGTAGCGCGGTTATGCAATCAGTTGCATAGGGGGTGCGGAGAAGGGGCGCCCGCCGGTGGCGGACGCCCCGGTCACGAGCTCAGGCGCTCATGACTCCGACCAGAACGATCAGGTTGAGCAGGAAGATGAGGGCGACGAAGCCCCACGTGATGTAGAGGAAGACGAGGCCGGGGGCCTTCTGTGGAACCGGGCCGATCGCGCCGTTCAGCAGGATCACCACCGGGGCCTTGTAGTACACCCGGGTGCCCTGCCCCGGCTGGACCGGGACCGACGCCGTCGCCGGGCCCATGTCGAACAGCCACGGTGTACTCACCCGCACATGGTGCTGGCCCGGGCCGACCGGGATGTGGTTCGGACCCCACCGGGTGACCGGCACCTGGTGGCCGTTCACCTGGATCTTCGGCTTGGTGATGGCGAGCAGGAACGCGAACGGGGAGTACGAGGCGTCGACCGTCAGCCCCGGCGGGTCCGGCAGCGGCAGGGACTGCTGCGGAAGTGCCTGCGTAGCAGGGTATCCCGGCGGCCCACCGGGGTAACCCCCCGGCTGCGCCCCGGGGTACCCGCCCGGCTGCGGATACCCGGGCGCACTCTGCTGCCCGGCGGCAGGGTCGCCCTGCTGGGGATAGCCCGGCGCGCTCTGCTGGCCCGCCGAGGCCCAGCCCGGCTGCGGAATCCCGGGCGAACTCTGCTGCCCGGCGGGCGCCCACCCTTGACCGGGGGCGGGCGCCCCACCCTGCCCGGGATACCCACCCGGCGAACCGAACGGCGGTGGGACGGGACCGGATGGTGGATACCCCCCGGGCTGAGCCATATGAGCCTCCTGATGGACCGAATGTGCGAGCCGACCCTACAGCGCCGGAACGAGCCTCACTTTTCGGAGCCTCGCTGCCGATACATCCGCCGCTGCTGCTTGTGCACTTCCTTCCAGGCCCGCTTCCGCTCGGCCGCGAGCCGCTTGTCCGTCCGCGCCGCCATGTGGGCGTTCTCCCGCAGCAGCTTCCGATAGCTCGCCAACCTGCGTTCGGTCAGCTCACCGGAGCCGAGTGCCGCCCGCACCGCGCAACCCGGCTCGCTCTCGTGCCCGCAGTCGCCGAACCGGCATGCGCTCGCGAGGTTCTCGACATCGCTGAAGGTCTTCTCCAGCCCCTCGGTGGCGTCGAACAACCCGATCCCGCGCAACCCAGGGGTGTCGATCAGGGCACCTCCGTGCGGCAGCGGCCGCAGCTCCCGGTACACGGTGGTGTGCCTGCCCTTGCCGTCGCTCGCTCGCACCGCCCCGGTCGCGAACGCCTCCGCGCCGAGCAGCGCGTTGGCCAGCGTGGATTTGCCCGCCCCGGACGGGCCGAGCAGCACGACGGTGCCGTCGAGCACGGCGGTGAGCACCTCCAGCCCGGCCCCGCTGGTCGCGCTCACCGCGAGCACCGTCGCCCCGGGCGCGACCGCGCGCACGGAGTCGAGCGGAACATCCTCAGCCGCATCGGCTTTGGTGAGCACGACGACGGGCTGCGCACCGCTCTCCCAGGCCAGCGCGAGCAGCCGCTCGATCCGCCCGAGGTCGACATCGCCGTCGGCGGGCACGCAGATGAGCACGGTGTCCACATTGGCCGCGAGCACCTGCCCCGCGGAGCGCCCGGACGCCGACGAGCGGCTGATCACCCCGCGCCGGGGAAGCAGCGCGGTCACCGCGAGCGGCAGCAGCCCGGTGGATGTTTCGAGCAGTACCCAGTCACCGGTGCAGAGCCCGGAGATCTCGGAGCCGGCCCGCGGCAGAGTAGCCCTGGCGAGCCCGGCGGGTGTCGCGACATCGCATTCGCCGCGATCGGTCCGGATCACCCGGCCGGGTACGGCGCCGTCGGGCACGGTGTAACCGGTGGTGTTCCAGCCATAGGGAATCAACAGGTCGTAGTCGACCATGGTGAGGGGAGTCCTTCGAGTGGGCGCCGAGCCCGACCCGGACTCAGCGCAGAATGAGTGAGGTGCGCACGTGGCCGTACCCGGCCACGACGACAAAGGCCGTGGTCACAGTGCACACCTCCATTCCTCGCTCGTTCGGTTGCCGCCTACCCTCGCAGCCCGCGGTCGCGGGCGCAACCGAATTAATCCGGCTTGCCGAAGTGCTCGTTGCGCCCGAGCGAGCGCAGCCGGAACCACTCCTTCAACCCCGCCGGGTCCCGCCGCGTCACCAGGAAGAACCAGGAGAAACGGATCCACTCCTGCGGCAGCAGCTTCCGCATCCCGGGCTGGGACATGAGGTAGCCGCGGTTGCGGTAGGTGAAGTATCGCTTCACCGGGTCGTCCGGGTACTGGGTGTGCATCCGCCCGCCCAGGATCGGCTTGAACTCCTCCGCGCCGTTCGGGTGCAGGTACGCCGTCTGCAGGCAGGTGCCGAAGGGCAGCCCGGAGCGGACCAGCCTGCGGTGCACCTCCACCTCGTCGCCGCGCACGAAGAGCCGCAGGTCCGGCACGCCGATCAGGTCGACCGCCTGGGCCGAGACGAGCGCGCCGTTGAAGAGCGAGGCGATGCCGGGCAGGAAGTCGTCGTCACCGAGCTCCGAGCGCAGCCGTCGCCAGACCACGCCGCGGCGCAGCGGGAAGGCCAGCCGGTCCGGGTCGTCGATATCGCAGACCACCGGCGAGACCTCGGCGAGGCCGTGCTTTTCCGCGCAGGTCAGCAGGGTGGAGAGCACTTCCGGGCCCTCCGGCCTGCCGTCGTCGTCGGCCAGCCACACCCAGTCGGCGCCGAGTGTGAGCGCGTGCAGGATGCCGAGCGCGAAGCCGCCCGCACCGCCGAGATTGTGCCGCGAGCCCAGGTAGGTCGCCTCGATCGGCTGCTGCGCGACCAGCTCGGCGACCTCGTCCTCGTTGCCGTTGTCCACCACGATCAGGTGGTCGACCGGCCTGGACTGCGAGCCGACCGCCTTCAGCGACTCAGCCAGCAGTTCGCGCCGCTTGTGCGTCACCACCACCGCGATGATCCGCTTGTCCGGCCCCGTGCCCGGCGGCACGAATTCCTCAAACTCCTCGACGCCATCGGGTGACTCACTCATGCTGTGCTTTCTGGGCACGATCGAGGGCCCTGCGTGGCCGCGCTTCGCTCCCGCCTTCGGGCCTGACTCGCTCATGCCTGGTTGGGCTCCAGTTCCTTGCCGCCGTCGGCGTTCAGTTCACGCAGCACCTGCGCCACGTGATTCCCCGCGTCCGGGCCCTCGTAGGCCCGCACCACTTCCTCGATTCCGCCGTGCTGCCGGATACGCCCGTGGTCGATCCACAGCGCGGAATCGCACAGTTGCGCGAGGAATTCGTTGGAATGGCTCGCGAACACCAGAATGCCGGAGCGCGACACCAATTCCTGCAGCCGCTTGCGCGCCTTCTTCATGAATTCCGCGTCGACCGCGCCGATGCCCTCGTCGAGCAGCAGGATCTCCGGGTCGATGGAGGTCACCACGCCCATGGCGAGCCGCACCCGCATACCGGTCGAATAGGTGCGCAGCGGCATCGAGAGATATTCGCCGAGCTCGGTGAAATCGGCGATCTCGTCGATCTTGGCCATCATCTGCTTGCGCGTCTGGCCGAGGAAGAGGCCGCGGATGACGATGTTCTCGTAGCCGGAGATCTCCGGGTCCATGCCGACGCCGAGGTCGAAGACCGGGGCCACCCGGCCGCGGATCCGGGCGCTGCCGCGAGACGGCTCGTAGATCCCGGAGAGCAGCCGCAGCAGCGTGGACTTGCCCGCGCCGTTGTGCCCGACGAGCCCGATCCGGTCGCCCTCCTCGAGCGAGAGCGTGATGTCGCGCAGCGCCTCCACCACGACGACGTCGGACTGGTTGCGCCCGATCGCGCCGCCGGCCTTGCCGAGGAACGCCTTCTTCAGCGACCGCGACTTGGCGTCGAAGATCGGGAACTCGACCCACGCCTGATGGGTTTCGATACTCACACGGTCGGTCATCGGGCTCCTATACCCAGTACGGGACGCGCGAACGGAACTGCTTCATCGCCAGGATCGCCACCGCCCAGCCGGCCAGCGTGATCACCCCGACGATCACCCAGTGCCGGAGCGCCTGCGGCTCCCCGAGCAGCGGCGCGCGCACGATCTCCAGGTAGTGGAAGGTGGGCACCAGCTCGACCAGCCTGGCCCGGTCGCTGCCCGCCCCCATCTGGTTCTCCAGCGTGGAGGTGGTCCACATGACCGGGGTCAGCACGAAGAGCATGAGCGTGGTGCTGCCGAGGATCGGTGCGATGTCCCGGTACCTGGTGCTGAAGATGCCGAAGAAGATCGACACCCACATGCAGTTCAGGAAGAGCAGCAGGATGGCGGGGATGGCGAGCAGGCTTGCCCAGCTCACGTCCTCCCAGACGCCGAACGCCGCCAGCATCACCAGGTAGATCACCATGTTGTGGGCGAAGAAGAGCAGCTGCCGCCAGACCATCCGGTAGATGTGCACGCTCAGCGCCGACGGCAGCTGTTTGATCAGCCCCTCGTTGGCGATGAAGACGTCGGCGCCCTCCAGGATGCTGGCGTTGATCACGTTCCAGACGATGAGCCCGACCGTCACGTACGGCAGGAACTCGCGCAGCGGCTGGTCCAGCAGCATCGAGTAGAGGACGCCCATGGCCGTCGCCTGCAGCCCGGTGGCGATGGTGATCCAGAACGGGCCGAGCACCGAGCGGCGGTAGCGCTGCTTGATGTCCTGCCAGCCGAGCGAGAGCCAGAGCTCGCGCTGCGAGAAGCCGGTGCGGAAGTCGCCGAAGGCGCGCGCGAAGGTCTGGGAGTCGGACTTCATCGGCGGTGCGGAGAGCAGGTCGTTCGGCGCGGGCGCGGTACTATCCTTCTCCGCCTGCGCGACGGTGTCCTCTGGCACGGAGGCATCCACCGTCGGGGCGGTGTTCTCCCGGTCCGAGTCGGGGCGAGCAGCAGCTGCGGGCACGGTGCCAGACCTTACCCCGGCGCGCCCGCCCGCCGGGATGCCGCCGGGTGCATCGCCGCCCGTTCCCGGCAGGTGCTGATCGGTCTGTTTCTCAGAGATATTGACCGGCACCCCCGGTGGCCTGGGTGTGCGGCCCGCCGCCGCGCGGGTCGGCGACCGCGAGGCCGGGCGGAAGCGCGCCCTGGCGCATCTGCTCCAGCTGCGCCCGCGCCGCCATCTGCTGGGCGAAGAGCGCGGTCTGGATGCCGTGGAACAGCCCTTCCAGCCAGCCGACCAGCTGCGCCTGCGCGATCCGCAGCTCGGCGTCGGTGGGAACGGTGTCGTCGGTGAAGGGCAGCGTCAGCCGCTCCAGCTCGTCCCGCAGCTCGGGCGCGAGGCCCTGCTCCAGCTCGCGCACCGAGGACTTGTGGATCTCCTTCAGCCGGTTGCGGCTGGCATCGTCCAGCGGGGCGGCGCGCACCTCCTCCAGCAACTGCTTGATCATGGTGCCGATCCGCATCACCTTGGCGGGCTGCTCGACCATGTCCGCGAGCGATTCGCCCGCCTCTTCCTTCTGCTCCTGGTCGTCGGATTCCTGGCCGTCGGGGGCGCCTGCCTCGACGGGAATGCTCAGCGGCTGCCCGTCCGGACCGATCACGACGACGGAATTCGGGGTTTCGTCCGATGGCGTCATGTGCTCCATCATGTCGTGTGCCCGGCGAGGTGACCACCTGACCTGTACCCACCTCCGGTTACGGCCCGGCGTTCTATCCTGTTCGGGTCGCGAACAACGGATTCCTGCGGAAAGTCGATTGTCATGCCGAGTCGATTGCCATGCTGATTCCCAGGTCGCCCTACTCCTCGGTACGGGAGCGGAGCAACGTGGTTACCCAGCCTCGGTCGGTGCCCCTAGAGTGGCCGACATGACTTACGACGTCGCGAGGGTGCGGGGCCTCATTCCGTCCCTGGGCGACGGCTGGATTCACCTCGATCCCCAGATCGGCATGCTGGTGCCGGATTCGGTGTCGCGCGCGGTGTCGACCGGTTTTCGGACGTCTTCCTTCTCGCATACCGGCAGGCATCCGGCGGCCGCGCGCAGCGCCGGAATTCTGGAGGCGGCTCGGGTCGCGGTGGCCGATCTGGTCGGCGGCGACCCGGCGGGTGTCGTGCTCGGTCCCGACCGCGCGGCGCTGCTCGCCTGGCTGGCCGAATCGCTCAGTTCGCGGCTCGGGCTCGGCACCGGCATCGTGCTCTCCCGCCTCGACGACGAGGCGAACGTCGCGCCCTGGCTGCGCATCGCCAACCGCTACGGCGCGCACGTGCGCTGGGCCGAGGTGGAGATCGAGACCTGCGAGATGCCCGCCTGGCAGTTCGAGGAGCTGATCGGCCCGACCGCGCGGCTGGTCGCGCTCACCGCCGCCTCGCCGATCGTCGGCTCGGCGCCGTCGGTGCGGGTCGCCGCAGACCGGGTGCACGAGGTCGGCGGGCTGCTGGTCGCCGATGCCTTCGGCGCCGCACCCTACGCGCTGATCGATATCGAGGAGCTGAACGCCGACGTGGTCGCGCTGAGCGCGCCGTCCTGGGGCGGCCCGCAGGTCGGGGCGCTGGTCTTCCGCGACCCCGCGTTCCTGGACCGGATCCCGTCCATGTCGCTCAACCCCTACGCCAAGGGCGCCGAGCGGCTCGAGGTCGGCGGCCACCCGTACGCGCTGCTCTCCGGGCTGACCACCTCGATCGACTTCCTCGCCGGGCTGGACGAGCGCGCCCGCGGCACCCGGCGCGAGCGGCTGGAAATCTCCATCACCTCGCTGCAGGACTACCACGACCAGCTCTTCGAGCACCTGATGGAGGTGCTGGATCGGATCGCCGGGCTCACCGTGATCGGCCGCGCCTCCACCCGCATTCCCACGGTGAGCTTCACCGTCGCCGGGATGCAGGCGGAGAAGGTCGCCGCCAAGCTGGCCGATGCCAGGATCGGCACCGTGAGCGGGATCCACGGCGGCAGCAGGCTGCTCGACGCGCTCGGCGTGAACGACGAGGGCGGCGCGGTGACCGTCGGGCTCGCCCCGTACACCACCCGCTTCGAGATCGACCAGCTCGGCCGGGCGCTCTCCGCGCTGGAGTGAGCTAGCCGAGGGTGAGCAGCACCTTGCCGACGGTGTCCGAGCCGTCGAGCAGCCGGTGCGCCTCGGCCGGATCGGTCACCTCGGCATGGATCACCGGGACGATGGCGCCCGCGGCCACCAGCGGCCAGACCTCTTTCCGCACCCCCGCGATCACCTCGGCCTTACTGCCCGGCCCCGTTGCGGGCCTGCCGCGCAGGTTGGTCGCGTGGATGGTGCCCCACTTGCGCAGCAGCGCACCGAGATTCAGCTCCGCCCTGACGCCGCCCTGCATGCCGATCACCACCAGGTGGCCGTGCGGGGCCAGCGCCTCGATATTGCGGGGCAGGTAGGCCGCGCCCATATTGTCCAGGATGACGTCGGCGCCGCCGTGCTCGCGCAGCACCTCGACGAAGTCCTGGTTCTTGTAGTCGATCGCGATATCGGCGCCCAGCTCGACGCAGCGCGCGAGCTTCGCCGCCGACCCCGCGGTCACCGCGACCCGCGCCCCGAGCTGCTTCGCCAGCTGGATGGCGTGCGTGCCGATCCCGCTGCCGCCGCCGTGCACGAGCAGCAGCTGCCCCGCGCGCAGCCCAGCGGTGCTGACCAGATTCGAGTACACCGTGGCCGCGACCTCGGGCAACCCCGCCGCGGCGGCCAGATCCAGCCCCTCCGGCACCGGGAGCAGCTGGCCGGCGGGCACCGCGACCCGCTCGGCGTAGCCACCGCCGGAGAGCAGCGCGCAGACCCGGTCGCCGACCGACCAATCCCGGACGCCGTCGCCGAGCTCCGCGATCACCCCCGAGCACTCCAGCCCGAGCGTCTCGCTCGCCCCCGGCGGCGGCGGGTAGTTGCCCTGACGTTGCAGCAGGTCGGCCCGGTTCACCCCGGCCGCCGCCACCTCGATCAGCACCTCACCGCGGGCAGGGGTGACGTCGGGCGTTTCGCCCCAGGTCAGCACCTCGGGGCCACCGAATCCGGTCAATCGCACAGCGCGCACGGTTCCATCCTGCCCGCTCGGTGCCGGATCATGCCGCCGACCCGCGTTCGCCGATCCGCGCGGGGGGCTGCGCGGAGCACGCCGACGGACTAGCGTTCCCCGCGTGAGCAGCTTCGTCGACTTCCAGAACGAGATCTACCTGGGCGGACTCGGCGGGTTGCGCCCGGATCTGCCGATGACGGCGGCCGGGCTGGCGGAGCGGGCGCGGCGCGAACTGCCGCCGGAGGCGTACGCCTACGTCGCGGGCAGCGCCTCCGCCGAGCGCACCGCCGCCGCCAACGAGGCGGCCTTCGACAACTACCGGATCCTGCCCCGGATGCTGCGCGGCACCACCGCCCCCGGCGCCCGCGACCTCGCCGTCGAGGTGCTCGGCACCCGGCTGGCCGCGCCGGTGCTCACCGCCCCCGTCGGCGTGCTGGAGTTGCTGCACGAACGCGGCGAGGTGCTGGTCGCCGAGGCGACGAAGGAACTCGGGCTCGGCATGGTGCTCTCCACCGCCTCCTCCAGCACCATCGAGGAGGTCGGCGCCGCCGCGGGCGACTGGTGGTACCAGCTCTACTGGCCCGCCGACGACGAACTCGCCCGCTCCTTCGTCACCCGCGCCGAGGCGGCGGGCGCCAAGGCCATCATCGTCACCGCCGACACCCCCGCGCTCGGCTGGCGCCCGCGCGACCTGGAGCAGGCGCACCTGCCCTTCCTGCTCGGCAAGGGCATCGCCAACTACCTCTCCGACCCGCTCTTCCGCGCCAAGCTCGCCACCCCGCCGGAGGAGTCCGACGACGCCATGCGGATGGCCATCCTGACCTGGGTCGGGCTCTTCGGCAACCACGCCCTGCGCCCCGCCGACCTCGCCAAACTGCGCGAATGGACCGACCTCCCGATCGCCGTCAAGGGGCTGCTGCACCCCGACGACGCCCGCCGGGTGGTCGACGCGGGCGCCGACGCGGTGATCGTCAGCAACCACGGCGGCCGCCAGGTGGACGGCGCCATCGCCGCCCTGGACGCGCTCCCCGCCGTCGTCGCCGGCATCGGCGACCGCGCCGACGTGCTCTTCGACTCCGGCATCCGCACCGGCTCCGACGCGCTGATCGCCCTCGCCCTCGGCGCCAAGGCCGTCCTCTACGGCCGCCCCTGGGTCTACGGCCTCGGCCTGGCCGGCCGCGACGGCGTCCGGCACGCCCTCCGCGTCCTGCTCGCCGACTTCGACTCCGCCCTGGGCCTTTCCGGCTCCGCGAGCGTCACCGGCCTGGACCGCTCGCTGCTCTCCATCGTCCGCTGAGCGGGTCGTCCGTTACCATCGACAGCACTGGAGACGTGGCAGAGCGGCCGAATGCACTCGCCTTGAAAGCGAGCGTCGCGAGAGCGACCGGGGGTTCAAATCCCTCCGTCTCCGCCAGCGAACCGAACAGTGCTACATCCCTCGCGCGACGAAATTCGGGCGGAGTTCCGGCTCGGGCTCGTCGAAGTAGCGGTGGAATGTCGGCACCAACCCCGACGAGAGCGGCGGGTTGATCCAGGACCAGTCGGTGGGGCAGCGCCGGCCGGCGGACGCCTCCTTCTCGACATGCTCGCAGAACTGCTTCGCCACCGTGTGGTGATCCACCATGGCCACCCGCTCGGCCCGGAAGCTGTGCAGTACAGCGCGATTCAGCTCGATCAACGCCCGATCGCGCCACATCGTGCGCGGGTGCGAGGTATCCAGGCCGAGGTGCGCGGCGACCACGGGGAGCATGTCGTAGCGCTCGGGATCGGCGAGGTTGCGGGCGCCGATCTCGTACCCGACGTACCACCCGTTGAAGGGGGCGAAGGGGTAGGTGACGCCGCCGATCTCCAGGTCCATGTTGGAGACGGCGGGCAGTGCGTGCCACTTCAGGCCGAGTTCGGCGAACCAGGGGAGGTCGGGGTGCTCGATGCGCACCTCGCGGACCAGCTCGGCGGGGATGTCGAAGCGGGCGAGCGGCTCGTCGGGGGTGCTGATGATCAGGGGGAGCACGTCGAATCGGGTGCCTGCCCCGCGCCACCCCGATCGCAGTGCCAGGTCGGTGATCTCGAGGCTGCCGGGGTCACCGGTGACGGTCCCGTCCGGCTTGCGATACCCGGCGTACCGGATCAGCTGCGAGTTCAGAATCCGAAACTCCGCACCGTCCGGGCGCCGCGGCGGTCCGACGGTGATGGTGGATTGAATGGCCCCGTTGTTGGTGGCCTCGCGCAGGTGCCGAAAGCAGGCATCGGCCAGCTCGCGGGCGGTGCGCGCCTGCCTGGCATCGATGAGTTTCAAAGAGCGCCAATGCTTCCGGCCGACGCAGCGCGCGTGGTTGCGCCAGGCGAGCCGGGCGCCGATCAGCACCTCTTCCGGCGTCTGCGTGTAACTCCCGTTGAAGCGCAGCTCGAGCGCGGCGCCGACGCCGCGTTCCGAGGTGAGGTGCGCCAGTTCGGGCAGGCGGAAGAAGTCGAGGCAGTCGCGCAGCCGGCGCGGCAGGTCGGAGCAGACCGGCGATTCGGGCGGCGACAGGGGTAACGCTGAACTCACAGTTGTCTCCGGCGGTCGGAACTGACTGAGATCGAGCACAAGCGCCACCACCATAAGCGGGGTCGGGCGGGTTCGCGGGATGGTACCGGTCCGTCCGTACCCCTAACGATGCCGACACGCTATGAGTGACCGGTCGGTCTCGCGGGTTCTGGCAGGATGGCCGTTATGCGTGGTTCTGTCCTGCGGCGAGGTTGCGCCGGCGCCGTTGTCACCCTCGCGCTCTCGACCGGCGCGGTGGTGGCGCAGGCCGCGCCCGAGTCCGGCTCCGCTGCGACACCCGCGCCCGCCGAGCAGGCGGGCACCGCGCCGCCGACCACCCCGGCCATCCGCCGGATCGAGGCGGTGGACGACCGCAGGGTCCGCGTCTTCGTCGACTCACCCGCCATGGAACGCGAGGTCGAGGTGATCGTGCTGCTCCCGCGCGACCGCTCGCAGCCCCGCCCCACCGTCTACATGCTGGACGGCCGCAGCGCCGAACCGGACACCAACAACTGGCTGGAGAAGGGCCGCGCCGCGGAGTTCTACGAGGACAAGCCGGTGAACGTGGTCTTCACCGTCGGCGGCCCGGCCAGCTTCTACACCGACTGGCAGCAGCCGGACCCGGTCCTCGGGCTGAACCGCTGGGAAACCTTCCTCACCGAGGAGCTGCCGCCCGCGATCGACGCCAGGTTCGCCGGGAACGGCCGGAACGCGGTCTCCGGTGTCTCCATGGGCGCGGAGGCGGCCATGATGCTGGCGATCCGGCACCCCGAGCTGTACCGGTCGGTGGCCGGGTACAGCGGATGCTTCAGCATGGGCACCGATCTCGGGCAGGCCGAGGCGCGCGCGGTGATCGCGACCTACGGCGGTGACCCGGACAATATGTTCGGCCCGTCCGACCACCCGGACTGGCTGCAGCACGACGTGGTGCTGCACGCGGCGGCGCTGCGCGGCAAGGCGATCTACCTCTCCGCGGGCAGCGGGCTACCCGGTGTCTACGACGGCCCGGACAACCCCGACTACCCCGGCAATATGGGCCTCGGCGGCCTGCTGGAGGCGGGCACCGGCAACTGCACCCGCCGGCTCACCGCGCGCTTCCAGGAGCTCGGCATCGCCGTGACGACGCACCTGCGCGCCACCGGCACGCACTCCTGGCCCTACTGGGCCGACGAACTCGAGATCTCCTGGCCGACCGTCGCGGCCGGCCTGGAGCTCTAGGCCGCGAAACGGGCCTTGACCGCCGGGTCGGTGGCGAAGCGCAGGAACCGATCGTTCTCGTGCGGGTCGCCGGTGGTCACCCGGACCCCGTCCCCGCCGTACGGTCGCACCAGCACCCCCGCCTCGGCCGCCGCCTCGGAGAACGCCACATTGTGCTCGCCGAGCGCCAGCCAGACGAAGTTCGCCTCGCTCGGCGGCACCGGGTAGCCGGCGGTGACCAGGGCGTCGCGCACCCGGTCGCGCTCGGCGATCAGCGCCCCGGTGCGGTCGAGCAGCTCGGGGCGGGCCTCCAGCGAGGCGATGGCCGCCGCCTGCGCCACCCGGTTCACGCTGAACGGGATGTGCACCTTCATCAGCGCGGTGATCACCGCCGGGTCGCCGACGGCGTAGCCTACGCGCAGCCCGGCCAGCCCGTATGCCTTGGAAAAGGTGCGCAGCACGACGACGTTCGGCCGGTCGCGGGCGATCTCGACGCCGTTCGGATGGTCCTGCGGGGTCAGCCGGAGGTACTCGAAGTAGGCCTCGTCCAGCACAACGAGCACGCGCGCGGGGATCGCGTCCAGGAAGCGTTCCAGCGCGGCCCTGCCGTGCGCGGTGCCGGTGGGGTTGTTCGGGTTGCAGACGAAGATCAACCGGGTGTGCTCGGTGACCGCCGCCGCCATGGAGTCCAGGTCGTGCGTGAGCTCGGGGGTGAGCGGCACCGGCACCGCCGTGGCGTTGCCGACCTGCGTGACGATCGGGTACGCCTCGAACGAGCGCCAGGCGAAGACCACCTCGTCGGCGGGGGAGGAGCAGGTGATCTGCACCAGCTCCTGGCAGAGCGCGACGCTGCCGCAGCCCGCCGCCACCCGCTCCACCGGAACCCCGAGGAACGCGGCCAGCGCGGTGCGCAGCTCGACGGCGTGGTTGTCCGGGTAGCGGTTCGCCAGCTCGGCCGCCTCGGCGATCGCCTTCGCCGCCGCGGGCAGCGGACCGAACGTGGTCTCGTTGCTGGCCAGCTTGGTCGCCCCCGGGTGGTCCCGGCCGGGGACGTAGGCGGGGATCGTGGCGAGGTCGGGGCGGATGTGCGCGGTCACCCTCCCAGCCTAGGCCGCGGGTGGCTGCCGCCGACATCCCGCACGCGGCCGACGGCCGAATCGCCGAGCAACCGGAAAAATCGGGCGCGTCCGCCGCTCCGACGTGGAAATTCTCGCAGATACCGGCAGGTACGCCTACCCTTGATTCATGCCGGGCACCTATGACGACATCGCCCCGCTACGCCGCGGTGACGGGGCGGATGGCGACCAGACGACCGCGAGCAGCCCCGTGGACCGCGTCCCCATCACCGTGCTCGAACCCGAGGGCAACGCCAGGGGCGGCATCGTGCTGCTGCACGAATCGCGCGAACGCGGTCCCGGCCTCCGCGACCTCATGACCGCGCTCGCCGCCGAAGGCTGGACCGTCGTCACCCCCGATCTCTTCCACCGGGTCACCGGCGAGCCGGAGCACGAGGTCTTCGGCGACGAACTGTTCGCGGACTTCGACGCCTGCTTCGACTGGCTCACCGCACACGGCGTCTTCCCGGACTGCGTCGGCGTGCTCGGCTTCGACACCGCGGGCACCGCCGCCTTCCTGGTCGCCACCAACCGCCCCATCGGCGCCGCCGTGAGCGTCGCCGCACGCGGCCTCACCGAGCCGCTCGCCGCCGAAGCCGAGGCCCTCGTCCAGGCCGCCCCCCGCCTCCAGGCCCCCTGGCTCGGCCTCTTCGGCGCCGACGACCCCGCCGACGACGTCGAGAAGCTCCGCGACGCCGGCGCGGCGGCATCCGTCGCCACCCTCGTGGTCACCTACCCCGATGCCAAGCACCGCGCCGACCGCCCCGCCGAAGACGAGGACGACGACCCCGTCCGCGTCGACGCGCAGACCAGAATCTTCGACTGGTTCGACAGTAATCTGCGCTGACCAGCCGTTTTGGTATGCCGAGGTAGGCTGCTGTAATCTTTCTGCTCGGTGGTCCGAAAGGGCCGGTGCCCTCGAAGAGAAGGCTCCAGGAGGCGTGCCAGAGCGGCCGAATGGGACTCACTGCTAATGAGTTGTCCCTTCACGGGGACCGGAGGTTCAAATCCTCTCGCCTCCGCCAAGCCCGGGTAACCGGGTGTACAACTGAACAGGCTATGCGCCCGTAGCTCAATGGATAGAGCACTTGACTACGGATCAAGAGGTTAGGGGTTCGAGTCCCTTCGGGCGCACAGAAGTTCACCCCGCCACCAGCGAAAGCCGGTGGCGGGGTGAACTGCTTTCCGAGTCCGGGCGAATTGATCCCGCAGGCCCGGCCCCGCTGGGACTGCCTGCCGAGCCGCGATGGATCGCCGGCGTGGAACAGCCCCCGGGAGTTGACTCCCGGGGGCTGCGAAAACAGTTGCTCATACGCTGATTACAGATCCTCGAGCAGGATCAGACCGTCCTGCAGCGCCCTGGCGAGCAGCGCGGCCTTGGTCTGGGCGGGCCGCCCGATGGCCTGGTACTTGTCGCGGATGCGGTTCAGGTGGGTGTTCACCGTCCCCATGGTGATGTAGAGCTCCTTGCAGGTCGCTGTCTTGGAGTCGTTGGCGAACCAGTGCAGCATCACCTCGATCTCGCGCGGGCTCAGCTTGGGCTGGGGCCGCTGCGGCTGTGCGGCGGTGCCGGGGTGACGGCCGAGGTGGATTCCGGACAGGGCGCCCAGCGGCGCGGTGGCTGCAGTCATGACGTCGTTCCTTATGGGAGTGCTCGTGCTGATCGGTGAGATTGTCGGACCCCGACTTTCCGACGTTACTCAGTGTCGCAGGACGAATGGTTCGTCGCGAGATACCAGAACTGGTACCACCGTTGACCGACTGAATGGAACGTGTTCCGCCACCTCGGTGCAATTTGCCCGTAAACCTTGGTACCACTTTCAACTACCGGCAAATGCCCTGGTAGAAATAGTATTACCGACAGGTCGGTTTTAATCAGGCGATCTCGGAGTGAATGATGGGGAATTGCTGAGCCTCGCCTTACCGGTGCGTATCGGGGATCGCTCGGGGCGTGATCCGTATGCGCTTCCGGATTCACTTCCGGGGAAATTGTGGCGGCGAATACAGGGACAAGCTTATGTCCGTTCGGGCGCACTTTACGTCGTGTCTCCGCCCGACACGCTGAGCGTGTCGCGGAGCGCGGGCGGAAACCGTGCGGCGGCGCCGGTGCTCGGCGACAATGGCCGCTCGGGGAGGAGGGGGTCACCATGTTGCGGATCGGTGTGGTGGAAGACCACGAGAGCCAGATCATCGGGCTCAGGGCGATTCTGGCGGAGACGGACGATCTGCGGCTGGTCGCCGAGGGCCCGACGGTCGCCGAGATGCTCGCCGGCGCGGGCGATCTCGACCTGGTCGTGCTCGACCTGCGGCTCGGCGACGGCTCGATGCCGGAGGACAATGTGGCGCGGCTGCGCGCGGCGGGTGTCGAGTGCCTGGTGGTGAGCGCGGCGGAGGAGCCGTACCTGGTGCAGTCGGCGGCGCGGGCGGGAGTGCTCGGCGTGCTGCGGAAGTCGGCGAAGGTCGACGAGCTCGTCGAGGCGATCCGGTGCGCCGCGCGCGGGCTGCAGTGGACGACGATGGACTGGGCCGCCGCCATCGATCTGGACGACGAGTTCGTCGCGGTGAGGCTCAGCCCGCGCGAGCGGGAGGTGCTGCGGCTCTACGCGATGGGCGAGTCGGCGCAGCGGGTGGCGAGCGCGATGGGGCTCGCGCTGAACACGGTGAACAAGTACGTGCAGAACATTCGCGAGCGGTACGCGGAGGCGGGGCTGAACGCGAACACCAAGGTCGAGCTGTACCAGCGGGCGCTGGAGGAGGGCATCGTGCCCTACCCGCGCCGGTTCTGGGGGCGTCGCCGATGAGCGCCGCGCTGCTCACCGAGACCGACTCCGCCGCGGAGCGGGTGCTGCGCATCTTCGCCCGCTTCGTGGCCGCGGGGTACGTCTTCTACCTGGGGTTGCTGCTGCCCGACATCGTGCGCGGCGCCCAGGTCACCGCGTGGTGGTGGACGCCGATCGCGCTGATCGCGGTGTACGGCACCGGATTCGCGCTCGGGATCGCGAGTTTCGGCGGCACCGAGCGGCGGCTGCGGCTGCTGGCGGGCGCGGCGGCCGCCGGGTACCTGGTGGCGGTGCTGCTCTGGTGGCCCGCCTGGAACGGCGGGCAGCTGGCGGAGTTGCGGGGGATGTGGTTCTCGCAGTTCAACGGGTTGGCCAGCCTCGCGGCGGCGGCTTCCTGGCGGCCGCGATGGGCGGTGGCGCACCTCGTGGTCGCGGCGGTGGTGGTGCAGGGCATCAACCATCTCGTCCGGTCGGGCGCGAGCGATCTGCTGCCGGAGATCGCCTGGAGTATCGGGTTCTGCCTGCTCCCGGTCTCGGCGGGGATCATGGCGGTGCGCACCGGGCGCATCCTCGACGAGACGAGGGCCGAGACCTACGCGGCCGCGGCGGGCGCCGCCTCGGCCAGGGCGCGGACGGTGGAGCGGGCCCGGTTCGACGCGCTCACCCACGACGGCGTGATGTCGACCCTGCTCTCCGCGGCGCGGCAGCCGATGAACCGGCTGCTCAGCACCCAGGCCGCGATCACCATGGCCAAGCTGGACACCTTCCGCTCCGGCGGCGATCCGGCCACCGAATTCGACGTGCCGGGCCTGGTCTCGCACATCCGGGTCGCGGTGAACGAGGTGAACGATCGGGTCGGGGTGGAGTCGGTGGTCGCGGGCGACGCCGAGGCGGCTCGCTTCCCCGCGGCGGCGGCGCGGGCCGTTGGTGTCGGCATGGCCGAGGCGCTGCGCAACAGCTACCGGCACGCCGGGCCGGAGGCCGAGCGCTGGGTGGTGCTGCACGTCGCCGCCGACGGCTTCCGCGCCACGGTCGGCGACACCGGGCGCGGCTTCGAGCCGGCGGCGGTGCCCGCCAACCGGCTCGGCATCGCGGTGAGCATCGTCCGGCAGATGAACGAGCTGCCCGGCGGCACCGCCGTGCTCGAGACCGCGCCCGGCGCAGGCACCCGGGTGCACCTCTCGTGGAGCCGGGACGCATGAGCGCGGGCGACACCAAGGACATTCGCGACCTGCTCGGCATGCACACCACCGGCGCGCGGGTGATGGTCGGCGCGTACGTGCTGCTCATCTCGGTGGTCACCGTCGCGACCTGGCCGGGCATGCGCACGGTCTGGCCGACGGTGCTCAGCCTGGTCGTGCTCGCCGTCGCCACCGTCGCGCTGATCGCGGTGCCCGGTGATCCGCTGCCGCTGGTGGCGACCGTGGCCATGACGCTGGCCGGGCCGTTCGCCTGCGCGGTCACCCTGGTCGTGGTTCCGGTGCCGATGCTGACGCCGCTGCAGGCGTGGACGCACGGCGGGGCGACCACGATCTACTGCTTCATGTGCGTGCGCGGGCGCTCGGGGTTCGCGTGGCTCGGCATTCTCGGGGTGACGCTGGTCTACATGGCGTGGACGGGGCTCACCGGGCAGGGCGCGGTGGCCGGATTCGGGCTGGTGGCGATCGAGATCGGGCCGCTCGGGATGGCGACGGTGCTCTCGTACACGCTGCGGCCGAACGCGCAGCTCACCTTCGAACTGCGCGACGCGGCGCGGGATCGGTACGCGGAGGAGTCCGCCGCCGCTGCCACGATGCAGGAGCGCGATCTCCAGGTGACCCGGCTGGATCGGTTGACGCGGCCGCTGCTCACCCGGATCGCCGACGGCACCCCGCTCACCGAGCGGGAGCGGCTGGAGTGCGAGCTGCTGGAGGCGCACCTGCGGGACAGTCTGCGCGCGCCGGGGCTCAGCGACGAGCACACCACCGCGCGGGTGCGGGCGGCGCGCAGCCGCGGGGTCGAGGTGGTGCTGATCGACGATCGGGGGATGGCGGAATCGGCGCCGGAGGTGGGGGAGCGGGTGCGGGAGGCGGTGGTCGCGGCGCTGGACGCGACGGCGGACGGCTCGGTGCGGATCCGGATCCTGCCGCCGGGGCGGCCGACGCTCGCGTCGATCCTGGTGCGGGCCGGCGCGGATGTCCGGCGCACGGAGTACGACCACGCCGGGCTTCCGGCCGGGTGAGGTCGGTGGGCGCCGGGCGGAGTGCCCACGCCGGTCGGTGCCGAACACGGCCGTGTGAGAACTGGGCTTCAGCGCCAGGCCGGGAGCTCCGGGAGATCGCCGGTGAGGCCGTCGGCCCCGCGGCCGAGCAGCCAGGCGAGCAGGGCGTGGGCGGGGCCGGTGATCAGGGTGCCGGGGGCGCCCGCGCCGATGGTCGCGCCGAAACCGGTGTCGTCCGAGCGCAGTTCGAAGGCGAGCCGGTCGCCCGCGTTCATGCCGTGCGTGGCGACCACCTCGGGCAGCAGCCGGGCGACGAAATCCGCGGGCCAGTCGGCGGAGGTGTAGCCGGCGGCCAGGTCGACGTGGTGGATCTCGACCTCCTGCAGCCGCATCCAGCCGATGGCGGCACCGGCGAACTCGCGGCCCTGGCGGTTGCGCACCAACGTTGTCCACGCGGTCGGCGGGAGCTCCGCGGCCGCCTCGGCCAAGCGCGCGGCGGCGGCCTCGTTGTCCGGGTACTGCTCGGAGATCGGGCGGGCGGCGCCCGCGGCGATATCGGCGTCGCGGGTGGTGGGGTCCGGGTACTGCGGGGTCTCGATGCCGGTGCGGGCCCAGGTCAGCAGGTTCACCAGGCTGTCGGCATTGCGGGCGAGGTGGGTGAGCAGGTGTCCGCGGGTCCAGCCGGGGAGCAGCGACGGCGCGGCCAGATCGGCATCGGTGAACCCGCGCGCGCTGTCCAGGAAGCGCCGGGTGGCGGCCGCGACGGCGGCCAGATCGGCGGGTACCGGCGGTGGTGCGGCGGCATCGGTCACCCCATGGACCCTACCGCCGCGGCGGCGACGCCCGCCCGACTTCGAGCGCGAGGGCGAGCAGCCACAGCGACATGGCGGTCACCTGGATGCGCTGTGCGATGCCGAGCGCGTAGTCGCCGGAGAGGTTGTCCGCCACCAGCATCCACACCGTCGCCGCCGCGCCGACGGCCAGCGCCAGCGCGCCGAACTCGCGCAGCGCCGGGCCGTAGCGGTACCGGAAGGCGGCGCGGGTGAAGGCGAAGGCGGCGACGGCGATCCCGGTGACGGCGAGGGTGCTGGTCAGCGCGTGCGGCTGGTGCAGCTGTGGGAAGAGGTCGCTGCCCCCGCAGTCGGTGCAGTCGCGCAGCGGCACCCTGGCGTCGGCCACCGTCGCCGCGCCGAAGCAGAGCAGCGCGATCCAGCCGGTCACCGTCAGCGGCCCGCGCGGGAATCGGGCCAGCGCCACCGCTGCGGCCAGCGCGGCGAGGACGCCTGCCACGGTGTCGGCGGTGGAGAAGACCCAGCGGTAGGGCTTGCCCTCGGCGTCCAGCTCGCTGAGGAAGGAGTGCACGGGGTCGGCGTGCAGCGGCAGTGCGAACTGGAGCACCCAGGCGGAGTAGCTCAGGCCGGCCACGGCGACGGCGATCGCGACGAACCAGGTGGCGGGGCCGCGATCCGAAGTGAGCATGGCTTCGATTGTTACTCGGGCGAGGGCCGGGCCGAGCGCACACCGATTGCGAAGGGGGCACACAGGTTGGTGTCAGGTTCGGCGCGCAGGCTGGTCGGTGAGACGAGGAGGTGAACCGATGATCGCAATCGCGACCGCGGTGGCTGGCTGCGCGGTGATGGCGGCCATGGCCGTGTCCGGCTACCTGGCGCAGCAGGCGCCGAGCACGGTGGTCCGCGCCAGGCGCTGAGTCAGCGGACGGCGGCCTGGACCCGGTCGGCGGCGGCCGCCGGGTCCTCGTGCTCCCAGATCCGGACGACCTGCCAGCCCGCGGCCGTCAGCTCGGCGTCGGTGGCGCGGTCGCGGGCGACATTGCCCGCGAGCTTGGCCGCCCACCACTCGGCATTGTTCTTCGGGGCGGTGGCGTGCCGCGGGCAGCGGTGCCAGAAGCAGCCGTCCACGTAGACGGCGACGCGGCGGCGCGGGAAGACCACGTCGGCGCGGCGGCGCTGACCGCGCAGCGGCGCCCGGTCAACGAAGTAGCGCAGGCCGCGGCGGTGCAGTTCGCGGCGCAGCGCCAGCTCGGGCTTGGTGTTCGCGCGGCGCTGGCGGGACATGCGCGCGCTGGTCGCCGCGTCGGTGGTGGGTCCGGTCATGCCGCCCAGCCGCCCATCCGGTCCAGGTGCGTCTCGACGTCGTCCAGGAAACCGGGCGGGAAGCGGAGCGTGCCCATGCCGGTGCGGCGCAGGAACCCCGCGGTGGCGCGGGCGGAGAGCAGCCGGGAGCCGGTCAGGTAGTCGGCGAGCCCCTGGTAGGGCTCGTGCACCGGCCAGGTGGAGACCGGGGCGCGGTAGGCGCGGCCCGCCCTGCCCCACGCGGCGCTCGGCCAGGGCTGGCCGGGGGCCAGTTCGGGGCCGTCGGGGAGGGGGCCTGCGGTGCTGTCGAGGCGGCTGCCCGCCCATTCGGCCATCCGGACGCTCACGGCGTTGCCGACCAGTTTCCAGCGGTGGCCCTGGCGGAAGCCGGGGACGGTCAGGGCCGGTTCGGTCCAGCCCGCGGCGAAGCCCTGCAGCCGTTCGCCGTCCTCGATGCCCGGGGTGACGATCTCGCCGGCGGGCAGCCGGACGGCGGGCGGGCTGGCGATGCCGAGCGCGGAGCCGCCCTTGAGCGTCGGGACCGCGTTCACCGCCCAGCCGAGGCCGCGGACGCCCTCGGTCCAGTAGAAGCCGCAGGGGTCGTGCGCGGGGTCGCCCTGGTCCAGCGGACCCGCGTCCTCGGTGAGCAGGACCCGGCGCGGGTCCTCGGTGCGCGAGGCCAGCAGCAGGACGCGCTGCCTGCGCTGCGGGAGGCCGAAGGCGCGGGCGTCGACCACCCGGTAGGCCCAGGTGTAGCCGAGTTCGTCCAGTGCGCCGGTGATGTGCCGCATGGCGGCGCCGCGGCCGAGTTGCAGCATGAACGGGACGTTCTCCAGCAGCAGCCAGCGGGGGCCGCGGCGGCGCCGGACCAGGCGGAAGATCTCGTCCACCAGGCCGGAGCGGGAGCCGGAGATGCCTGCCGTGCGGCCGGCCTGGGAGAGGTCCTGGCAGGGGAAACCGGCCGCCACCAGCTCGGTTCCCTGGGGCAGGGAGCGCAGGCGGGTGACGTCGGGGTGGACGGGGATGTCCGGGAAGCGGGCTTGCAGGACCGCGCGAGCGCCCGGATCGATCTCACAGAGCAGCTCGGTCTGCCAGCCGCTCGCGGACAAGCCGAGCTCGAGTCCGCCGATTCCGGCGAAGAGCCCCACCATCCGCATGGACATATATATTGCCCGGCTTGCGCCGGGCGGCGAACGGGGGCTCGGCGGACCCGCCCCGGGCGGGGGCGTACTGGGCAGGGCTGGTGTGGCGGAAATTCGGTTGGCGGGGGCGACGTCCGGTGCCACCCTGGAAGGCCGGAGCCTGTGCCCGTCTTTCATCCGCCCATCCCGCCGCGTCGGCGGCTGCCGTGGTGCGCACTATCGAGGGGGAACCTTGTCCGTCGTGCTCGATCCCGCCGCCGAGCGAATACCCGCGCCGCCGGTCCCGGCGAAACCGCGGGGCAGGACGGCGGCGCTGCGCCGATTCCTGCCGTACCTGCGCCCGCATCGAAACAAGATCGCGGCGGCGACGGCGCTCGCCATTCTGGCCGTGCTGACCGAGATCGTGATCCCGCTGCTGATCGCCAGGATCATCGACGGCCCGATCGCGGGCGGCCACTACGGCTCGGCGATCCCGCTGATCGCGGTGGTGCTCGCGCTCGGGCTGCTGCAGGCGCTCGGCACCTGGGGCAGGCGCCGGATGGTGGCGCGGCCCGCCGCCGAGTTCGAGGTCGCCATGCGCGCGAAGATCTTCGGCAAGCTGCAGCGGCTCGCCATCGGCAACCACGACTCCTGGGAGTCCGGCCAGCTTCTCTCCCGCGCGATGGACGACCTCGCCACGCTGCGCCGCTTCGTGGCCTTCGCCGGGCCGTTCCTGGTGCTGCACATGGTGATCGTTCCGGTCGGGCTGCTCGTGCTGTGGATCCTGATCCCGCCGCTCGGCGCCGCCTTCACCGTGCTCGCCGTCCCGATCGTCGCCGCCTGCTACCGCTTCGTGCAGCGCTACGAGGTGGCCTCGCGCCGCTCGCAGGACCAGAGCGGCGACCTGGCCACCATCGCCGAGGAGTCGGCGCAGGGCATCCGGGTGCTCAAGGCGTTCGGGCGCGGGCCGTTCCTGGCCGCGCGGTTCGTGCGGCAGGCGCGGGAGCTGCGCGGCACCGAGATGGTGAAGGTGCGGCTGGACGCCACGCTGTGGTCGACCATGGTCGGGCTGCCGCAGCTCGCCATCGTCTTCGCGCTCGGCTACGGCGGGTACGCGGTGGTGCACGGCCAGATGTCGCTCGGCACGCTGGTCGCGGGCATCACGCTCGCCACCTTCCTGCAGTGGCCGATCATCTGGACCGGCTTCCTGCTCTCCGAGCTCAACGACGCCAGCACCGCATCGGACCGGTACTGGGAGATCCAGGACATCCCGCTGCTCATCACCGACCCGCCCGACCCGGACCCGCTGCCCGCCGCGGTCCGCGGCGACCTGCGGCTGGAGCACGTGCGGTTCGCCTTCCCCGGCGCGCGCGCCGAGGTGCTGCGCGACGTCACGCTGCACGTGCGCCCCGGCGAGACGGTCGCGCTGGTCGGCGCGATCGGCAGCGGCAAGACCGCGCTGCTCAACCTGATCCCGCGGCTCTACGACGTCACCGGCGGCAGCCTCACCGTCGACGGCGTCGAGGTCTCCCGGCTGCGCCTCGACGACCTGCGCACCGTTGTCACCGCCGCCTTCGAGGAGCCGGTGCTCTTCTCCGCGAGCGTCAGGGAGAACGTGGCGCTCGGCGAGCCGGAGGCCACCGACGCCGACGTGCGCGCCGCGCTGGAGATCGCTCAGGCCACCGAGTTCGTCGAGCAGCTCCCGTGGGGGCTCGATACCAGGATCGGCGAGCAGGGGCTCAGCCTCTCCGGCGGGCAGCGGCAGCGGCTGGCGCTGGCCAGGGCGGTGCTCGGCGCCCGCGCCGGGGGCAGCGCGGGCCGGGTGCTCGTGCTGGACGACCCGCTCTCCGCGCTCGATGTCGACACCGAGGAGCGGGTGCAGGCGCGGCTGCGCAGCGTGCTGGCCGGGGCGACCACCCTGCTGGTGGCGCACCGCCCCTCCACCGCGGCGCTGGCCGACCGGGTCGCGCTGCTGGCCGACGGCCGGATCGTCGCCGAGGGCGAACACGACCAGTTGCTGCGCACCAGCACCCGCTACCGCGAACTGATGGGAGGTGCGTGATGACGACGAGCACCGACGACCGGAAGGACACCGACCCCGCCGACTGGCGCGGGATCGCCAACGAGGACCGCGAGGTCACCCAGACCGGCAACCTGGTGCTCGCCGCCCGCTCGCGCAGGCTGCTGCTCGACCTGGTGCGGCCGTACCGGGCCCGGGCCGCGATCGTGCTGCTGCTCATCGTGGTGGACAACGCGCTGAAGGTCTCCGGGCCGCTCTTCATCGCCTACGGCCTGGACAGCGGGCTGGCCGCGGGCGGGCGCGGCGACTGGCGGCCGCTCACCCTCACCGTCGCCGGGTTCGCCGCGGTGACCCTGCTCAGCATGCTCACCACGCTGGTCTTCCTGCGGATCTCCGGCACGCTGAGCCAGAGCGTGCTCTTCGACCTGCGCGGGCGGCTCTTCGCGCACGTGCAGCGGCTGAGCGTCGAGTTCCACGAGAAGTACACATCGGGCAAGGTGATCTCCCGGCTCACCGGCGATATCGAGACCCTGCAGGAGCTGCTGGAGGGCGCGCTGAACCAGGCGCTCAGCGCGATGCTCTCGGTGGTCACCATCGCCGCGCTGCTCATCTACCTGGACGCCGGGCTCGCGGTGATCGTGCTGATCGGCTTCGTGCCGCTGGCGCTGGTCACCCGCTGGGCGCAGCGCAGGCAGCGGAGGGGGTATCGGCGAACCCGGGTGGCGATCGCCCGGGTGGTGGTGCACTTCGTGGAGACCATGGGCGGTATCCGCGCGGTGCAGGCCTTCCGCCGGGAGGGGCGCAACCACGCGGTGCTCGCGGCCGAGGACGGCGAGTTCCGCGAGGCCAACGTCGCGGCCGCCTTCGGCATGAGCGACTACACCGGCCTGACCAGGCTGCTCGGCAACCTCACCACGGTGATCGTGCTCTCGGTCGGCGCCTGGCAGGTGATCGAGGGCAACCTCGCGATCGGCGTGCTCGCCGCCTACCTGCTCTACCTCAACGAGTTCTACGGGCCGCTGGACGAGCTGGCGCAGGTGTTCAATGCCTACCAGTCGGCGGCGGCCGCGCTGGAGAAGATCTCCGGCGTGCTCGAGGAGGAGCCGTCGGTGCCGGAGCCGCGTGACCCCGTACCGCTGGAGAACCCGGCAGGCGCGCTGCGGATGGACGCGGTGTGGTTCGACTACGCCGGGAAGCAGGGCGGCGCGCCCGTGCTGCCCGAGTTCGATCTGGAGATTCCGGCCGGGCAGGTGATCGCGCTGGTCGGGGCGACCGGGGCGGGGAAGTCGACGCTGGTCAAGCTGCTCACCCGGTTCTACGACCCGAGCGGTGGGACGGTCAGCCTCGACGGTGTCGATCTGCGCCGGATCACCGACGCCGAGCTGCGCCGGGCCGTGGTGATGGTCACCCAGGAGGCCTACCTCTTCGCCGGGTCGATCGCGGACAATATCCGCCTCGGGCGGCCGGAGGCGACCGACGCCGAGGTCGCTGCCGCCGCCTCGGCGGTGGGGCTGGATCCGTTCCTCGCGACGCTGCCGGACGGGGTCGGCACCGACGTGCGCAAGCGCGGCGGCAGGCTCTCCGCCGGGCAGCGCCAACTGGTGGCCTTCGCCCGGGTCTTCCTGGCCGATCCCGCCGTCATCGTGCTGGACGAGGCCACCTCCAACCTGGACATCCCGAGCGAGCGGCTGGTGCAGGAGGCGCTGGAGCGGGTGCTGCGCGACCGCACCGCGGTGATCATCGCGCACCGGCTCTCCACGGTGTCGATCGCCGACCGGGTGCTGGTGCTGGAGGCGGGCCGGATCGTGGAGGACGGGGACCCGGCGACGCTCGTCGCGGGCGCCGGGCGGTTCGCCGGGCTGCACGCGGCGTGGCGGGAGACGCTGGTGTGATGCGGCCGACGGCCCCGCGTCGCTTACCGTAGAAGGGTGACGAACCCAGCCCCAGGACCCGAAAGCCAACCGGAGGAATCCCGGTGGCCGGCGATTCTCACGTGGGTTGCCCACAACGGGATGCGCATGGAGTCCGTCCGCGTGACGCTCAACGGGAACCGCATCCGCGCCGCGGGCCGCATGATCGGCGCCGCCTGCGACGACCATCCGGCCTTCAGCGCCTCCTACGACCTGGTCACCGATGAGAACGGCGCGACCAAGCGGCTCTCGCTGCGCACCACGACCAACGCCGGCGAGCGGCACGCCTCGCTGGCGCGGGACAACGAGAACTACTGGCTCGTCGACGCGGGCGGCAGCCACGTGCGGGCCACCTTCGCCGGTGCGCTCGACGTCGACGTGGTGCTCAGCCCGTTCTTCAACACGCTGCCGATTCGCCGTTTCGGACTGCAGCACGCGGTGGAGGACGTGCAGGTGCCGGTCGTCTACGTCCGGCTGCCCGACCTGCTGGTGCAAGAGGCGAACCTGGTTTACAGCAGCGCCGCCGACGGGATCAGCGTGCTCTCGCCGGTGTCGAGCGCGACCGTCACGGTGGACGAGGACGGGTTCCTGCTCGATTACCCGGGGCTCGCGCGGCGGGTCTGACGCTCAGTCGAGTGCGGTGAGGACCGCGCCCCGGCGGCCCGCCGCGCGGAGAGTCTCCAGCCAGCCGGGGGCGCCGGGCACGACGCCCGAGACGACCTCGCGGTGCTGCTCATCGTAGCGGCGCCGTGCGGCGTGCCCGGCCTCGGCGAGCGCGGCGAGCGAGCCGTCGTCCAGGGTGCGGCGTGCCTCCGCGAGCACGGCCAGCGTCTCGTCGAGCACCGCGCGCAACGCCTCGGCGTTCGGCTCGCAGATGGCGCGGACCAGGTCGGGCGCGGTCCCGGCCACCCGGGTTCCGTCCCGGAACGAACCGGCCGCGAGCCCGAGCGCGAGCGCACCGCCCGCCGCCCCTGCCTGTGCCAGCGCCTCGGCGAGCACGTGCGGAAGGTGCGAGACGCGGGCGACGGCGGCATCGTGCTCGGCGCTGGTCACCGGCACCACCCTGGCACCGCAGTCCAGCGCGAGCCTGGCCACCCGCCGCCACACGGCCGGGTCGGTGCCGTCGTCCACGGTGACGGCCCACGCCGCGCCGCGGAAGAGCGCGGCATCGGTGGCCGCCCAGCCGGACTCGGCGGTGCCTGCCATGGGATGCCCGCCGACGAACCCGGCAGCGAGGCCGTGCGCCCGCACCGCCGCCGCGACCGGCGCCTTGACGCTCACCACGTCGGTCAGCGCGCAGCCGGGGGCGTGCGCCGCCACCTGGGCGAGCACCGCGTCCAGCGCGGGCATCGGCACTGCGAGCACCACCAGCGCATCGGCCGCGGCCGCCCGCCGCAGTACGGCGGGGAGGTCGGTGCCGACGTCGAAGCCGTCCGCGCCCGCGGGGATCTCGGAGCGGTTGTAGCCGAAGGTCTCCCAGCCCGCGGCGGCCGCCGCGCGGAGCAGCGAACCGCCGATCAACCCGGCGCCGAGCACACACAGGGAGGCTGTCATCGGTTCGGAGTTCTCCTACGACTTCAACAATTGAGCTCGGGCAGACTAGCGTGGCGGCCATGGCAGCACAGCGCTCGGGCACGAACGGAGCGGCGTCGGACGATTACGACGACGTCGAAGGGTTCGCCGTGGCAGTTGTACGTGAAGAGGGTAAATGGCGGTGTAGCCCGCTGAGCAACGCCGCGCTCGGCGATCTCGTCGCCGCCGAGACCGAACTGAAGGCTCTGCGCAGCTCGGGCGCGGTCTTCGGCCTGCTGGACGTGGACGACGAATTCTTCGTCGTGGTGCGGCCCGCGCCGAGCGGCACCAGGCTGCTGGTCTCCGACGCCACCGCCGCCATCGAGTACGACATCGCCGCCGACGTGCTGGAGGCGCTCAATCTCGAGGTCCCCGACATCGACCCGGACGAGGTCGACGACGTGGAGCCGTGGGAGGAGGGCGATCTCGGCGTGCTCGCCGACCTGGGCCTGCCAGAGCCGGTGCTCAGCGTCATCCTGGCCGAGACCGACCTGTACCCGGACGAGCAGCTCGGCATGATCGCCCAGCGGCTCGGCTTCGCCGACGAGTTCGCCGCGGTGCTCGACAAACTGCCGCACTGAGGTGAACGGCGCCGCCGACGCCGCACTCATGCGGGCCGCGCTGGCCGCGGCGGGCGCGGCCGGGGCGCGCGACATCCCCATCGGCGCCGTCGTCTTCGCCGCCGACGGGCGGGAGCTGGCCCGCGCCGCCAATGCCCGCGAGGAGCTCGGCGACCCCACCGCGCACGCCGAAATCCTCGCCCTGCGCCGGGCCGCGGCGGTGCACGGTGACGGCTGGCGGCTCGGCGGGGCCACGCTCGTCGTCACCGTCGAGCCGTGCACCATGTGCGCGGGCGCGCTGGTGCTGGCCCGGGTTGCCCGCGTGGTCTTCGGCGCCTGGGAGCCCAAGACCGGCGCCGTCGGCTCGCTCTGGGACGTGGTGCGCGACCGCCGGCTCAACCACCGCCCCGAGGTGCGTGGCGGCGTGCTCGAGGCCGAATGCGCCGCCCTCCTCGATCAGTTCTTCCGCGAACACCGCTGACCAGCCGTTTCGGTGTTCCCGAGCCGTCCGTGTATGGTTGTCGGCGGTGGCGTGTCCGAGCGGCCTAAGGAGCACGCCTCGAAAGCGTGTGAGGGGTAACCCCCCTCCGAGGGTTCAAATCCCTCCGCCACCGCCACAGCCCTTCACCTGATTCACCAGGTGGAGGGCTTTTTCGTGGTTCGGGCCAGTGTCGCGTTCATCCCCCCTTACGCTGACAGCACCGGACAATGCCCCCGCCGCCGGATAGAACGCCGGACAGTGGGTACCCGCGCCGTAGAGCTTGCGGGAAGGAATGCGAAGCATGATGCGCCGCACGACGATCCGCACTGAGCGATGCGCGAGAGAAACATGAGAATCGGAAGTGTTCTTGTCCTGGTCTGGCTGATCATCGGCATAATCGCCGCGGCTCAGCGCGATTACTTCGACAGCGGGCCGGTGAACTGCGCTGGATTCGGCACGATCGCGGTCACCGTGATCGCCGGACCGCTGAACTACCTGGGTGTGAACCCGAAGGTCGATGACTGCAATGTGCCGCAGCCGAGCCCGTAGCGGGCCGGTGCTACCCACGAGGTAGCCGCGAGACGGGGCCCGGGTGTGGCGGCATCCGGGTTTCTCGGGGAAGACAGCGCCCGGCGGGTGGAGAGTTCTTCGGCCTCCACCGGCCGGGCGCTGTCGTGTGCGCAGGGCTCGCGGTGGTCCGCGTCGGTGCGCGGACAGGATCAAGCACGGCGGCCCCGCACCCGGGAACGGGTGCGGGCCCGCCGCGAGTCGAAAGCCGATCAGGAGACCGTGGCCGGCTCCTTCCGCTCCACGTCGCTGCGCGGCTCGCGCAGCGCGGCCAGCTTGGCGCCCTCGACGTCGATGTCGGGCAGGATCCGGTCCAGCCAGGCAGGCATCCACCAGGCCCACTTGCCGAGCAGGGCGAGCAGCGACGGGATCACGATCATCCGGACGATGAAGGCGTCGAACAGCACGCCCGCGGCCAGCGCGAAGCCCATCGACTTCGCCACCACGTTCGTCTCCAGCAGGAAGGAGCCGAAGACCGAGATCATGATGATCGCGGCGGCGATCACCACCCTGGCGCCGTGGTGGTAGCCGCTGATCATGGCCTCGACCGGCGACTTGCCGTGGACGTACTCCTCGCGCATGCGGGTGACCAGGAAGACCTGGTAGTCCATGGCGAGGCCGAAGACCAGGCCGATCAGCATGATCGGCAGGAAGCTGATGATCGGCCCCGGATCCTCGATCAGCCCGAGCGCGCCCTCCTGGAAGATCAGCACGGTCGCGCCGAAGGTGGCGGCCATGGAGAGCAGGAAGCCGAGCGCGGCGGTGAGCGGGACCAGGATCGAGCGGAACACCAGGATGAGCAGCACGAAGGCGGCGCCCGCCACGATCGCCAGGTACGGCACGATCTTGCTGAGCAGTACGTGGTCGATGTCGGCGTAGATGGCGGTGGAGCCGGTGATGCCGTACTCCATGCCGTACTCGCCCTCGAGCTCGGCCTCGGCGTCCCTGGCCTCGGCGACCAGATCCTTGGTGGCCTGGTCGTTCGGGCCCGCCTTCGGCACGCCGTCGATCAGCGCGCCGAGGCCGTCCTCGCTGCGCTGCGGTGCGGTCACGTAGTCCATGCCCGCGTAGGAGCCGAGCCGCTCCTGCAGCGCGGCGAGCGCGGCGTCGCGCCGCTCGGCGGGGACGTTCTCCAGGTCGACGGCGATGTTCAAGATGCCGTTGCTGCCCTCGCCGAAGCCATCGGTGCGCAGCTCGTAGGCCTTCCGCACGGTGGTGTCGCGCGGCATGCTGTCCTCGCCGGGGAGGCCGAGCTGCAGCCCGGCCGCTGGAGCGGCGAGCGCGCCGAGCAGCACCACGCTGAGCAGCAGCGTCACCGCGGGCGCCCTGGCGATCACCCGGGCGATCCTGGTGCCGACGGTGACCACCGTTTCATCCTCGGTGTCGTGCTTGGCGATGAACGGGATCTTCGGCTTGAAGAGGAAGCGGCCGAAGGCGCCGAGCAGCGCCGGCATCAGGGTGATGGCGGTGAGCACGGCGAAGGCCGCGGCGATGGCGCCGCCGAGGCCCATGAAGGTCAGGAAGCTGACGCCGACGATGCTCAGCCCGGCCAGCGCGATGATCACGGTCAACCCGGCGAAGACCACCGCGGAGCCCGCGGTGCCGAGCGCGGTCCCGGCCGCGTCCTCCGGTGAATCGCCGACCCCGATCTCGTGTTTGTACCGGGAGACGATGAAGAGCGCGTAGTCGATGGAGAGCGCGATGCCGATCATCGAGGCGAGGAAGACGGTGAAGCTCGGCATGTCGATGAAGTTGGTGCCGACCATGATCAGCGACGTCGCGGCGCCCAGCCCGACCAGCGCGGTGAGGATCGGGACGAAGGCGGCCACGATCGCGCCGAAGGCCACGATCATCACCACCAGCGCCACGGCCATGCCGATCAGCTCGGACTTGCCGCTCGGCGCCTCCGTCTCCTGCGCGATGCTCCCGCTCAGCTCGATGGTCAGCCCGGCGTTGCGCGCGTCGCCGCCGACGTCGTAGGCGGCCGTGCGGTCGTCGGCGGTGACGTCGGCGAACTCGGCGATGCTGAAGGGAACGCTGAGGATGGCGACCGAGTCCGGATTTTCCTGGTTGAGCACGTTCAGCGGCGCCGAGCTGCACTTCGACGGGTCCCGGTCGGTGAGGCAGCCCAGCTTCTCGGCGGCCTCGATCGGGTCGACCAGCGGCTTGGCGTGGTCAACGATGCCGAGCTCGTTCAGCTTGGCGATGAACGCCTCCACCGCGGCCCGGTTCGCCGGGTCGGTGAGCTTCTGGCCCGCCGGCGCGCCGATCACGTAGGTGCCGGTGACGGCGTCGAAGTCGAAGGCGGCCGAGGCGCCGGGGAAGTGCTTGTCCAGAATCTCGGTCGCTCGCTCCGATGGCAGGCCGGGCATGCTGAAATCGTCGGTCATCGGCTTGCTCAGAGCACCACCGGCCGCGCCTAGCAGCACGAGCAGGATGAGCCAGACCGGAAGCACTATCCATTTACGGCGGAAAGCGAACTTTCCCCACCGGTAGAGAAGTACGGACACGAGGGTATCTCCTGACGATGACTGGGCGCGCTGAGTCGAGCGGTGTGCAAAGCACCGGTGTAGACAGCACCCGCGGGGCCACCCGGCCCTCGCCTCCACAAAACGCTCTCTGCCTACCGTGCGGTAGGTAGACTATCCGCCGGTCGACGGCTGCGACAACACCGTCGCCGCGGGGTACGTGCACCGTGTACCCAGGCAGGAAAGGACCGAACACATGCCGAGCCGCAGCCCGGCTGCCGCCATATCCGCAGGTGGCAGCACCAAAGACGCGATTCGCGATGCCGCGCTGGAGCTCTTCTCGGCCAAGGGTTTCGAGCAGACGAGCCTGCGCGAGGTAGCCGATGTGGTGGGAATCACCAAGGCCTCCCTCTACTATCACTACGCCTCGAAGCAGGATCTGCTAGGTGCGATCATCGATCCGATCATCGAGCACATGCGTTCGATGGGCGCGAAGGTCGACGGCATCGCCTGGTCCGGCGCGAGCGTGCGCACCGTGCTGCGCGACTATCTGCGCGGGATCGTCCGGCACCGGCACGCGGGCGCGCTGCTGCTGCGCGACACCGTCGCCATCATCAACGCGCTCAACGATCGCTACCCGGACTGGATCGACAGCAGCGAGCGGATCCGGCAGTGGCTGGCCGGGCCCGCGCCGACTGACGAATCCACCCTGCGCGCCGCCGCGGCGCTGGAGGTGATCACGGTGGCGCTGGTGAGCGCGGAGTACGTGCCAGGCGCCCCCGAGGAGCTGGTGGAGCGGCTCCTGCTGGACTGCGCGGTGACGGTGCTCGGTGGCATCGCCGACCGGTGAGACGTTCCGGCGCGGGCGGATTCGGCCCGCACAGCGCGTAGATTCTCCGATGTCCACCGCGTACCGGGAGTACGACGATCGCCGAATCCAGGAGCTCAGCCGTGCACATCACCGCGAGGGTCGACTACGCGGTACGAACGCTGCTCGAGATCGCGCGCGGCCAGGCGGCGGGGTCGGTGAAGGCGGATGCCATCGCCACCGCGCAGCAGATTCCGCCCAAGGTGCTGGAGACGGTGCTCGGCGAGCTGCGCCGCGGCGACCTGGTGACCAGCCGCCGCGGCCCGGACGGCGGGTACCGGCTGGCCCGCCCGGCCGCGGAGATCTCGGTTGCCGACGTCATCCGCGCGGTGGAGAGCCCGCTCGCCTCGGTGCGCGGGCAGCGGCCGGAGAACGTGAAGTACGCGGGCGTTGCCGAGCCGCTGCAGCAGGTGTGGATCGCGTTGCGCGTCAACATCAGATCGGTGCTGGAGAACGTCTCCATCGCCGATATCGCGGCCGACGAACTGCCCGGCTTCGTGGCTTCGCTGACAGCTGATCCCGGGGCCTGGGCCCGGCGGTGAAAAGCTCGCGACGGCATACCCGGCACCCGGTAGCCTCCAGAACATCATGTTGATCGGACTGCTTCGCACCCGTCTCCACCCCTATCGCAGGCAGCTCGCCGCGGTGGTGGTGCTCCAGCTGATCTCGGTCATCGCCATGCTCTACCTGCCGAGCCTGAACGCGGATCTGATCGACGGCGGCGTCACCAAGGGCGACATCGGCTACATCTGGACCACCGGGCTGTGGATGCTCGCGGTCTCCGGAGTGCAGATCCTCGCCTCCGCGACCTCGGTGTATTTCGCCGCGCAGGCGGCCATGGGCGCGGGGCGCGACATGCGCGGCGCGCTGCTGCACCGGGTCGGCACCTTCAGCGCGCGCGAGATCGGCCAGTTCGGCGCCCCCTCGCTGATCACCAGGAACACCAACGACGTGCAGCAGGTGCAGCTGCTCGTGGTGATGTCGGCGACCATCCTGGTGATGGCGCCGATCATGTGCGTCGGCGGCATCATCATGGCGCTGCGCGAGGATCTGGGGCTCTCCTGGCTGCTGCTCATCGCGGTGCCGGCGCTCGGCATCTCGATGGGCGTGATCGTGGCCTTCATGGTGCCCGGGTTCCGGCAGATGCAGGACCGCATCGACCAGGTGAACCGGGTGCTGCGCGAGCAGATCACCGGGATCAGGGTGGTCCGCGCCTTCGTCAGGGAGCGGCAGGAGACCGCGCGCTTCGAGGTCGCCAACGACCTGCTCACCGCGGCCTCGCTGCGGGTCGGGCGGCTGATGGCGCTGATGTTCCCGACGGTCATGCTGATCAGCAACGTGACCGCGGTCGGGGTGATCTGGTTCGGCGGGCACGCGGTGGATTCCGGCGCCATGCAGATCGGCTCGCTGACCGCGCTGCTCTCCTACATCATGCAGATCCTGATGGCGGTCATGATGGCCTCGTTCCTGGCCATGATGGCGCCGCGGGCCGCGGTCTCGGCGGATCGCATCGGCGCGGTGCTCGGCACCGAGTCGTCGGTGCGGGCGCCGGAGAAGGCGGTGCCGTTCCTGGCCGACCCGGCCACCGTCGAGCTGCGCGATGCCGAGTTCGCCTTTCCCGGCGCGGAGAAGCCGGTGCTGTGCCGGGTGCGGTTCCGGGTCGGGCCCGGCACGACCACCGCCGTCGTCGGCTCCACCGGTTCGGGCAAGACCACGCTGGTCAACCTGATCCCGCGGCTCATCGACGTCACCGCGGGCGCGGTGCTGGTCGGCGGCACCGACGTCAGGGAGCTGGACCTCACCGAGCTGCGCGAGCGGATCGGGCTGGTGCCGCAGAAGGCGTACCTGTTCTCCGGGACGGTCGCGGAGAACCTGCGCTACGGCAAGCCGGACGCCACCGACGACGAGCTCTGGCACGCGCTGGAGGTGGCCCAGGCGGCCGACTTCGTGCGCGAGATGCCGCAGGGGCTGGCGACGCCGATCGCGCAGGGCGGCACCACCGTCTCCGGCGGGCAGCGGCAGCGGCTCGCCATCGCGCGGGCGCTGGTGCGCAGGCCGAAGGTCTACCTCTTCGACGACTCGTTCTCCGCGCTGGACGTCGCCACCGACGCCGGGCTGCGCGCGGCGCTGCGCCCGGAGACCGCCGACGCGGCGGTGATCATCGTGGCCCAGCGGGTGACGACGATCAGGGACGCCGACCAGATCGTGGTGCTGGAGGACGGCGAGATGGCCGGGATCGGCAGCCACGAGGAGCTGCTCCGGGACTGCCCGGAGTACCGGGAGATCGTGGAGAGCCAGCTCTCCGCCCAGGAGGCACGGTGACCAGGCCGATGCCGGTGCCGGGGGCGCCGGAGACCAAGGCGAAGTCGTTCAAGCCTTCGCTGAAGCGGCTGCTCGGCCGGTTGCGGCCGCACCGGATGCAGGTCGGCCTCATCGTGACGCTGGTGACCGTGTCGGTGGTGCTGAACACCCTCGGCCCGTACATCCTCGGCAGGGCCACCAACCTGATCTTCGACGGCGTCGTCGGCAAGAACCTGCCGTTCCCGCCCGGCACCACCAGGGACGAGGCGATCGCGGGTGTCAGGGCGAGCGGCCAGGACACCTTCGCCGACATGCTCGGCGCGATGAACGCGGTGCCCGGCGTCGGCGTCGACTTCGACGCCGTCGGCCGGGTGCTCGTGCTCGTCCTCGCGCTCTACATCGGCGCGGCCATCTTCGGCTGGCTGCAGGCATTCCTGCTGAACCTGGTGATCAACCGGACCGTCAAGCAGCTGCGCGCCGACGTGGAGGACAAGATCCACCGGCTCCCGCTGCGCTACTTCGACTCCACGCCGCGCGGCGACCTGCTGAGCCGGGTCACCAACGACGTCGACAACGTCTCGCAGAGCCTGCAGCAGACCATGAGCCAGCTGCTCACCTCGGTCTTCTCGGTGCTCGGCATCCTGATCGTGATGTTCTGGATCTCGCCGCTGCTCGCGGTGATCGCGCTGCTCACCGTGCCGGCCGCGGTGGTGGTGACGGCGCAGATCGCGAAGCGCTCCAAGCCGCACTTCGTGGACCAGTGGAAGTACACCGGCATCGTGAACGCCCAGGTCGAGGAGGCCTACACCGGCCACGAGATCGTCACCGCCTTCGGCCGGGTCGCCGAGGTGGGCGCGGAGTTCGACCGGCGCAACGAGCAGCTCTACCAGTCCAGCTTCAAGGCGCAGTTCATCTCCGGGCTGATCATGCCGGCGATCATGTTCCTCGGGAACCTCAACTTCGTGCTGGTCGCGCTGGTCGGCGGGATCCGGGTGGCGACGGGCAACCTCTCGCTCGGCGACGTGCAGGCCTTCATCCAGTACTCGCGCCAGTTCAGCCAGCCGCTCACGCAGATCGGCGCCATGGCCAACCTGCTGCAGTCCGGGGTCGCCTCGGCGGAGCGGATCTTCGAGATCCTGGACGCCGAGGAGCAGGGCAAGGACCCGGTGGAGTTCGCCGCGCCGGGCGAGGGAAGGGGCCGGGTCGAGTTCGATCACGTGTCGTTCCGGTACGACCCGGAGACGCCGGTGCTGGACGGGCTCTCGCTGGTCGCCGAGCCCGGGCACGTTGTCGCCATCGTGGGGCCGACCGGCGCGGGCAAGACCACGCTGGTCAACCTGCTCATGCGCTTCTACGAGCTCGACTCCGGCGCCATCCGGATCGACGGCGCCGACATCACCGCCATGACCCGCGACGCGCTGCGTGACCGGATGGGCATGGTGCTGCAGGACACCTGGCTCTTCCGCGGCACCATCAGGGAGAACATCGCCTACGGCAACGAGCACGCCACCGAGGCGGAGATCCTCGCGGCCGCGCGCGACGCCTACGTCGACCGCTTCGTGCACGCGCTGCCGGAGGGGTACGACACCGTGATCGACGAGGAGGGGTCGGGGGTGAGCGCGGGCGAGAAGCAGCTCATCACCATCGCGCGGGCCTTCCTGGCCAAGCCGTCCATCCTGATCCTGGACGAGGCGACCAGCTCGGTCGACACCCGCACCGAGCTGCTGGTGCAGCAGGCCACCGCGGCGCTGCGCCGGGACCGCACCAGCTTCGTGATCGCGCACCGGCTCTCCACGATCAGGGACGCCGACCTGATCGTGGTGATGGAGAAGGGCACCATCGTGGAGCAGGGCACGCACCACGAGCTGCTGGAACGCCGCGGCGCCTACTACCGGCTCTACAACGCCCAGTTCGCGGCGGCCACCGCACAGGTGTGACCGGGGCGCCTGCGAGGATGGGCGGCGTGGCTGCCGACTTCTCGTTCCGCATCGATGCCAGGCTGCCGGGGCGGCACGGGCGCGCCGGGGTGATCTCGACCCCGCACGGCGAGATCGCCACCCCCGCCTTCGTCCCGGTCGGTACCAAGGCGACGGTCAAGGCGGTGCTGCCGGAGACCATGGCCGAGCTCGGGTCGCAGGCGGTGCTGGCCAATGCCTACCACCTCTACCTGCAGCCCGGCCCCGACATCGTGGACGAGGCGGGCGGGCTCGGCGCCTTCATGAACTGGCCGGGCCCGACCTTCACCGACAGCGGCGGGTTTCAGGTGATGTCGCTCGGCGCCGGGTTCAAGAAGGTGCTCGCCATGGAGGCGGTCACCGTGCAGAACGACGACGTGATCGCGCCGGGCAAGGAGCGGCTCGCCACCGTCGACGAGGACGGCGTCACCTTCCGCTCGCACCTGGACGGCTCGGCGCACCGGTTCACCCCCGAGGTCTCGATGGGGATCCAGCACCAGCTCGGCGCCGACATCATGTTCGCCTTCGACGAGCTGACCACGCTGCTGAACACCCGCCGCTACCAGGAGGAGGCGCTGGCCCGCACGCACCGCTGGGCGCAGCGCTGCCTGGACGAGCACGAGAAGCTCACCGCGCAGCGTGCGCACCGGCCCTACCAGGCGCTCTTCGGCGTGATCCAGGGCGCGCAGTACGAGGATCTGCGGCGCAAGGCCTGCCGCGAGCTGGCCGCGCTGCGCGGCGCGGACGGGTCGGGGTTCGACGGGTACGGCATCGGCGGTGCGCTGGAGAAGGCGAAGCTCGGCGCGATCGTCGGCTGGTGCTGCGACGAGCTGCCGGAGGAGCGGCCGCGGCACATGCTCGGCATCAGCGAACCGGAGGATCTCTTCGCCGCGGTGCAGAACGGCGCCGACACCTTCGACTGCGTGAACCCCTCCCGGGTCGCGCGCAATGCCGCCGTCTACCACCCGGACGGCCGCTACAACATCAACACCAGCCGGTTCCGCCGGGATTTCACCCCGATCGACGACGAGTGCGACTGCTACACCTGCGCGCACTACACGCGGGCGTACCTGCACCACCTGTTCAAGGCCAAGGAGATGCTCGCCTCCACGCTCTGCACGGTGCACAACGAGCGCTTCACGGTGCGGCTGCTGGATCGGATCCGGGCCAGCATCATCGCGGGCGACTACGAGGAGTTCCGCGCGGAGACGCTCGGCCGCTGGGGCACCGGGAGGGCGGCCACCAAGTGAGCCGCCCCCTCGGCTCACTCCGCGATAGCCGGGCCGGGGCGCGGCCCGTAGTCCTCGTGCTGCTTCAGCCAGGCGATCACCCGGTAGGTGATCGGCAGGACCAGCACCTCGCACAGCGTCTTCCAGAGGAAGCCGACCACCAGGTAGTTCAGGAACTGCTGCCAGGTGTCGATGCCGATGGCACCGGCCGCGATGGCGCAGAAGAGCAGGGTGTCGGCGAACTCGCCGACGATGGTGGAGCCGATCAGCCGGGCCCAGAGGTACTTCTCCTTGGTGCGTTCCTTGATCAGCACCAGCGTGGCGGAGTTCAGCAGCTGCCCGACCAGGTAGCCGGCCAGCCCGGCGAGCACCAGCCGCGGCGTCGTGCCGATGACGGTGCGGAACGCCTCCTGGTTCTCGTAGAAGCCGGCGGCCGGCAGCCGGATCGCGATGGCGAAGCAGGCGACGGTGATCAGCAGCGCGGTGAAGCCGTAGAGCACGGCGCGCCTGGTCGCGCGGAAGCCGTACACCTCGCTGAGCACGTCGCCGAGGATGTAGGCGAGCGGGAAGAGGAAGAAGGCGCCGTCGGTGGCGATCGGCAGGATCTGCACCGGTCCGAGCATCAGCGAAGAGCCGGCGAAGAACTCCACGCCCTTGGTGGCGCAGACGTTGGAGATGATCAGGGTGGTGGCGAAGAGCGCCACGATCGGGGTGTAGTAGCCCCGTGCCGCCTGGGCGAATGCCGCATGGCCGGACACGGGGCGCCCAGACCCGTCGTGGTCGTCGAGCTTGGTGGAATCGGTCACGTGCCTCATCAAACCAGGTCGTGGAATACGCTGTAGCCATGACGAATCCCGGCGATTCCGACGAGTGGTGGAAGCAGTACGGCGGCCAGGGCGTGTCGCCCGACTCCGGCGCGCAGAGCTCGGCGCCGCAGTACCCGACCTCCGACCAGCCCGGATACCCGTCGGCGCCGCAGCAGCCCGAGCAGCAGTACGGCCAGCAGCAGCAGTACGGCCAGCAGCAGTACGGGCAGCCGCAGAGCCAGCCGCAGCAGCCCTACCCGGGCCAGTCGTACCCGAGCTACCCGCAGCAACCCGCCGCGCAGCCGTACGGCCAGCCGCAGCCGAACTACGCCAATCCGGGTTACGCGGGCGGTTACCAGCCCTACGGCTACCAGCAGAACCAGGGCACCAACGGCCTCGCCATCGCCTCGCTGATCGTCTCGCTGGTCGGGCTCTGCACCTGCATCGGCTCGATCGTCGGCATCGTCCTCGGCGTCATGGCGCTGAACCAGATCAAGGAGCGCAACGGCCAGGACGGCCGCAACATGGCGCTGGCAGGCATCTGGATCGGCGTCGGCGGCATCGTGCTGACCATCGTGTACTTCGTGATCGTGCTCGTCGGGTCGGCCTGACCGGGGAAACGCGCGAGGGGCGCCTCCACCGGTGGTGGGGGCGCCCCTCGTTTCGTTCGCTGTGGCCTACTGCCCGGTCTTGACGACCTGGGTGCCGCCGGCGAACTTGTCGTGCCAGCCCTGCCGGTTCGGGTCGTTCGAGATGGTGACCATGATGTAGATGATCAGGCCGAGCGAGATCAGGCCGCCGACGCAGGGGATCACGTTGGCGAGCATGAACAGGTTGCGCTTGACCGAGGTCTGCGGGTCGATCTTGGCCGCGCCGCCGGGGGCGAGCACCTTGAGGCCGAAGATCTTCTTGCCGAGCGTGGCGCCCTGCGAGGTCTCCAGCGCGACGAAGTAGGCGATGCCGGCGAGCGAGATCAGCAGGCCGGCGATGAACTGCCCGACGAAGTTGTCGTAGCCGATGAGCGCCGCGACGATGGCGACCGGGATACCAACGATCAGGTTGTCGATGATCCGGGCCACGATGCGAATGCCGAGGTCACCGGGTTGCCCGGGGCCGGTGTAGCCCGGCTGCTGGCCGTACTGCTGACCGGTCTGCGGGTACTGCTGCTGCTGGCCGTAGGGATCCTGGCCGTACTGCGGCTGCTGCCCGTACTGCGGCTGCTGGCCGTACTGGGGCTGCTGCTGGCCGTACGGGTCCTGCCCGTACTGGGGCTGCTGCTGGCCGTACTGCTGCCCGCCGCCCTGCTGGGGGTATTGCTGGCCGCCGCCCTGCGGGTACTGCTGCCCGCCCTGCGGATACTGGTTGGGGTCGTACCCACCGCTCGTCATATGTATGTCCTCGTCCGTGATCAGTCGATCGGGTCGAGTGCGTACGTTACGGACATTCCTTCGCTGGCGACAACCTATTCGGGTCCAGTGTCCAGGGATCGCGCGGCAACCGCGCGGGATCGAATCGGGCCAGCACAGCGGCCGGAGTGCGCCCGGCGAGGCCGAGCGAACCGGCCAGTAGCGCGAAAACTCGCTCCGCCGAATCGCCGAGCGCACGGCGATCGGCGAGCGTCACCGCCCCGTCGCGCTTGGCGAGCCGCTGCCCCGCCGCGTTGAGTACCAGCGGAACGTGCGCGTAGCGCGGCACCGGAAAGCCGAGCAGGGTGGCGAGATACGCCTGTCGCGGCGCGGAGGAGAGCAGGTCGTCGCCGCGCACCACCTGGTCGATTCCCTGCGCGGCGTCGTCGAGCACCACCGCGAGGTTGTAGGCGGGGACGCCGTCGCCGCGCAGCAGCACCACGTCGTCAACGGCCCCGCGGTAGCGGCCGTGCAGTTCGTCGGCGATCTCGAACTCGGCGACCTCGGCGCGCAACCGGATCGCGGCCGGTCGCCCCGCGGCCAGGAACTCGGCGCGCTGGTCCGGGGTGAGCGCGCGGCAGGTGCCCGGGTAGGCGCCCTGCGGTGCGTGCGGCGCGGTCGCCGCCTGCTGGATCTCCCTGCGGGTGCAGAAGCATTCGTAGGTGCGGCCCGCGGCGGTGAGCCGCGCGACGGCGGCGCGGTAGTGCGGCAGCCGCGCCGACTGCCTGATCACCTCGCCGTCCCAGTCCAGGCCGATGGCGCGCAGGTCGGCGAGCTGGCGCTCGGCGGCGCCGGGGCGGACCCGGTCCAGATCCTCCATGCGCAGCAGGAAGCGGCGGCCGGTGGAGCGGGCGAAGAGCCAGGCGAGGACGGCGGTTCGGAGATTGCCGAGGTGCAGGTCGCCGGAGGGGCTCGGCGCGTAACGCCCGGCGCCGGGTTCGGGCGAGTTCGCCGGGAGCGCTGTGTCGGGTTCGGGCGCGTCCATCGGCTGTGCGGCGCCGGGGTCCGGTGCCCTCATCGGCCGCGCAGTGCCGGGCGCAGATCGTCCGGGCCGATCGCCGCGCCCGCGGCGAGCAGCGCGAGCAGCGCGCGGGTGTACTCGATCAGCCCGGCGCGGTCGACGCCGTGCTCGCCGCCCGGCTCCGGGGTGTACAGCTCGAGCCGCCCGGCGGCGCGGAGCAGCAGGGTGCGCGCGCCTGTGGGATTGCCGCGCTGGATGTGGGTCAACCCGACCGCGAGCTGGGCCAGCCCCTGCCAGAGCAGCCGCTCGGCGAACGGGCCGTTCTTCCAGGCCGCCTCCAGCACCTCGTGCGCGTTGAAGGCGAGGCCGTCGTCGAGCAACTCCTGTGCGTAGCCGAGCGTGCGGTCCGGCGGAAGCTCCAGGTCGTCCGGGATCCGCGGCACCCCGACGCTGCCCGGCGGCAGCGGCCTGCCGAAGCTGTCGCGGGGTCTGGCGTTGCGCGCCCTGCCCTCGGCATCTCGTTCGCGGTCGTGCATCCGTCCATCATCCACGGTGTGCCCAGTTGCCCGGTTCGGCCACCCGACGGGATTAAAAATGAACGATCACGAACAAATCACGCCGTGTTGGAATGTAGACTTCAAGCGTTGCTGGGGAATGGTCCGTGGCGCCCGGCAATGGTTGCGCAACATCCCGAACTGCACCTTTCGGCGCAGGAACGGAGTCGAATAGGTATGAGGTGAGCAATTTTTCGGTGGACCTGCTACTGTCTAGCACGGGGCCGGCCCTGATCGAGGTGGTTATCACCTAGGCGAACAGTGCACTCGCGACGCACTGGGGATGCTCGACACCATCAACTAATTGACGTACCTGGGTTTCGCATGCGCGAAGCCCGGTGCCGTGAACGAACTCAGGATTTATCGTTCTCGACGCAGCAAAGGAGACTAGTGCCGTGGAGGTTGATACAACCGGCGCTGTGTGGCGGAAGAGTAGTTACAGTGGGCCCGACGGGAACTGTGTGGAAGTCGCATTCCTGATCGACGGCAACGTAGCGGTCCGGGACAGCAAGGCCGATGGTCGTGGCCCGGTGCTGGCGTTCGCCCGGGGCGAATGGAACACGTTCCTAGCCGGGCTACCCGGTGCGGAATTCCGCCGCCGCTGAACCGGTCGGATTCTCGAGCGGAATGGATGGCCCCGAGCCGGCGGGCTCGGGGCCTTCGCGCGTCCGGGGCCGTTAGCCCGCGCTGGCACTCCGTACCGGCGCCGGTAACCTCGGGTCGGTGGAATCGCTGGCAGCGCAGGACGCGACGATGTACTGGCTCTCGGCGCGCGGCCCCACCGATCTCTTCCTGCTCTACTGTTTCACCGATACCGGGCTCCCCGACGCGGAACTGCGCGAATTCATCGCCCGCCGCAGCTCGCGCATCCCGGAACTCTCGGTTCGCCTCCGCCGGACTCCCGCCGACCTGAACCAGCCGTTCTGGACGCCCTCACAATTCCATTCAGAACAATTCCGGCAACACGAGATTCCCGATTCCGATTGGCACGGGGTGTCGCGTGCGCTCGGGGTCCTGCTCGGCAGCAGGGTCGAGGCCGCGGAGTTTCCGTGGCGGTTGCACGTCTTCCGCGGGGTACGCGGTGTCCCTGGAACGGGTGTCACCGGCGATCCGGCGCTCGTCGCGGTGCTGCAGGTGTCGCATGCGCTTGCCGACGGCCGCGGTGCGGCTCGGCTGGCGCGGCAGCTCTTCGGGGCCGGGGAGCCGGTCTCCGCTGCACGTGCGGATGTGCGCGCGGCTGGGGTGCGGCGCGCGCTGGCGGGCGTGGCGCTCTACCCCTGGCGGCTGGGGGCGACGGTGCTGCGCGGTCTCGGCGCGGCCAGGGCCGGGCGGGAGCTGGCGGCGCGCACGGCCGCGGGGGAGATCCCGCCGCCCGGCCCCTGCTATCCGCCGGGGCCGCTGAACCCCGCCGCGATGCCGACCGGGCACGTCGCACGGGTGCTGGTGCTGCCCGCCGATGAACTGCGCGCGCCGGGCCGCACCGTCACCGCGCTGGCGTCGACCGTCGTCTCGGTGGCGCTCGCCCGGTACCTCGCCGAGCGCGGGCACGAGGTGCGGCGGCTCGGCGCACAGGTGCCGGTGGCGATTCCGGCGGGTGCGGGTGGGCGGAACAATTTCCGCAGCGTCGGCGTCGAGCTGCACCCGGAGGTGCCGGAGCTGCGGGCGCGCTCGGCGCTGATCGCCGCCGAGCTCGCCGCGCGCCGCACCAGGGCGATGCACCCGCTGCTCCTGGCGCAGGACCGGGTGACAGCGGTGCTGCCCGCCGCGGTGCTGCGCCGGGATATCGAGCGGTACCCGGCCGATGTCGTGCCGAGCGAGATCACCGGCCACACCGTCGTCTCCAGCGTGCACCGCGGTCCGGCGGATCTGCGCTTCGGCGGGGGAGCGGTGCGCTGGAGCAGCGGCTTTCCCGCGCTGGGCAGCGTCATGCACCTGACACACGGCGTGACCGGCCTCGGTGACACCGTGACGCTCTCGGTGCACGCCGACCCGGCGGTGCTGCCCGACCCGGATCGATACCTGGCGATCCTGGCCGCGGCCGTGGCCGAAGTCGTTGCCGCGCACCGGGATTGATCAGCGCGGCATCTCAGTGCCGTGATCCGGAGGCCGCGCCGTCCATGGGCCCGCGCATCTCGGTGCGGGGTCGATCAGTGCAGCCGCCAGGTGCCGTGCACGTCCGTGCCGTCGACCCGGACGCTCGCGCTGTCCATGAGCCCGCGCGCGGCGGCATTCTCCGCGGTCGTCGTCGCGACCATGCGCCGCGCCCCGGCGCGCGATGCCTCGGCGCGCAGCAGCGCGACCACGGCGCGGCCGACCCCGCGGCCGCGCGCGCCGCGGCCGAGCCAGATGCCGGTCTCGAATTCACCGGCGCCGGTCGGTCGCAGCCGGGCCGCGCCGACCACCGCGTTCAGCTCGAGGACGACGAAGGTCAGCTCGATCGGCTCGGCGGCGAGTCCGCGCGCCCGGTGGAAGCTGAGGAAGGCGGCGCGCCGCTCCGCCGTCCACCCGGGTTGACCGGCAACCGGCGGCATGACCTCGAGCGGGTCGGCGTCGGCGACCGCGGCGGCGAGCAGCGCGGGCAGGGTGTCCTCGGTCAGCGGGTGCAGCGCGATATCCGGCACGCGGGCCAGCCTGGTCGGCCCGGTGCCGGTGTGGCAACCGGATTACCAGACGTTCGGCACGCACGGGTTGGGCAGGCTGGAGCCGGCGGCCAGATCGCAGACACCGCTGGTGAAGATCTTGAACGGGGCGGTGACCAGCAGCACGAGGACGCCGATCACATTGCCCTGCTGGATCAGGTACTGCCCGGTGCGCAGCGCGTCGCCCGCGTGGTCGGCACCGGAGGAGCTGGTGCTGTAGCGGTCGGTGGCGACCGGCGCCGGGGCGGGCTCGATCGGCTGCGCCATGGCGCCGGAGGCGGTGGCGACCAGGGCTGCCGCCGCGACCGAGGCGGCGGTGAGACGAAGGCTTGTACGCATCGTTGCGCTCCTCTGCTGGAAGAATTGTCATTAACTTAGCAGGTTGCCAGCGTGGTGGAAGCCTCAATCGGCAGGGAATTTGCGGTCACTTAGGCGAACGGGCGGTGACACGGAAAAGGCCCGGGCCGGGAACTGGTGTTCCCGGCCCGGGCCGATGCGGAGGATAGGGGATTTGAACCCCTGAGGGCGTTAACCCAACCCGCGTTCCAGGCGAGCGCCATAGGCCACTAGGCGAATCCTCCGTGCAGCAGCATAGCGAACGGGGCGCCGACGACCCAAACCGCCCCGGATTGGGCCACGGCGGGTGTGGGCCGCTACACTGGCCGACGGATCCCGCGCGGCGCGCATCCTGTGAACTCCCCCAGGGCCGGAAGGCAGCAAGGGTCAACGGGCTCTGCCGGGTGCGCGGGGTCCCCTCAATCCCTCCCCCGGCGCGGCGATCGGCCGCCCGTTCCGCACTTCCCGGCCGTGCCAACGGCACCCGGCGCTGCGCCGGTCTCGAGTAACGTGAGCGGCGCTTCCACCCCCACGCTGCTTGAAAGGCTGCTCAGGATGTCCCGGCAAACGCAGATCGGTTTGATGAGCCACGAGGAACTGGTGTCCGAGCACGAGACCCAGGCCGCGAGTTACGCGAAGCTCCAGACCGAGAAGCTCACGCTGGATCTCACCCGCGGCAAGCCCGCGCCGGAGCAGCTCGACCTCTCGGCGCGGCTGCTCACCCTGCCCGGCGACGGCGACTACCGGGACGGCTCCGGCACCGACTGCCGCAACTACGGCGGCCAGCACGGCCTGCCCGAGCTGCGCGCCATCTTCGGTGAGCTGCTCGGCATCCCGGTCGCGAACCTGATCGCGGGCAACAACGCGAGCCTGGAGATCATGCACGACGTGCTGGTCTTCGCGATGCTCTACGGCACCCCGGATTCCGAGCGGCGCTGGGCGAGCGAGCCGGTGGTGAAGTTCCTGTGCCCGAGTCCCGGGTACGACCGGCACTTCGCGATCACCGAGAGTCTCGGCGTCGAGATGATTCCGGTGCCGATCGGCCCGGACGGGCCGGACACCGCCCTGATCGCCGAGCTGGTCGCGGCCGACCCGGCGATCAAGGGCCTCTGGGCGGTGCCGAACTACTCGAACCCGAGCGGTGTCGTCTTCTCCGAAGAGGTTGCGCGCGCGCTGGTCTCGATGCCGGCCGCCGCGCCGGACTTCCGGCTGTTCTGGGACAACGCGTACGCGGTGCATCCGCTCACCGACACCGCGGCCCCGGTGCTCGACGTGCTCGGGCTGGCCGCGGCGGCGGGGAACCCGAACCGCCCGCTGGTCTTCGCCTCCACCTCCAAGATCACTTTCGCCGGCGCGGGGGTCAGCTTCTTCGGCGCGGCGACGGCGAATCTGGACTGGTACCTGACCCACGCCGGGAAGAAGAGCATCGGCCCGGACAAGATCAATCAGCTGCGGCACCTGCGCTTCTTCGGCGACGCGGATGGCGTGCGGGCGCACATGCAGAAGCACAGGGCGATCCTGGAGCCCAAGTTCGCGCTGGTGCTGCGGATCCTGGAGGACCGGCTCGGCGCCTCGAAGGTGGCGTCCTGGACCGAGCCAAAGGGTGGCTACTTCATCAGCCTCGACGTGCTCGAAGGCACCGCGGCCAGGGTGATCGCGCTGGCGAAGGACGCCGGAATCGCGCTCACCGCGGCGGGTTCCGCGTTCCCGTACAAGAAGGACCCGGAGGACAGGAACATCCGGATCGCGCCGAGCTTCCCCGGGCTGCCCGAGCTGGAGCAGGCGATGGAGGGGCTGGCCACCTGCGTGCTGCTGGCCGCCACCGAGAAGCACCTGGACAACTGAGCCCCGGCGGGCGGCGGCGGGCGGGCGTCCGCCGCCCGCGCGGGCGCTACCGGCCTTCCGGTTTGTGCGCGAACACCGCGAACATGGTCACCGAGAGGTGGATGTCGCCGGTCTCGGCGCCGCGGGCGAGTTCGGCGAGCAGTTCCTCCCGCTGGGGCTCGGTGATCCGGCCGCGGGCGACCGCCATGGCCGAGATCTTGGTGACCAGCGAGCCCGCCGCGGCCGCCCGCTCCTGCACCAGCGCGTGCGAGCCGATGTCGTCGATCTCCAGCCCGGCCTTGGTGAGCAGGCCGGGGAGCCTGCGTCCGGAGAGCGGGTTGGTGGTGCTGGCGAGCAGCGTCTCGATCACCTCGCGGGTGATGTCCCTGGCGCCGGGGTGCAGGATCGCGGTGCCCCAGTCCACGTCCATCACCACCGTGCGGCCACCCGGCCGCAGCACCCGCTCGATCTCCCGCGCCGCCCGCAGCGGGGTGGTGAGGTGCTGGAACACCCGCTCGCAGAGCACCGCGTCGAAGGAGTTGGCGCGGAACGGGATGCCGTAGGCGTCGCCGGGGTGGAACTCCGCGTGCGCGCCGAGCTCGGTGGCGCGGCGCTGCGCCGAGGCGAGCAGGTTCTGGTCCGGCTCGACGCCGATCGCGGTGCCGGTGGGGCCGACCGCGTCGGCGAAGGCGAAGACCTCCGAGCCGGTGCCGGAGCCGATGTCGACCGCGCGCTCACCGGGGGCGAGCGCGAGCGCCTCGTGCGCCCAGGTGCGCAGCCGGTGGATGCCGGGCAGGGCGGCTTGCAGGTCGCGAACGTCGACCAGCTGGTCGTGCCCTTCGCGGTCGAATCGATCCGGTCGCAACCCGTCGGTGGTCATGGTGTGCTTCCCGTCCGTCTGTGGCGCCGTCGGCTGTGGCAGGGGCGTCGTCTGAGGCATGCGGCGAGCCTACGTGGGGCGCGATGATCACGCGCGGCCGGTTTGTGAGGTGGGTCACCAGAGATTCGCCTGCGCGCGGAGTGCGATGATGGAGGCGCCCGCCCCGATCGAGGAGTACCGATGAGCCGCACGCTCTGCCTGGCCCAGGAGCCGGGGGCCGACGAACTGCTCAGCGCCGATCACTTCGCCACCCTGCTCGGCATGCTGCTCGACCAGCAGTACCCGATGGAGCACGCCTTCCGCGGGCCGAAGAAGATCGCCGATCGGATGGGCGGCTTCGACATCCACCGGATCGCGGAGGCCGATCCGGCCGAGTTCGAGGAGCTCTGCGCGACCCCGCCCGCCATCCACCGGTACGGCCGCTCCATGGCCCGCCGCGCCCAGGACCTGGCCCGCTACCTGATCGAGCACTACGACGGGCGCGCCGAGCAGCTCTGGACCGCCGGTGACCCGGACGGCGCCGAGGTGCTGCGCCGGCTGCGCGACCTGCCCGGATACGGGGAGCAGAAGGCCAAGATCTTCCTCGCGCTGCTCGGCAAGCAGCGCGGGGTCGAGCCCGCAGGCTGGCGGGCGGCGGCCGGCGCGTACGGCGACGAGGGGTCGCGGCGTTCGGTGGCCGATGTGACCGACGGGGAGACGTTGGCGCAGGTGCGCGAGTTCAAGAAGCAGGCAAAGGCGGCGGCCGCGGACGCCGCGGGTGCGGCGCCGGTGAAGAAGGCGGCCAAGGCGCCGGTGAAGAAGGCGGCCAAGGCGCCGGTGAAGAAGGCCGCCGCGAAGAAGGCGACGGCGAAACGGACGATCGCGACCAAGAAGGCGGCCGGAGCGAAGAAGGCGGCCGCCGAGTAGCCGTCCTGTCCAGGGCACTCGAAGCAAACCGCAGCGGAATATCCCGCGCGGCGGAATCCTTTCGCCTGGATGGAAACGAAAGCCGTCCGGGGCGCCTCCGCTCCATTGGAATCGCCCTGCTTTTTTCCCTCGTCGTGTGACCCTCCCGTAACACATGCTTTCCGGCGAAAGCTCTACGAGATGAGGGAAGCTCCATGAGGATGAGGAAGCTGGCCGTAGCCGCGGCCCTGGTCACCGCGGTGACGGGTGTCGTGACCGGCACCGCGGGGGCAGCGCCGCAGGCACCCGCCGAGTCCGGCGGCGTGAATTTCACCGCGCACGCCACCGATACCCAGTCGATCATCTCGATCGACCAGGGCGCGCTGGTCGTCGAGGACAACGAGTTCCGCGTCAAGGCGCCGAACGGCACCGTGGTGGCCGGCACCGCGCTGAATTTCCGGATCGACGAGTTCGAGTTTCCGATCGCCGCGAATATCGCCGGGAACTCGGCGACGCTGACGCCGCTGGTCGATCTGGCACACGCGCAGTACAAGCCGGTCGCGCTGCCCTACGAGGACAAGGCGCCGTGGAAGAACGAGTACGACCGTGAGGTCGCGGCCTGGACCAGGCTGACCAGCACCATCGCCGCGGGCGCCACCATCGGCACCCTGGTCGGCGGCCTGGTCGGCGGCGCCGCGGGCTGCGTGCTCGGCGGTATCGCGGGCGCCACCGTCGCCTCGGCCACCATCGTCGGGCTGTTCGGTCCGTTCGTTCCGGCCGCGGTCATCGGCTGCTTCGGCGGCATCGTCGCCATCGGTGCGCTCGGCACGCTTGCGGGGCAGTTGCTCGTCACCGCCCCCGTGGCGATCGCCGCGGCGATCCAGTACTTCCAGACCATCAACGCGCCGGCTCCCGCGCCCACCAGGTAGGCAGGCGCGCGCAACCCACCGCGTAGCCCCGCCCGGCGACTCACCCACCGGGCGGGGCTTCGTGCTGTCCGGAGAAGGTGTGGTATCCCGCCCTCCTGACGAAAACTATTCTCACCAGCTGTGATTCGGCACCGAAATGAATCCGATCGGAAGGTTTTACCCAGTTTTTCCCCATGGAAAGCTTGGTGGGGCCCCGCCCCGGTGTTACCGTCTAGTTATGCCTGCCAGCCGTACCGCCGCCCCGAAGGTCACGTACGTGACCTTCGCGCTCGGCCTTCGGCTTCCGCTCACCCGGGAACTGTGTTGTTCCCGCCGCCGCGGCTGAGCCCACACCCAGGGCTTGTGCTGCCTCGTTGCCGCACCCCGTAGGTATCCGTCCCGATCGGGACATTGCATAAGGATTCACGATGTCGTCTTCCACGATGTCCACCCGTACCGCCGAACGAACTTCGCGGTCCGCCCCGACTGCCCGCCCGCGTACCCAGCGTCCCGTCGTGACCCCGGAACTCCGGGTCGCCGACAACCCGGCCGCCGCGGTGCTCCGCGCGGCGACCGCCGGCCCGGTCTCCCGTGACGACGCGGCCAGGAGCACCGGCTCCAGCATCGCCACCGTGAACCGGCAGGTCTCCGCGCTGCTCGCGGCCGGCCTGCTGCGCGAGCGGCCCGACCTCACCGCCGCGGGCGCCGTCGGCCGCCCCCGGGTCCCCTTCGAGGTGGACCACGAGAAGTACCTGACGCTCGGCATCCACATCGGCGCCGCGGCCACCAAGATCGTCGCCGCGGACCTGCGCGGCCGGATCCTCGGCGGCCTCGCCATCGCGACCCCGCAGAGCGGGCAGCAGTTCGCGGTGAACACCGTCGCGCGCAGCGCCCGCGCGTTCCTGCAGCGCTGGCACCGGCGCAAGCCGCTCTGGGCCGGCGTCGCCATCGGCGGCCGGGTCGACCCGCTCACCGGCGTCGTCGACCACCCCAAGCTGGACTGGCACGGTGCCGCCGTCGGCCCGGTGCTCGGCGAGGTGCTCGAGCTCCCGGTCTCGGTCGCGCCGCACGTCGAGGCGATGGCCGCCTCCGAACTGCTGCTCCCGGTCCCGGATTCGGCCCGCGTCGGGGAGAAGCCGGGCCGCAAGCCGGCGAGCGACAAGGGGCCCGGCCAGGGCAGCAGCCTCTACTTCTACGTCCGCGAGACCGCGGGCATCGCCGTCACCCTCGACGGCCGGGTGCACACCCCGAGCAACGGCCCCGGCTCCATCGCGCACCTGCCCACCGGCTCGGACGTGCGCTGCAGCTGCGGCCGGACCGGCTGCCTCGAGGTCACCGTCGGCGATCGCTCGGTGCACGCGCGCGCCGTGGGGCGCGGGATCATCCCGGCGCACAACGGAACCGGCGGCACCACCATCGCCGATCTGTACCGGGCCGCCGAGGCGGGCTCCGAGCCGGCGCGCGAGCTGCTCGCCGAGCGCGCCACCATCCTCGGCCACACCGTCGCGCTCGTCCGGGACATGCTGAACCCGGACCGGGTGGTCCTCGGCGGCCAGGCCTTCACCGCCTACCGCCCGGCCGTGTCGCACGTGGCCAAGGCCTTCCAGCAGGGCAGCCAGCTGCCGCCCACCGATATCCGGATCAGCGGATTCGGCGGCAAGGTGCAGGAATTCGCCGCGGTGGTGACCTCGCTGAGCGTGCTCTACGCCGATCCGCTCGGCGCCGTCCGCCGGCTGCAGGCCTGAGGCGCGCGGCACCCGCTCAGCGGGTGCCGCCGCCGAAGAGCC
>NZ_JBHSAX010000014.1:882695-1012950 GCF_042650385.1 Nocardia jiangsuensis
CTCGAAGCCGCCGAACCAGTAGAGCCCCGGGTCGCCGTCGGCGGTCGGATCGAGATCGCCGAACACCCGGATCCAGTTGTCCCCGCGCCCGCCGACCACCGTGAAGGGCAGTGCCCGGGAGAACAGCAGCTCCTGCTGATCGACCGGAACGTCCGCGCGCCGGACCTGCTCCAGCCCGCGCTGCATGGCGCGGAGCTGGGCGGCCAGCTCCCGGCCGCGGTCGGTGCGCAGCGGCAGCCTGCTCGGCAGCAGCAGCGCGGCCACCCCGCCGAGCGCGATCGCGACGCCGACCAGCGCGTGCCCCGCGGTCAGCGCGAGCACGACGGTCACCGCGGCGCCGACCGCGACGAGCGCGGCGCCGAGGTAGCGCGGCAGCGCGCGGCTGCGCGGATCGGTGAAGGTGCCGCGCGCGACGGCATCGGCGATCAGCCCGGCGCGCAGGGCGTCCAGCGACATCCGGCCGGGGGCGCTCAGCTCGGAGAACCGGACGGCGTCCGCCTCCGCGGGCAGCAGCGTCTCGTAGACGATCCGCTCGTAGTCGCGGAGCTGGTCGTCGGCCGGGTTCACCCGCTCGATCCGCCAGTCCGCCTCCGCGATCCGGCTGATCCGCAGGTAGCGGCGGACCGCGAGGTCGATGACGGTGGCGGCGAGGTCGACCGGGTCGGCGTGCTCGTCGAGCAGCAGCCCCGCCTCGCCGGGCAGCACGCCCTCGGGCGAGGTGAACTGCACGGTGTTGCCGTCCCGCAGCAGCGGATCGATGACGCGGGTGCCGTCGTCGGCGGTGCCGCGCCGTGCCCCGAGCACCAGCGCCGCCATTCCAGCCAGCGCGGCGAGCAGCACGCCGAAGGCGATCAGCGCGGGCAGGGAGAGCGCGAACGGCGACCGGCCCGGCTCGGTGATGTCGGCATTGGCGGGCACCGTGTTCGGCGGCAGCTGCAGCCGCAGATCGATGGCGTCGCCGCGCTGCAGCCCGGTCTGCTCCAGGTAGAGCACGCCGTCCGGCTCGATGTGCACGTCCGCGCAGGGCCTGGTGGCGCCGATCGGGCCGAGTTTGCAGTCCACCAGCGCCATCTGGTAGCTCGGCGCGACCACGGTGGCGCTGATCGACGAGACGTCGGCGTTCAGCAGCCCGACCCAGTTGAAGACCTGGCTCTCCGGCGCCACGCCGACGGTATTGCGCACGTGGTAACGGAAGGTCGACTCGCCCGGGTTCGCCTCGATGGTGAACTGGTCGTCGGCGAAGGTCGTCGTCCCGGTGCCCTGCGTGGCCACGTCGGTGACCTCGAAGCGGCGCTCCCTGCCGTCGCCGAGATCGAGCCGCAGCGGCAGCGACATCGTGAACTTCCCGCCTTCGGGCACCGAAATCGTCTCGACCACCTCGAGCACGCCGTCCCGGTTCAGCGTCAGATCGGCGATGATCGCAGCGCCCGGCGCGGGCTGGGCGGTGGCGAGCGGCGCGCCGGCGAACGTTGCCGCCGCGGCCAGGAGCAGGAGTGCGGCTCGGGCGCCCCCCCGGAAACTCAGCATGGCTGGATACTCTAGACGGGTTGCTATCCTTCCTCGGCGGCTGTTGAACCTGTGAAGCGGAGGGGGACGGTGGAGTGACTCGACCTCCGCACGGTCATGGCCCGGTGTCCGGAGGAGGTCAGGGCCCGTACGGCCCGTACGGGCCGCCCCCGGGGCAGCGCCCGCCGCCGGGCTATCCGCAGCAGCCGGGGCAGCGCAGGCCGCCCGGCTCCGCGCCGCCCCCCGGGCACTCCGCTCCGCCGCCCGGCAATCCCGCCCCGCCGCCCGGTTATGCCGCGCCGCCGCCCGGGCGGCCGAGTCCGTCGCAGGGGCGGTCCGCTCCCTCGTCGGGCTACGCGCCGCCGCAGGCGTATTCACAACAGCGGCCGCAGCCCTACGGCGCGCCGCAGCCGTACGGGGCGCCGCGGCCGTACGGGGCGCCCCCGCCGTACGGCAGGCCGCCCGCGCCCTACGGCCCGCCGGGTGGCCCGAACCGGCCGCGCGAATCCGGCGGCGGCAAGATCGTCTTCACCGTGCTCGCGATCGTGATCGCGGTGGTCGTCGGGCTGGTCCGGCTCGGCGCCGCCACGCACACCGCCGACCAGTCCACCGGGCCGGACCCGAGTTTCGGCTACCAGCCGCCGGGCGAGACCGACAGCGGCCCCGCCGAGACCGCGACCAACCCGCTGCTCACCGACGCCTCGGCCACCCTGCTGCCCGCCGACTGCGACTACGCGCCCTGGGGCACCGGGGTCGAGGTCGCGCGTACCTTCTTCGAGACCGCGGCCGGGTGCCTGGCGGACGCCTGGCGCCCGGTGCTCACCGGGGCCGGGCTCCCGTTCTCCGACCCGGCGCTCTCGATCACCGCCTCCACCGCGGGCGTCACCACCCCGTGCACCGGAACCACCAGCGAGTTCGCCGCGTTCTACTGCCCGGCCAACCACACCATCTACATGCCGATCAGCCAGCTGCAGACCGACCTCTTCGAGGACAACTGGGTGGTCTACCTGTCGGTCTTCGCGCACGAGTACGGCCACCACGTGCAGGCGCTGAGCGGCATCCTGCGCCGGGCGAACAGCGACCGGGTGGACGCCGGGGTGCGCAGCACGCAGGGGCTGGAGCTCTCCCGCCGGGTCGAGCTGCAGGCCAACTGCTTCGACGGCATGTTCATCGGCAGCTCCTCGGAGGCGGGCTCGCTGAGCTCGACCCAGCTGAATGTGGCAAGGCGCGATGCCTACGGCCGCGGCGACCAGGCGGGCGACATGCGCGACCACGGCACCGCCGAGAACGGCGGCCGGTGGTTCGAGAACGGGGTCGAGCAGAACCGCACCGCGCGCTGCAACACCTTCACCGCCGCCGCCGGGCAGGTGAACTGAGCCCGGGTCAGCGCGCGGCGAGCAGCCGCCGCGCCAGCGGGCCCGGCGCGGGCAGGTCGTTCGGGGTGGCCAGCCAGCCGGCGGTGACCAGCCAGAGCCGCTGCACGTGCGCGTCGGCGGTGTCGAAGAAGACCCGGCGGCCGCGGTTGTCCCGCAGGTCGTGGGCGAGCGTGTTCCACCGCGGCGAGCGGTCGTACCTGGTGCGGTAGTCGTCGGCGAAGCGCGCGACCAGGGTGCCAATGGTCTCCACCGGCTGCAGCGAGACCCGCTGCCCGTACTTGGCGGCGTGGAAGCGGCGGCCGGCGCAGAGCGAACGCGGGCTGGTGTTGTAGGCGATCCACCCCGCCCGCTGCGCCCGCTCCAGCAGCCACAGGTGCCGCACGGCCGTCGGCGCGACGTCGCCGACGTGCTCGCGGACCGCCGTGTGCACGGCGGGGGCGTCGAGCACGTCGCGGCGGGTCGGGCCGGTGCCGTGCCGGATCCAGTGGTCGTGGGTGAGCCGGGCCAGGATGCGCCCGAAATCGTCGATGCCGCACTGCGCGAGCTCGCCGAGCCGTGCGGTCCGCTCGGCCTCGCCGCGCAGCTCCCGGTGCGCGATGTGGGTGCGGACGGCGGCGAGCGTCGGCACCTCGCCGTGCTCCAGCAGCTCGAGGATGGCCGCGGCGGTGGCCGGCTCGGCGGCGGCGGTGATCGGGAGCGGGTCGCGCTCCGGCGCGGACTCGGGCGGATCGATGGCCCGGCTCAGCAGGGCGACCGCGGAGCGGTCGGCGGCGAGCTCGGTGCGCGCGAGCCAGGCTGCGGCGATGGTGTCACACGACGGCACGGCGATACACACTCCTCGACGAATCGGCGGCGATCGTGTCGCCGTTGGATTCCGTGGTGGCGCTGAATTTGCGGGGAATCAATCCAAGATAACCAGCAAATTGCACACCAGCCGATCGGCAAACGTGATGCGCGCGAGCGGGAAACGGAGGGTAAACGGGCGTCGGGTCTGCTTGGCGAGCTGTTCGGCGATTCTCATCGGGCGAACGGTGGCTGTACGGAGACCGGCAGCGGGTGATTGCTCCCCGATAGCCCCACGTGGTGTGCCCTGGTCCTGTGAAAAGGGTCGCCGTAGGTATGTGATTTGCATCACTTATTGCGTTCCGTGGTGCGCCGGATCGCTTTCCGGACAGGCGGAGCGCGGCTGGCCCGCTGTCGGTGGCCGCCGGTAGCCTCTGGCCGTGGCTCTGTACCGGAAGTACCGACCGGCAACATTCGCTGAGGTGGTGGGGCAGGAGCACGTCACCGAACCGCTCTGCACCGCGCTCGACACCGGCCGCATCAGCCACGCCTACCTGTTCTCCGGCCCGCGCGGCTGCGGCAAGACCTCGTCGGCGCGCATTCTGGCGCGCTCGCTGAACTGTGTGGATGGTCCGACCTCGACGCCGTGCGGGGTCTGCCCGTCGTGCGTCGCGCTCGGCCCCGGCGGGCCGGGCAACCTGGACGTGATCGAGCTCGACGCCGCGAGCCACGGCGGCGTCGACGACACCCGCGAGCTGCGCGATCGCGCCTTCTACGCGCCCGCGGAGTCCAGGTACCGGGTGTTCATCGTCGACGAGGCGCACATGGTGACGACGGCGGGCTTCAATGCCCTGCTCAAGATCGTCGAGGAGCCGCCGGCGCACCTCATCTTCGTCTTCGCCACCACCGAGCCGGAGAAAGTGCTGCCCACCATCCGCTCGCGCACCCATCACTACCCGTTCCGGCTGCTGCCGCCCGCCACCATGCGCGGGCTGCTCGGGAAGATCTGCGAGCAGGAGGCGGTGCCGGTCGAGGACGCGGTGTACCCGCTGGTCATCCGGGCCGGCGGTGGTTCGCCGCGAGACAGCCTGAGCGTGCTCGACCAGCTGCTGGCCGGGGCGGGGCCCGCGGGCGTCACCTACCCGAGGGCGGTGGCGCTGCTCGGCGTCACCGACGTCGCGCTGATCGACGGGGCGATCGACGCGCTCGCGGTCTCCGACGGTGCCGCGCTCTTCGGGGTGGTCGAGCAGGTCATGGAGGCGGGGCACGATCCGCGGCGCTTCGCCGTCGACCTGCTGGAGCGGCTGCGCGACCTGATCCTGGTCCGGGCGGTGCCGGACGCCACCGAGCGCGGGCTGGTCGCGGGCCCCGACGACGTGCTGGAGCGGCTGCGCGAGCAGGCGGGGCGGATCGGCCCCGCCACCCTCACCCGGTACGCCGAGCTGCTGCACGAGGGGCTCGGCGAGATGCGCGGCGCCACCGCGCCCCGGCTGCTGCTCGAGGTGGTCTGCGCGCGCATGCTGCTGCCCGCCGCCTCCGATTCCGACGCGGCGACGCTGCAGCGGTTGGAGCGGTTGGAGAAGGCCGTTGCGGGCGGGGTCTTCGCGCCGCCGAGCGGTGCGGGCGCGACCGTCGCCGTGCCGCCGGATCCGGTGCCCGTCGTCGGCGCCGATCAGCCGCAGCGGCGGCGCGGGGCCGAGGCGATGGCGTTGCTCCGGCGGGAGCGCGGGGCCGGGCCGGACGCGTCGTCCGCCGACGGTGCCGAGGGCGCGTCCGATGCGCCGGCGGCGAGGGGCGCAGGCAGGGAGGCCGGAGCGGAATCCGCCCCCCGCTCGGAAGACGCGCCCGGAAGCGGCTCGGATGCCGGCCGGGTCGAGTCGGCCGCTGCCGCTCCGCACGAAGAACGGGCGGCGGCGGCCGACGCCATCGGTGCGGCCCCGACCGGCGCTGCCGCCCCTGCGGGTGACCGGGCGCCGCTCGGCGCGAATCCTGCGGCCGACGGTGGGCAGGAGACGGGCGAGGTATCTGTCGCGGACGCGACCGGGCCGACGGCAGAGGTCGGCGAGCGGTCGCCGGAGGCTTCCCTCGGAGATGTGACCGGGCCGACGGCGGAGGTCGGTGAACGACGGTCGGAGGCTTCCCCCGGGGATGTGACCGGGCCGACGGCAGAGGTCGGCGAGCGATCGTCGGAGGCTCCCCCCGGGGATGTGACCGGGCCGATGGCAGAGGTCGGCGAGCGGTCGCCGGAGACTTCCCGCGGGGAGGTGACCGGCCCGGCGGCGGACGGTGGTCAAGGGGCGCCGGTGGCATCGGGCACGACCGTGCCGGTGGCCGATGGTGGCGGCCGGGAGGCAGCCGAGGGGGCCGCTGCGAACCCGCCCGTGGTCGAGCCGCGGGAAACGGCTGCCGAGGCGCCCGCGCCGAGTACGGCAGCCGCGGCGGACCCCGCGCGCGCAGCGATCGAAGCACCCGCGGACGAGGCGGCGGCGCAATCGGACGGGTCCGGCCCGGCGCCGGGCGACTCGGATGCCGAGATCCAGCGCGTCGTGACCGAGAACTGGCCGGAGATCCGCAGCCGGGTCCGGGAATTCGGCCCGACCCTGCAGGCGCTGCTCTCCGGCGCGTCGGTGCTGCGAGTTGAGCGCGGCGTCGTGGTGTTCGCGCACCAGAGCCCGCCGCTGGCGCAGCGGCTCGCCGACCCGCGCAACGTGGAGGCGGTGCGCTCCGCCATCCGCGCGGTGCTGAACCGCGAACTCGACCTGCGCTGGGAGGCGGGCGGCGCCCCGCCGCGCCAACCGGCCCCGGCCAGGCAGCAGGGCCGCGGCGCCGAGCGCAAGCCGGAGAAGGGCGCAGCCCGCTACTCCCGCCCGAGCCAGAACCGGGAGGGGAACCGGGCGCGCCCCGAGCCGGGCGCCGATGACCCCGACGGCGAACCCGCCTGGGGCCCGGCGACCCGCCCCGAGCCGCAGGCCCGCCCGGCCCCGACGAGCGGCCGCACCATCGCGCCCCCCGCCGGCCGCGGCACTGCGGCACCGCCGACCCGCACCCCGTACGACGACGTCCCACCCCCGGACTACCCCGACCTCCCCGACGACCCGGGCCCGGCCGACGCCTACCCGCCCGACCCCGCCGCGACCAGCGGCAACGGCTCCGGCTACGGCTCCGGCGCCGCCATCCCGCCGACCACGGCGGAGGAGGAGCGGGAGATGCTGGAAGCCGCCGCGGAACCGGTGGCGCCCGGCGATCGGCGCGACCCGGACGAGCTGGCGCTCGAGCTGCTCCGCAGTGAGCTGGGTGCCACACGGCTGGATGGTTGACAACCCTTGCCCTCAGCACGTTAAGTTAACCGGAGTTCGCACACGCGGTAGTATGGTCGGGTGGCCGAGCTCGGTCGGGGCGCGCAAACGCGCCGATCGCTGCATGACCGGTTTTGTACAGCGTCAGGACGGTCGGTCCCAGGGCCGGTCGGCGAGGTAACCCCCCGCGTCCGCACCGCTCGCGGTACGGACACGAAGCGTCTGGACGGACGAGAGTCCGCACCGCCGCACCCCTAGGAAGGAACACCCCGATATGACCACTGAGGCCTACATTTACGAGGCCATCCGCACCCCGCGCGGCCGTAACAAGAAAGGCACGCTGACCTCGGTCAAGCCGGTCGATCTGACCGTTGGTCTGGTCCAGGAGCTGCGCAACCGCTTCCCCAACCTCGACGAGGACCGGATCTCGGACCTCATCCTCGGTGTCGTCTCCCCGGTGGGTGACCAGGGCGGCGACATCGCCCGCACCGTCGTGCTGAGCGCCAAGCTGCCCGACACCGTCGGCGGCGTGCAGATCAACCGCTTCTGTGCCTCCGGCCTGGAGGCCGTCAACATGGCGGCGCAGAAGGTGCGCTCCGGCTTCGACGACCTGGTGCTGGCCGGCGGCGTGGAGTCGATGTCCCGCGTGCCGATGGGCTCGGACGGCGGCGCCTGGGCGCTCGACCCGGCCACCAACTACGACAACTACTTCGTCCCGCAGGGCGTCTCCGCCGACCTGATCGCCAGCATCGAGGGCTTCAGCCGCGATGATGTCGACGCCTACGCGGTGCGCTCGCAGGACCTGGCCGCCAAGGCCACCACCGGCGGTTACTTCGCCAAGTCCATCGTGCCGGTGCGGGATATCAACGGCCTGATCGTGCTGGACCGGGACGAGCACATGCGCCCGGGCACCACCGTCGAGGACCTGGCCAAGCTGAACCCCTCCTTCTCGGTGGTCGGCGAGATGGGCGGCTTCGACGCGGTGGCGCTGCAGAAGTACCACTTCGTGGAGAAGATCGACCACGTGCACCACGGCGGCAACAGCTCGGGCATCGTCGACGGCTCCGCCCTGGTCCTGGTCGGCAGCGAGGAGGCGGGCAAGGCCTCCGGGCTGACGCCGCGCGCCCGCGTCGTCGCCACCGCCACCTCCGGCGCGGACGGCACCATCATGCTGACCGGCCCCACCCCGGCCGCGCACAAGGTGCTGGCCAAGGCCGGGCTGACGCTGGACGACATCGACCTGGTCGAGATCAACGAGGCGTTCGCCTCCGTGGTGCTCAAGTTCCAGAAGGACCTGAACATCCCGGACGAGAAGCTGAACGTCAACGGCGGCGCCATCGCGATGGGCCACCCGCTCGGCGCCACCGGCGCCATGATCACCGGCACCATGGTCGACGAGCTGGAGCGCCGCAACGCGCGCTACGCGCTGGTCACCCTGTGCATCGGCGGCGGCATGGGCGTCGCGACCATCATCGAGCGGGTCTGACCCCAACCGGCAGCCGGAAATAGGAGACACAGAGCTGTGAGCGAAAACATGATCGGTTGGGAAAAGGATTCGGACGGCATCGTCGTACTGACGATGGACGACCCGAACCAGGGCGCCAACACGATGAACGAGCTGTACAAGAAGTCGATGACGGCGACCGTGGACCGGCTGGTCGCGGAGAAGGACGACATCACCGGTGTCGTGCTGACCTCGGCGAAGAAGACGTTCTTCGCCGGCGGCGACCTGAAGAACATGATGCACGTCGGCCCGGACGACGCGCAGGCGCTCTTCGACGAGCTGGCCGAGATCAAGGGCGCCCTGCGCAAGCTGGAGACCCTGGGCAAGCCGGTCGTGGCCGCCATCAACGGCGCCGCGCTCGGCGGCGGCCTGGAGATCGCGCTCGCCACCCACCACCGGATCGCGGCCGACGTGCCCGGCTCGCAGATCGGGCTGCCCGAGGCCACCCTCGGCCTGCTGCCCGCCGGCGGCGGCATCATCCGCACCGTCCGCAAGCTCGGCCTGCAGGTCGCACTCATGCAGGTGCTGCTGCAGGGCCAGCGCAACAAGCCGGCCAAGGCCAAGGAGATCGGGCTCGTCGACGAGCTGGTCGGCTCGGTCGACGAGCTGGTCCCGGCCGCGAAGGCGTGGATCAAGGCCAACCCCGACGGCGGCGTGCAGCCCTGGGACGTGAAGGGCTACAAGATCCCCGGCGGCACCCCGGCCTCGCCTGCCTTCGCGGCCAACCTGCCCGCCTTCCCGGCGAACCTGCGCAAGCAGCTCAAGGGCGCCAACATGCCCGCCCCGCGCGCCATCCTCTCGGCCGCGGTCGAGGGCTCGCAGGTCGGCTTCGACGACGCCTCGCTGATCGAGTCGCGCTACTTCGTGCACCTGCTCACCGGGCCGGTCGCGAAGAACATGATCCAGGCGTTCTTCTTCGACCTGCAGACCATCAACAACGGTGGCTCGCGGCCGAAGGACGTGCCGAAGCGCGAGATCAAGAAGATCGGCGTGCTCGGCGCGGGCATGATGGGCGCGGGCATCGCCTACGTCTCCGCCAAGGCCGGGTTCGAGGTCGTGCTCAAGGACGTCACCATCGAGGCGGCCGAGCGCGGCAAGAACTACTCCGAGAAGATCGAGGCCAAGGCGCTCTCCCGGGGCCGCACCACCGAGGAGAAGTCCAAGGCGCTGCTGGGCCGGATCACGCCGACCGCCGATCCGGCCGACTTCGCCGGCGTCGATTTCGTGATCGAGGCGGTCTTCGAGAACACCGAGCTCAAGCACAAGGTGTTCCAGGAGATCGAGGACATCGTCACCCCCGACGCGCTGCTCGGCTCGAACACCTCCACCCTGCCGATCACCGGTCTCGCGAACGGTGTGAAGCGGCAGGAGGACTTCATCGGGATCCACTTCTTCTCGCCCGTCGACAAGATGCCGCTCGTCGAGATCATCCGCGGTGAGAAGACCTCGGACGAGGCGCTGGCCCGGGTGTTCGACTACACCCTCGCGATCAAGAAGACCCCGATCGTGGTCAACGACAGCCGCGGCTTCTTCACCTCGCGGGTGATCGGCACCTTCGTCAACGAGGCGATCGCCATGCTCACGGAGGGCATCGAGCCCGCCACGATCGAGCAGGCAGGCCTGCACGCGGGCTACCCGGCCGCGCCGCTGCAGCTGACCGACGAGCTGAACATGAAGCTCATGCAGAAGATCGCCAGGGAGACCCAGGAAGCGGCCGAGCGGGGCGACATCACCCTCGGCGCCGAGCGGCACCCGGCGCTCGACGTCATCGACTTCATGGTCGAGCAGGGCCGCCCCGGCCGGCTGGAGAAGGCCGGCTTCTTCGAGTACGACGAGGACGGCAAGCGCCTGCACATCTGGCAGGGCATCCGGGATCACTACAAGACCAGCACCGACCTGCGGGTCCCGTTCCAGGACCTGATCGACCGGATGCTGTTCGCCGAGGCCATCGAGACCCAGAAGTGCTTCGACGAAGGGGTGCTCACCTCGACGGCCGACGCCAATATCGGCTCGATCTTCGGCATCGGCTTCCCGGCCTGGACCGGTGGCGTGCACCAGTTCATCGTCGGCTACCCGGGTGGGCAGGAGGCCTTCGTGGCCCGTGCCGACTACCTGGCCGAGAACTACGGCCAGCGCTTCGAGGTCCCGGCCTCGCTGCGCAAGTAGCCAGCAAGCCCGACGGGCCCGTCACCGCGCCGCGGTGGCGGGCCCGCCGCTTTTCCCGCTGCACGGATCCGGGGGCCGCGCACCGCGTTTCGCTGTGGTGAACGGCACGGTGTTCGGTAACCGTACGGTTTGTGGTGCTCTTCACTCCTACTCGCGAGTTCGGCTAGTTTTATCGCGTGCTAGTTGGGCGGACGGGTCGGGCCGTTGCAGGTGTATTGGCAGGTGCGGCACTGGTGCTGCCGGGGGGAGTGCCGATGGCGGGGGCCGCGCCGCCCCCGGTCCGGCTCCTCGGTGAACAGGTGCTCCCCTTCGGGCTGGAGTTCGACGGGACGGCGGTGGGCGGGCTCTCCGGGATCGATTTCGCCGCGCGCACCGGTGAATACGTCCTGATCAGCGACGATCGCTCGGAACGCGACCCGGCCCGGTTCTATACCGCGCGGTTCGCCGTGGACGACAAGGGCATCGGCCCGATCACGCTCACCGGGACGCACCCGCTCCAGGCCCCCGAGGGCGGTGATTACAGCGCGCTCTCGGTGGATCCCGAGGAGATCCGGGTGGATCCGCGCACCGGTGACTTCGTCTGGACCCAGGAGGGTGAGCGGTTCGAGGACCTGCTCATCGACCCGGCCACCCGGATCGCGCACCCGGACGGCGGCTACGCGGGCGAACTCCCGATCGCGGGCAACACCGCCATGCGCGCCACCGCGGGCCCGCGCCGCAATGCCGGGCTGGAGGGCGCCACCTTCGCCGCCGACGGCATGCTCTTCGTGACCGCGCTGGAGGGGCCGCTGCTGCAGGACGGCCCCGCCCCGAGCGCCGCCGCGGGCGCGCCGGTCCGGCTCACCGTGCAGGCGCGCTCGGGGCCGGTGCTCGCGCAGTACGCCTATCCGGTCGAGCCGATCTTCGCACCCGGCGACGGCAACAACGGCGTCGCGAGCATCCTCGCCGAGAACCCGCTCGACCCCACCAAGCTGCTGGTACTGGAGCGGGGCTATGTGGCGGGGCAGGGTAACCGGATCCGGATCTTCCGCGCCGATATCGCGGGCGCGGGCACCGTGCTGGACAAGCCGATCGGCGGCGCCAAGCCGGTCGGCAAGCAACTGGTGGCCGATCTCACCCAGCTCGGCCTCGGCCACGTGGACAACATCGAGGGGATGACCTGGGGGCCGCGGCTCGCGAGCGGCGAACGCACGCTGATCCTCGTGAGCGACAACAATTTCGACGACAAGCAGAAGACGCAGGTGATCGCGCTGGCGCTGCGCTGATCGGAACCTCCGATCGGCCGTGCGCCGCCGCGCCGGGCGGAAGCGCACCGTACCGGCATTCGGCGCGCTACGTTGGAAGGTGTGCGCCACGCCGTCGAGTGAGGTCGAGGTGGTCCGGTGAACCTACCCTCGCCGGAACGGGCGGCCCCGGACCGGGGGCCGGCCGGATCCGAGACCAGCAGGCACCTGCCCGAGGCGGGCCCGGCCGACGAGCTGGACGAGATCGTCGCCGAGCTGGCCGGAATGGGGCTCGCCGAGGCGTCGACCATCGGCCGCGGCGGCTTCGGCGTGGTCTTCCGCTGCGTGCAGGCCACGCTCGGCCGGGTGGTCGCGGTGAAGGTGCTCTCCTCGGATCTGGATGCCGAGAGCCGGGCCCGCTTCCTGCGTGAGGAGCAGGCCATGGGCCGGCTCTCCGGGCACCCCAACATCCTGGACATCCTGCAGGTCGACGTCACGCCGAGCGGGCTGCCGATCATCGTCATGCCGTTCTGCGTGCGCGGCTCGCTGGACGACACGCTGCGCGAGCAGGGGCCGCTCGGCTGGGCCGACACGCTGCGCGCCGGGGTCCGGCTGTCCGGCGCGATCGAGAGCGCGCACCGGGCCGGCATCCTGCACCGGGACGTGAAGCCGGCGAACGTGCTGCTCAGCGCCTACGGCGAACCACAGCTCACGGATTTCGGCATCGCCCGCATCCCCGGTGGATTCCGGACATCGGGCAATCTCATCACCGGTTCGCCCGCCTACACCGCGCCCGAGGTGCTCGGCGGCCAGGAGCCGAGCGTGCGCTCCGACATCTACGGCCTCGGCGCCACCCTGTTCGCGGTGCTCACCGGGCACGCCGCCTTCGAACGGCAGGCGGGGGAGAAGGTGGTGGCCCAGTTCCTGCGGATCACCACGCAGCCCGTGCCCGACCTGCGCCAGCACGCCATCCCCGACGATGTCGCAGGCGTGATCGAGCGGGCCATGTCCCCCGACCCCGACGAGCGCCCACCCAGCGCCTACGCCTTCGGCGAGCTGCTGCGCGCGGTGCAGCGAGCGCACGGCAGGCCGCCGGACGAGATGGCGCTGCCGCTGGTCGCCGACGCCGGTTTCGGCGGGGCGGAGGGCGGGGTCGTCAGCGCCGGTGCGGGTTCCGCGCCGGAGCCGACCCGGCGCGGTGCCCCCGGGTGGGAGGGGAAGGAGCGCAGCACCGTCCCGCCCACCCCCGCCACCAAGTTCCGGCCGCCGACCCCGCTGCGCGCGCCGGTGCGCCGCGGCGCGCTGCTGCACACCCTGCGCTCGGGCGGGCTGCGCAGGCTGGCGCTGATCCACGCCCCCGCCGGGTACGGCAAGAGCACGCTGGCCGCGCAGTGGCGGGCGGAGCTGCAGGAGCGCGGGATCGCCGCCGCCTGGATCGGGATCGACGCCGACGACGACGCCGCGAGCTGGTTCCTCGCGCACATGGTCGAGGCGATCCGGCGGGTGCGCCCCGATATCGGGCTCGGCCTCGGGCAGGTGCTGGAGGAGCGGCCCGCGGACGGCATCGGCTACGTCGTCGCCACCCTGATCGACGAGCTGCACTCCTCGGACGAGCCGGTGGTCGTGCTGATCGACGACTGGCACCGGATCACCGACGAGGGCGCCCGCGGGGTGCTGGACACCCTGCTCGGCAACGGCTGCCACCACCTGCGCTTCGTCATCGCGACCAGGGATCTCGGCGCGCTGCCGCTGAGCAGGCTCCGGGTCGACGACGAACTGGTCGAGATCGACGCGGCGCGGCTGCGCTTCGGCCCCGACGAGACCGGCGCGGTGCTCGCGCACGGCGAGCCGCCGACCCTGAGCGACGCCCAGGTGGAGGCGATCGCCGCGGCCACCGACGGCTGGCCCGCCGCCGTCGCGCTCGCCGCGCTCTCACTGCGCAACGGCGCCGATCCGGAGCGGCTGGTGCAGAGCCCCGGTGAACACGGCATCGGCGAATACCTCACGGAGAACGTGCTCGACGCGCTCGAGCCGCGGCTGCTCGACTTCCTGATGGACGTCTCGGTGACCGAGCGGGTCAGCGGCGCGCTTGCCACCGCGCTCACCGGCGACCAGGAGGCCGAGCTGCTGCTCGCCGACGCCGAGTCCAGGGAGCTCTTCGTCACCCGCAGCAACCGGGACCCGAGCTGGTTCCGGATCCAGCCGCTCTTCGCCGAGTACCTGCGCGCCCGGCTGGACCGGGTGCGGCCCGGCCGCTCCCGTGTGCTGCACCGCAAGGCATCCCGCTGGTTCGCCGAGCATCAGCAGCTGCGCAAGTCGGTGGACCACGCGCTCGCCGCGGCCGACCTCACCATGGCGCTCGACCTGCTGGAGGGCGGCGGCATGGACCTGATCGACGGGTCCAGGCTGGCGACGCTGCTCGGCACGGTCTCCAAGCTGCCGATGCAGCAGGTGGCGTCGCGCTCCAAGCTGCTCATGGCGGTGGCGCGGGCCAATGTGAACCTGCAGCAGTCCGGTGCGGCGCGCAGCACGCTGGGCAAGCTCTCGAACCTGCTGGCGCGCGGGTCGTCGGACGATGCCGAGGTGGTCACCCAGCGCTGCGAGGCGGCGGTGCTGGCCGCCGCGGACGACGTCGCGCGGGACCGCACCGACGGCGTGCTCGACCGGGTGGCCGACTGCCTCGACCGGGCCGCCGAGCTGCCGGCGTGGACCGTCTCCACCGCGGCCAACCTGGCGAGCTTCGTGCACTGGGCGGAGTTCGACTTCGCCGAGGCGGCGCGGGTGCAGCACCTGGCCGCCGAGTACCACGCCGGGTCGAAGGACCCGCTCGGCGCGGTCTTCGGGCTGTGCGGCGAGGGGGCCACCGCCTACGAGCTGCTCGATGTGGACGTCGCGGACGACCGGTACCGGCGGGCCTACGAGCTGGCGCTGACCAGGTCGGGGCCGCGCTCGCACGCGGCCAGGCTGGCGGCGGCGATGCTCGGTGAGCTGCGGTACCGGCAGGGGGATCTGGAGGCGGCGGCCGAGTTGCTCGACGAGAGCCATCGGCTCGCCACCCGGATCGGGCCGGTGGAGTTCCTGGTCCCCGCCTACGTGATCGGGGCGCGGGTGAAGGCGCTGCGCGGCGACCCGGACGCCGCGATCGCCCGGCTGGACGAGGGAGCCCGGCTGGCCGAGACCAATGACCTCGCCCGGCTCGCCGCGCACGTGCGGGCCGAGCGGCTGCGGCTCGGGTTCGCGGCGCCGGAGCCGAGGGAGCCGGACGGGGCGACCTACGGGGCCGGGCGACGGCGCGGGGCGGCGGCGTTGATCGCCGAGGCGGAGGAGATCGCGGCGGTGCGCACCCTGTTGGCACAGCATGCTGCCGGGGGCGAGGGTGAGCCGGCGGATCGGGCGGTGCGGCGGGCGCGGGCGTTGCGCAGCCGGACCGTGGAGCAGGCGCGGCCGCGGGCCGAGCTCGACACCACGCTGCTGCTCGCGGAGTGCCTCGCTGCCGCGGGGTGGGTCGGGGAGGCGGCGCATCTCGTGCGGCCCGTCGCCGCCACCTGCGCCGAGATCGGGTGGCCGAGGCCCTTGCTCGACACCGGGCCGGGAATCACGGCGATCCTCCGAGTGCTCGGAGCAGAAGAGTAAGAAGTTTTTCCACCCCTACGGGGTGGAGCCCCCTTCGGCTACCGCCGGAGCGGAGATGCCGGTCGGCCAGTCGGGTGGGTTCCCCACCCCGGGGTGGGCAAGAGCCGCCCATCCCGGAGGGGGTGCGAAAACTACGGGTTCCACCAGGGGCGGAGAGGGACGTTCCAGAGACCGTCGGGGCCGAGCTTGACCCCGAGCACCTGGTGCAGCTGCACCACATTGCGCTGGAACCCGAGCCGGCTCCCGGCCATGTACAGGCCCCAGACCTTGGCGGTCCCCTCCCCGGCCTCGGCGACGCAGGCATCCCAGTTCTCGACCAGGTTGTCGCACCACTCGGCCAGCGTGAGCGCGTAGTGCTCGCGCAGGTTCTCCTCGTGCAACACCTCCAGCCCGACATTCTGGATGTCGCTGATGATCCGCCCGGAGCCGATCAGCTCGCCGTCCGGGAACACGTAGCGGTCGATGAAATCGCCCGCCTTGGTGGTCCTGGTGTTGTCGTGCCTGGTGATGCAGTGGTTCAGGAAGAGCCCGCCCTCGCGCAGCTTGCCCTGGATGAAGCGGAAGTAGCTCGGGTAGTTGTGCACCCCGATGTGCTCGGTGAGCCCGATCGAGGAGACGGCGTCGAACCCGGACTCCGCGATGTCCCGGTAGTCGCTGTGCCGCACCTCGGCGAGTTCCGCGAGCCCCTCGTCGGCGATCTTCTTCTGCGCCCAGGCGGCCTGCTCGGCGGAGAGCGTCGCCCCGATCACCCGGACTCCCCGCCGGGCGGCGTAGCGCACCATTCCACCCCAGCCGCAGCCGATGTCGAGCAGCCGGTCACCCGCCTTCAGCTTCAACTTGTCGAAGACCAGCCGGTACTTGTTCTCCTGCGCCTGCTCCAGCGTCCAGTCCGGCTCGCCGTAGGCGGCGCAGGTGTAGGTCATGGACGGGCCGAGCACGTGCTCGTAGAACGCGTTGGAGACGTCGTAGTGGTGGTGGATCGCCTCCGCGTCCCTGGTCTTGGAGTGCCGCAGCCCCTCCAGCGCCACCCGGCGCCAGCGCGGCAGCGTCTCCTGCGGCGGCGGCGGGACCGGCCGCAGCCGCTCCCAGCCCAGCGAGCGCGCGATGGTGACCAGGGTCAGCGCCGAGGGCCGGTGGAACTTCAGCGACTGGATGGCGCGCAGCACCGGGTACGGGTCGCCCGGGTGCACGCCGTGCACGATCAGGTCGCCGGCGATGTAGGCCCTGGCCAGGCCGAGGTCGCCGAGTGCGTTCACCAGGTAGTTGATGCCGCGCGGATTGCGGATCTCCAGGACGAACTCGGAGTCCTCCGGGCCGGTCGCGCTGCCGTCGAACGCGGTGAATCGAACCGGCACCGGGCCGTCGATCAGCGTTTCGATGATCTCCGCGATCGTCAATTTCGTTCCGAGTTCGGCCAATACGTCGGATCGGTCTCGGAAAGTTGTCATTGTCTCTGCACCGCCTTCGCATACAGGTCCAGCAGCCGCTGGTCCGGGTCGTAGCGTTTTTTCAACTCGGTGTAATGGCTGCCGCCGTAGAGCGCCGCGAATTCATCCTTGTCGTAGAAGGAATCCGAGTACAGCGATTTGTGGCCGTCGAACTCGGTGACGGTGCGCTCGATGGCGCGGTTGGCCGCGCCCTCCGGCTGCCCGGGAACGGTCGGCACCGCCGACCAGAATCCCACGTTCACGTAGGTGCGGCCCGGCGCCAGCGGGTACAGCGGCCAGGCGCGCCCGTCCGCGGCGGCATCGGCCCCGCCGTCGCGCAGGCGCAGCGGGCAGAGCCAGATCGGTTCGATCGGGATCTCCCGCAGGAACCACTCGACGAAGTCGGCGGTGCGCTCCACCGGCACCTCGATGTCCTGCACCACCCGCTCCTGCGGCGGGTTCCCCTTCCGCGCGCCGAGCCGGTCGGCGATCCCGTACTTGCGGTCCAGCGCGACCAGCTTCCAGTAGAAGCTGCTGCGGCGGTACTTCTTCGGCCAGAACCGGCGGATGCGCGGGTTCTGCGTGCCGAAGGCGCGGGAGCACCAGAACCAGTCGGTGTCCCAGCGCCAGAGGTAGTCGCCGATGGTGAGCCGGTCCCGCTTCGGGGCGGCGCCGTCGTGCCTGATGGACTGGTAGAAGACATCCATCCCGGTGTAATCACTGGTCGGGCCCGGTTCGTCGGTCTGCCTGCCGAGTACGAGGTAGCTCTCGTCGGCGGTGAAGACCACGCCGTCCAGGTAGTCGACGCGCTCGCCGTCGTGCGTCCGGTCCAGCACGATCCCGGTCAGCGCGGCCTCGAGGGCGCGCAGGTCGTGGAAGCGCACGTGCCGCAGCTCGACGTAGGGCAGCACCGGCTCCAGCTCGATCTGCAGCCGGACGGTGTAGCCGAGCGTGCCGTAGGAGTTCGGGAAGCCGCGGAAGAGATCGGCGTACTCGCCGTCGGGGCGGACGGTGCGGATCTCGCCGGAGCCGGTGAGGACATCCATCTCCAGCACCGACTCGTGCGGCAGCCCGCTGCGGAACGAACTGGACTCGATGCCGAGCCCGGTCACGGCGCCACCGAGGGTGATCGTCTTGAGCTGCGGCACCACCAGCGGCGCCAGCCCGTACGGCAGCGTGGCGGCGACCAGATCCTCGTAGGTGGTCATGCCCGCGACGTCGGCGGTGCGTGCTTCCGGGTCGACGGCGATCACCGAGGTGAGGCCGGAGACATCCAACCCCGGCGCGGAATTGCTCGCCCGCGCCCGGAACAAATTCGAGGTTTTCTTCGCCAAACGGACATTTGCATCGGGAGGAATGGCGCGATAGCTCGCGAGTAGTCGCTCGACGCCTTCCTGATGCGCGGAGAAACCGGATTCGCGTGCGGCCGGGACGTGGCCGGCCTTCCTCATCGGACTCACTGCCACCCCTCGACGCTAGTACGTCGAACCGGCACCGGCCATCAAGTTCACCGTGTCGGCCGAGAAATGTCACGGGAGGCGGCGAACAGGGAACAAGCAGGTAACACGGCGGTGTTGTATCCGCCTCGACGGTGGGCGCGCATTCGTGCCGGGACACCGCATCGGGCAGGATCTCAGGCGTCCGGGCGCCTCAGCCCGGACGTTTCGGACAGCAGGGCGCCGGGGCAGGCGTCCGGAGAAGGAGTGCGAAGTGGGACAGGTCAGCGCCAGCAGTTCGATCACGGTGCCCGCGGATCCCCAGCGGGTGCTGGCGGCCGTGGCCGACTACGACACCGTCCGGCCGCGCATCCTGAGCGCGCACTACCGCGACTACCGCGTGCTCGAGGGCGGCAAGGGCACCGGCACCGTCGCCGAGTGGATCCTGCAGGCCACCGAGAAGCGGCAGCGCAGCGTGCACGCGGTGGTGACCGCGACGGATTCCACCGTCACCGAGAAGGATTCGAACTCCACCCTGGTCAACACCTGGACCGTGAGCCCCGACGGCACCGGCTCCACGGTCACGCTGCTCACCACGTGGAACGGCGCCGGCGGGGTCAAGGGCATCTTCGAGGGCATCTTCGCCCCGCTCGGCCTGAAGAAGATCCAGGCCGAGGTGCTGGCGAACCTGAAGAAGGAATTGGCGTAGGGGTCTCGCGGTATTCGACGGGCGAGCCGCTAGCGCGTCTCGCCGATATCGAACAGGTTCCCCTCGGGATCGCTCAACGTGGTCCAGCGCGCGCCGTACTCGTCGAAATCGCCGAGCTGCTTCGCGCCGAGGGCGAGTGCCCGCTCGACCTGCGCCCGCCGCTCCGGCGTGTGCAGGTCGAGGTGCACCGAGTTCTTGCCCGGCGTCTTGTCCGGCACCTTGATGAACATGAGCGTCGGGGCGCCGCCGACGGTGGCGAAGTACTCCGACGCCTCCGGATCGACCCTCCGGTCGAGCAGTTCGGCGTAGAAGCCGGCCAGCGCGGCGGCGTTCTCGCTGTCGATGGTGACGTGCGCGAGCTCGAGTGACATGGGTTTCCTCCTGAATCAGCGGATGGGCCAGCAGATTTCGGTGCGGTAGCCGGCCGGGTCGTCGACCAGGTCCGGTCCGGCCAGGTAGATCTCGCGGATCGGCTCCGGCAGCGAGACGTCGTGCGCGGCGACGTGGCTGCCGAGCGCGCCGTAGCTGCGGTCGAAGTCCTCGAAGCCGCCCTCGTGCACGGCGACCGCGAACCGGCCGCCGGGAAGTTCGGCGAGCATCGGCGCGGGGTGCGTGCCCGCGGCGGCCGGCAGCGGGCCGCGGGTGCCCGGCGGCACCGGGATGTACGCCGTCACCTCGCCCGCGTCCTCCGCGAACCAGGCGGCGGAGTACGTCGCCCCGCCCGGCCCGGTCGGCGCCACCCCCGCGGCTGCCAGCGTCCGGTAGAGCAGGGCGAAGGCGCTGCCGCACCAGGGCCCGATGTCGGCGCGGGCCACGCCGTCGGTGACGGTGAGCGCGGGGAACGCGGCCGTGCTGCGGTACTCCACCTGGAGCGCGCGCGTTCCCGGCGCCAGCAGCGCGCGCAGCGAGGCAACCACGTCGCGGGTGCGGTTCAGCTCCTCCTCCATCCGGAGCAGGTGCGCGCGCAGCGCGGCGTCGCGTGCCGTCGGGTCGGCCGCGCCGAGCACCGTGCGGATCTCCGCCACCGGCATGTCCAGCGCGCGCAGGCGGCGGATCAGGTGCGCGGCGGGCACCTGATCCACCGAGTAGCGGCGGTAGCCGGAGCCGGGGTCGATCGCCGCGGGCTCGAGCAGCGCGATGTCGTGGTAGTACCGCAGCGCCTTCACGCTGAGGTAGGTCAACCGGGAGAACTCCCCGATCGGGACGGTCGCTGTCATGGGTTCCAGCGAACACCCTCCCGTGGCGGGAGAGTCAACCGCTCACGGCGTGGCGACCACGAAGGTCAGCAGCAGCGTGTTCACCTCGCCGAGCCACCACGAGTAGCCGTACCAGACCCCGGGCGAGACCTCGCGCACCTCGTCGTGCACCTGCGGGGTCGGCGACGGCGTGTAGTCGAGCACCCAGGCCGGGCGGCCGTCGAGCAGCGCGGTGCCGCGGTAGATGTTCGCAGGCCAGGCGGCGATGTCCAGCCCGGTGACCCGATTGGTGAGGGGGCCGCCGTCCGGGCCGGTGGCGAAGGTCTTGCCGATCCAGAAGGCGGGGGTGATGCCCTGGATGTAGCCGGGCCGCACCACCCAGCCGCTGGTGACGCCGCGCGGCACGGCGCCGGGCGCGGCCTCGTGGAACAGCTGATCCTGCTGCTCCGGCGAGCAGCGGAAGCGGAGCGCATCGATGGTCGCCGCTCGATTGCCGGAGTCCAGGACACAGCCGCCGCCGTAGTCGGCGACACCCGCGTCGGCAGCGGCGGTACCCCCGCAGGCGAACAGCAGCGTCAACGCGGATGCGGCTATGGTGAGAACGGACTTACGGAGAAGCGGGGACATCGTCGGCTCCAGGGTCGCTACCGGTTATCGATTGGCTGTCCGGGAAAGATCGCCGCACTGTAGCCGGTGCGACCTTTTCCCCGGGCCCGACCCGAGTTCCATGATAATTCCTCGCAAAACCGGCGATGAACCGGTCCCCGGCGCGGACTAGTCTGGACGCTGACATTCCCGCCCGCTGGAAGGAATTCCCGTGCAACCCGATGGCCAGTTCGACATGCAGCAGCTCCTCGCGCAAGCGCAGCAGATGCAGCAGGCGGTGATGGAGGCCCAGGCCGAGATCGCGGCCTCCGAGGTACAGGGGCAGGCAGGCGGCGGCCTGGTTCAGGTCACCATCAAGGCCTCCGGCGAGGTGGTCGCGCTGACCATCGATCCGAAGGTCGTCGACCCCGAGGATGTCGACGGGCTGCAGGACCTGGTGATCGGCGCGGTCAACGACGCCATGGCGAACGCGCAGCAGCTCGCGGCCGACCGGCTCGGCCCGCTCTCCGGTGGCCTCGGCGGCGGCCAGCTGCCCGGCTTCTGAGGCCGTAGGTGTACGAGGGCCCGGTCCAGGATCTGATCGACGAGCTGGGGCGGCTGCCCGGCGTCGGTCCGAAGAGCGCGCAGCGCATCGCCTTCCACCTGCTCGGGGTCGAGGCGCCGGAGATCGACCGGCTGCAGGCGGCGCTGCAGAAGGTGCGCGACGGCGTGCGCTTCTGCGCCGAGTGCGGCACCGTCTCCGACGGTGAGCTCTGCCGCATCTGCGTCGACCCGCGCCGCGACCGCACCATGATCTGCGTGGTCGAGGAGCCCAAGGACGTGCAGGCGATCGAGCGCACCCGCGAGTTCCGCGGCCGCTACCACGTGCTCGGCGGCGCGCTCGACCCGCTCAACGGGGTCGGGCCGGACCAGCTCCGCATCCGGCAGCTGCTCGCCCGCATCGGGAACCAGCAGGACGGGGTCGACGTCAGCGAGGTCATCATCGCGACCGACCCGAACACCGAGGGCGAGGCAACGGCCACCTACCTGGTGCGCATGCTGCGCGACTTTCCCGGGCTGTCGGTCACCCGGCTGGCCTCCGGGCTGCCGATGGGCGGTGACCTGGAGTTCGCGGACGAACTGACCCTCGGCCGAGCCCTCTCCGGTCGCCGCGCGCTGTGACTACAGGTCGACCGGGGTCCAGGTGATCCGGTCGAGGCGGGTGCGGTCGTCGCGGGCCCAGTCCCAGATGAGGGCGGCGACGGTGGGGGCGTCGGCGATGGTGGTGCCGAAGTGGCGGTCGGGGGCGCCGTCGCGGTACTCGAGGGTGTATTCGCCGGAGTCTTCGCGGTAGGTCTGGATGTAGTTGTCCGGGCCGCGGTCGACCACCAGGTAGGGGTTGGGTGCGGCCAGGCCGGCCACCCAGTCGTGCGCCAGACGCTCGGTGAGGTACGGGAATTCGCCCGCGCCGCCGTGGCTGACGGCCAGCGGGAGGTGCCCGGCCGGGTCGATCAGCCAGGCGAGCTGGGGGTCGAAGAGCGCGTAGCCGCGCGGCGTGGCCAGCTCGAAGAGCAGGGCGCGGCCGAAGCCGATGGCGTCGTACGGCAGCGCCACCGGCAGGGTGGCGCCGGTCGCGTGGCCGCCGACGGGCGTGGCGCTGAGGAACGAGTCGTCCGCGGGCAGTTCGCCGTTGCGCCGGTTCAGCTCGGCGGCGATCTCGGCGACGGTGGCCGTCTCCGGCACGCCCTCGTTGGCGTCCAGGTACTCCTCCGCCCCCGGCACCGTCGACGCGACACCGGAGGGCAGCAGCACCAGGTCGTAGCTCACCCGGCGAGCCTACCGAGGCCGCGCTCCGCGCAGGCGCAGCCACCCGCGAGGTCGGTGCACTCCACCACGAAGGCGTGCCGCACCACCTCGAACTCGACGCAGTCGCCCTCGGTGCACTCGGCGATCCGCCCGGCGTGCCCGATCAGCGTCCCGTGGCAGTGATCCGTTCCGGCCGCGCAGGCCGGGCATGCGTTCGCTCCCATGCACTCCGGTCTACCACCGGGCACCGACAGCGCCGCTCAGGCGCGCAGCCGCTCCCGGCGCAGCTGCTCCACCTCGGGCAGCGGCAGCGGCGGCAGCTCGTCGACGCCGAGCGCGCGGCAGAGCAGCAGATCGGCCAGCTCCGGATTGCGGGCCAGCGCGGGGCCGTGCATGTAGGTGCCGATCACCGAGCCCTGCACCACCCCCTCCAGCCCGTCCCCGACGCCGTTGCCGACGCCCCTGGTCACCCGGGCCAGCCCGGCCGCGTCGCCGCCGAGCTTCGTTCCGCCCCTGTGGTTCTCGAAACCGGTGAGCGGCGCGGTGAGCCCGGCGACGGTCGGCGCGGTGGTGACCTCGCCGATGGCCCGCTTCTCCTGCGGCGAGGTGGTCACGTCGATCATCCCGACGCCGTCCACCCGCTCGCCGGTCGAGGTCTCGTACCAGTGCCCGAGCACCTGGATGGCGGCGCAGATGGCCAGCACCGGGGTGCCCTTCGCGGCGGCCTCCTGCAGCCCGGGGTAGCGCTGCAGGTGCCTGGTGGCGAGCCGCTGGGCGGAGTCCTCGGCGCCGCCGAGGGTGTAGATGTCCAGCGAGTTCGGCACCGGATCGGCGAGCGTGATCTCCACGATCTCGGCCTCCTGGCCGCGCATCCGCAGCCGCTGCCGCAGCACGAGGGCGTTGCCGCCGTCGCCGTAGGTCCCCATCACATCGGGCAGGACCAGCCCGATCCGCACCGTCACGAGACGTCCTCCAGATCGCGGTTGAGATCGCGGAACGCGGTGTAGTTTGCCAGCACCTCGACCTTGCCCGCCGGGCAGGAGGCGATGGCCCGCACCGGGTCGGCCACCGTGGTGTGCTCGACGCCGGCGTAGGTGAGCCGCACCGCGAGATCGGTGGCGCGCTCGCCCGCCGCCACCACCTGAACCCCCTCGAAGTGCTCGAACCGCACGTCCCAGAGCCAGGAGAGGTCCTCGCCGTCCGGCACCTGCCCGTTCACCGCGATCACCAGCCCGGCCGAGTCCGGGTCGATCATGGAGAGCGCCTCCTGCCAGCCGGCCGGGTTCTTGGCCAGCAGCAGCCGGGCGGCGTGCTCGCCGACCTGGACGGTCCGGTAGCGCCCGGCGATCTCGCGCACGGTGCCCGCCGCCGCCGCCGCCTGCGCCGCGTCGGCGCCGAGCGCGACCGCCGCCGCCACGGCCTGCGCGGCATTGCCGCGGTTGGCCCGGCCGGGGAGCGCGAGGGTGAGCGGCAGCCGCAGGCCGTCGGGGCCGCGCAGCTCGGTGCCGTCCAGCCACCACTGCGGCTCCGGGCGCTCGAAGTCGGCGCCGGTGCTGCGCCAGTGCGCGCCCTCCCAGACGATCGGCTCGCCGCTGCGCGGACAGCTGGTGGCGTCCATCGCCCAGCCGCTGCCCGCCGCCACCCAGACCACGTTCGGGTGGTCGTAGGCGATCGAGGTGATCAGCACGTCGTCGCAGTTGGCGACGACGACGGTGTCCGGGTGCCGCGCCAGCCCCGCGCGCAGCCTGCGCTCGATCATGTTGATCTCGCCGACCCGGTCCAGCTGGTCGCGGCTCAGGTTGAGCAGCACCACCGCCTCCGGGTTCAGCGCGTCGGTGACGTGCGGCAGATGCAGCTCGTCCACCTCGATCGCGGCCAGCGGGGCGCTGCGCTGCGTGCTCAGCGCGGCCACGATCCCCGCGTCCATGTTCGCGCCGTCGGCCTGGGTGGCGACGGTGCCGAGCGTGCTCAGCGCCGCGGTGGTCATCCTGGTGGTGGTGGACTTGCCGTTGGTGCCGGTGATCAGCACGGTCCGCCTGCCGCGGCCGAGCTGTTCCATGAGCGAGCCGTCGATCTTCAGGGCGATCAGCCCGCCGATCATCGACCCCTTGCCGCGTCCCGCCCGCTGCGAGGCCCACGACGCGAGCGCCGCCGCCCGCAGGGCGAGCCGCCCGCGCACCGAAATATCTGCCATCCCGGTGAGTCTAGGGGGCACGCCGGAGGCGCTCGCGCCGAGTGAGCGCGGCCACCCTCAGCCCTGGTACAGCTTCTGCCCGTATACCTCGGGGGAGTAGTAGTGCTCCAGCTCCTCGACCGTCTCGGTGACCCCGCTCTGCACCTCCTTCACCAGCCTGGCAGCGCTGGGCAGGGTGTCGTCCGGCCACTGCTCCGGCTGCCACAGGTGGCTGCGCAGGAACGCCTTGGCGCAGTGGAAGAAGATCTGCTCGATCGCCACCTCGACCGCGAGGATGGGCCGGTGGCCGCGCACCACCATCTCGTCGAAATAGGGCGCGTCCCTGACCAGCCGGGCCGAGCCGTTGATCCGCAGCGTCTCATTCCGCCCCGGGATCAGGAAGATCAGCCCGACGTGCGGGTTGACCAGGATGTTCCGGTATCCGTCTGCCCGCCGGTTGCCCGGCCGCTCCGGCACCGCGATGGTGTGCGCGTCGAGCACCCGCACGAAGCCGGCCGGGTCGCCCTTCGGCGAGGCGTCGCAGTTGCCCGCCGCGTCGCTGGTGCTCAGCACCACGAAGGGGCTGAGCCCGATCCACTCCCGGTCGCGTGCGTGCAGCGCGGGGCGATCCTTGTTCGCCGCACGGGGATTCACCTCGCCGAGCAGCTCCCGCAGCTCGGCCTCGTCCGTGATCTGCGCGGTGTCACGCTCGTGCCCACTGCCTATGAGCGAGGGCCCTCCGTGGCTACGCTCCGCTACCGCCTCCGGGCCTGACTCGCTCATAGGAACCGATTCAAGCACCGGTCAGGGGGCGACGTCGAACATATTCGGCAGCCCTGAAGCATATCGATCGGCGTCCAGCTGCCGCATGGGCTCCAGCTCCGGCGAGCGCCAGAGGGTGAAGAGGGGGCAGCGCGGGGCGTCCGACCCGGCCACGTCGAGCAGCGCGTTCACCGCGCGCCGTGCCGACTCGTTGGCGCCCTCCATGGTCGCCAGGTCGATGTCGGTGCGTACGTAGTCGCCGGCGAGGAAGAGGTTCTCCAGCGGCCCGTGCGGCTCGGGGCGGGCGTCCCAGGAGCCTGCGGTGTTGATCAGCAGCGGGTCGGCATTGGTGTTGCGGCCGCGCTCGGCGTTCCAGGTGATGCCGGGGTCGAGGAACCAGGAGTGCAGGTCGGCGTCGCGCAGCACCTCGCCGCCGTCGTTCAGGTGCGTGCGCAGCTGCGCCCAGACCTCGCGGGCGATCTCCTCCGGGCTGCACTGCTCGGCCGGCTTGCCGTAGAGGATGCCTGGGGTGTGCCAGTCCGAGATGTCGACCGAGAGGCAGTCGCCGACCGTGCCGTCGCCGTACTCCGGCAGTTTGCGCCGCCACACCTGGTTCTGGTTGATCGAGGTCAGCGCCCACGGCGCGTCCACGAAGGCGGCGTGCCCGCGGACGATGTCGACCGGGGTGCGCAGGTAGTACTGGATGCCGTTCATCCAGTCCACGACCAGGCGGTCCATCGCCTGCAGCTGTGGCCAGACTTCGAGCACATCCGTGGTCCAGAGCGTGCGGGCCTGCTCGGCGGCGAGCGCGACCACCACGTAGTCGGCCTCGATCGTGCGCGCGCCCTCCGGGGTGTTGATCCGGGCAGCGGCGATCCTGCGGTCCCGCACCTCCAGCCCGCGCACCTCGCTGCCCAGCTCCAGCCGGACCCCGAGCGAGCGCAGGTGCGCCAGCCACGGATCGATCCAGGTCGCGTTGGTCGGGCCGTTCAGCACCCGGTCCAGCGGGCCGTCCGCGGCCACCTCCAGCGGATTGCCGAGGAACTGCTCACCCATGGTGCCGATGGTGCGCACGCTGGCCACGCCCTCCTTGGCGGCGACGAGCAGGCTGGTGAGCGCGCGGGAGAGCAGCGCGCGGAACTCGTGCGAGCGGGCGTGGCCGTTCACGTAGTCGAACCAGGAGGCGTACTCCCACTGGCCGAGCCTGCGCGCGTCGCAGCTGGTGTTGAAGACGAGCAGCCGGTTGGCGAAGAACAGCGCCTCGTCGTTCGTCATCCTGGTGGCCGCGGTGATCGCGCCGCTGACCGTCTCGCGGAAGGTGTCCGGGGTCAGCCGCACCGGCGCCCGCGCGCCGAGCGGCACCCGGATGTCGGCGCCGTCCGCGCGGGCCAGCCGCATCTCGGTCATGCCGATCAGGTTGTCCCGCACGCCGCCGGCGTTGCCGGGGAACGGGATGCGCCGCATGGTGTCCGGAACGTGCCGGTAGAAGCCGGGGAAGAAGCGGAAGCCGTGCTCACCGGGGAGCTCGGGCCTGCCGTCCCGCGCGCTGCCGGGCACCGGCACGCTGCGTGCCTTTCCGCCCCACGCCCGCTTCTCGTAGACGGTGACCTCGAAGCCGCGCTCGGCGAGCTCGTGCGCCGCGGTGAGACCGGCGACCCCGCCGCCGAGCACCGCGACCCGTCTGCCCGGACCGGCGAAGGCCGGAACCGGCCGTGCCGTACTCGCGATGGCCCCCGCCACCCCCGCCGTTACCGTGCCCCTCAGGAGGGTCCTGCGCGACACGGTCGACCGCTGCTCTGTCATACGTGTTCTGCTGCCTCAAAATTTCGGGCCCGCCACGATCGGCCGCCCTTGCTCGTTTCTCACCCTGCGCACGGCGGGCCGCCCACCGCGCGCGCCGTGCCCCGGCCGCCGCCCCGGCGGACTCGGGCGCCTGCGACAGTACCGGGGTGCGCGGTGGCCCGTGCGGCGACGGGGTCGATTGCCGGTACTTCGCTTGAATGGGGTGTGTTTCAGATTGGCGTGGTCAGGGAGTTGGCCGGTCATTCGCCGAATTCGGCGTAAGGGGGGTTGCGTGGTGGCGGTCACCCGGACTCGGGCGGTGATGGTGCCGAAGCCCGGTCAGGCCGCGCCCGCGCCTACCGGTCGCGGGGTGGCGACGGGCGGCGGGACCGGCTTTCGGATCACGGTCGCCGCGCCGGCGCCCGCGATCACCACCACCGCGCCGAGCACGGCGAGCCCGCTCGGTCGCTCGCCGAACGCCACCCACGCCGCGCTCATCCCGACCACCGGCACCAGCAGCGAGTACGGCGCCACCGCGCTCGCCGGATAGCGGCTCATCAGATAGGTCCACAGCCCCGAGCCCGCCAGCGTGCCGAGCACGACGATGTAGGCGAGCCCGGCCAGCGCGAGCAGCCCCTCGCCGGTGCGACTCGTCGCCAGCGCATGCCATCCCGCCCAGGGCCCCTCGGCCGCCATCGAGAGCGCGAACATCGGCAGCGGCGGAATCACCGCCATCCACATGGTCAGGTGCAGCGGGTTCACCCCTGGCGATTCCGTGGTCGCCAACCGGGTGCCGATATTGCCGAAGGCCCACCCGAGCCCGGCCGCCAGCGTCAGCAGCACCGGCAGCAGCCCCGCGTACGGCAGCTGATCCCAGCCGATGAGCGCCATCCCGCCCAGCGCCGCCGCGATCCCCGCGGCCTGGAGCGGGCGCGGCCGCTCCCTGGCGACCAGCGCGCCGAGCAGCACCGTGAACGGCGCCGACGACTGCAGCACCAGGGCGGCCAGCCCCGTCGGCATCCCGATCCGCATGGCGGTGAAGAGGAAGGCGAACTGCGCGATACCGAACCCGCCGCCGTAGAGCAGCAGCCAGCGCCCCCGCACCCGCGGTCGCGGCACGAACAGCAGCACCGGCACCGCGATCACCGCGAAGCGGAGGGCGACGAAGAAGAAGGGCGGGAAGTGGTCGAGGCCGACCCGGATGGCCAGGAAGTTCAGCCCCCAGAGCACGACGACGGTCAATCCGAGCAGGCGGTCACGAGCGGTCACATTTCCCATGCTGAGCGCCGGTATTGTTCAGGACAATCGAATTGTTCCGAACCATATCGGTAGCATCGCTTCATGGTTGATGGGGGGCCGATGGCCCCGGAGCGGCTCCGGGTGCTGCGCGAACTCGCCGACCGCGGCACCATCGGGGCCGTCGCCGCCGCACTGCACAGCACGCCGTCGGCGGTCTCGCAGCAACTCAAGGTGCTGGCCAGGGAGGCCGGGGTCCCGCTGCTGGAACCCGACGGCCGCCGGGTCCGGCTCACCGACGCGGGCCGGGCCCTGGTACTGCGCGCCGACGAGGTGCTGGCCGCGCTCGACCGCGCCGCCGCCGAGATGGCCCGCTACCGCGGTACCGCCCGCGGCCGAGTCCGGGTCGCCCTGTTCCCCTCCGGTGCCGCGCTGCTGCTGCCGAGGGTGCTCGCCGCGCTCGCCGACAGCGCCGTCGACCTGATCGCCAGCGACGAGGACCTGCCGCCGACCGAGGTGCCGCGGCTGCTCGCCGACTACGACGTCGTCCTCACGCACCGCGACGAGCGCGCCCCCTCGGTCGCCGGCCCCCGGGTGCGCGCCATCCCGCTCATGCGCGAACCGACCGACGTGGTGGTCGCCCCCGCCCACCGCCTCGCCCACCGCACCGCCGTCGACCCCGCCGAACTCGCCGACGAGACCTGGGTGAGCGTGCGCGGCGGTTTCCCGGTCGACGACGTCCTCCGCTCGATCGCCACCGTCACCGGGGTGCAGCCCCGGATCGCGCAACGTCTCAACGACTTCCGCGTCATCGAGAGCCTCGTGGCCGCCGGCTACGCCATCGCCCTCATGCCCCGCTGGGCAGTGGCCCACCCCGAACTGGTGGCGCTCCGGCTCAGCGGCGTCCGCGCCGCCCGCCGCTACGAACTCGCCCTCCGCCCGGACACCGAACACACCCCCGCCGTCGCCGCCGTCCTCGCCGCCTTCGCCACCGCCGCCGACGACGTCGCCGGCCCCGACCCGCTACAGTCCGGATCGGATCGCCCCGACCCGATGGAGCCCCCATGACCGACCTCGACGGCGGCTACCTCGCCACCCCCACCGGCACCGGCCCCTTCCCCGGCGTCGTCGTCCTGCACGACGCCTTCGGCCTCACCAGCGAGCTCCGCCGCGTCACCGACCACATCGCCGCCAACGGCTACCTCGCCATCGGCCCCCGCCTCTACCGCCGCGGCCTCTGCGTCCAGCAGGTCTTCCGCGGCCTGCTCCGCGACACCGGCCCGGTCTTCGACCAGATCCAGCGCGCCCGCGACACGCTCACCGCCCGCCCCGACTGCACCGGCCGGGTCGGCGTCATCGGCTTCTGCATGGGCGGGCGCTTCGCCATCGTCACCGGCGGACGCGGCATGTTCGACGCCGCCTCCGTGAACTACGGCATGCTCTTCCCCGGCAAGCCGGTCGACCACCTGCTCACCGCCCCCTGCCCGGTGGTCGCCAGCTACGGCGACAGCGACCCCTACATCGCCACCGCCGACACCGAGCGCTACCGGGACGCGCTCGCCTCAGCCGATGTCCCCACCGACTTCAAGATCTACCCCGGAGCCAGCCACTCCTTCTTCCAGGACTACTCCGGCGTCCCCGGCCTCTACATGAAAGTCATGGGCACCACCCACGACCCCGATGTCTCCACCGACGCCTGGTCCCGCATCTTCACCTTCTTCAGCGAGAACCTGAACTAGGTGCTCCGCCCGATATCCGCAGTATTGCCCTGCTCGGTAGCGGCGTAGGCCGCGCCCGCTTTGCGGAACATGTCGGCCATGGCTTCTACGGTCTCAATATGCTTCTGGATTGCCTCACGGTAGGAGCCGGTCCCCGCGCCGCCGATCGCCAGATCGCGAAACTTGCCACCGAGCTTTTGGGCGCTGGGTAGGGCGCCGAACGAGTCCACATGAACAACCGATTCGGCGCGGCGGTAGAGCGCCCGAAGCTGCAGGACGTAGGTGTCGCATTCTGCTGCGCAGCGCTCCGCCGTTCCCGGTTGGATCATCAGGCGAGAGTTGTCGGCGTCAGTCGCCAACCCGGTGAAACTCTGAACTGAGTCCGATGTGTCGGCCATCACTAGTCCTTCGGCAGCCACGGATCGAGCGCGCGCGTCGCGCGCAGCGTGAGACCGCACGGATCATTGAGCGCGGGCAGGTCGACGTCCTTGCTGATGTAGACCTCGATCGTGCCTTGGCGTGAGGGAAAGAAGATGGTGCAATTCCCCGGCGGATTCTCGTCGCCCTGGATGAACGATGTGGCCACGCGGCCGTTCAAGTCGACGGAACGGAACTCGCGGAAGTAGGAGTTGGCGCGAAAACTGTTCGCTGGTTCCGTCGTAGCGAAGACCCGCATCGCCCACCTGTCGCCAACCCAGAGGCAGCCCCGCCATCCGGTCCTCGGCACCCCGAATGGATTGTCGTCCCTCGACTCAGGATCTGCCCCCGCCGCGCGAATCGCCTCATCCGGCAGGGTGCACGAATCGAACAGAGCCTCGGGTGAGACCGAAGACGGGGTAGCTGCACCCTGCGTCCCCGACTCACACCCCGCGATCAACGGCAGTACCACCAGCGCGCAGAAGAGCGCGAAACGTCCCCGCATAATTCCCCCCTCCGTCGAAAACCCTACCCCGGCCCCTGCCGATACTGCTGCGCCGCAACATAACCGAAGTCATCGGCCACCATCGCGGCCAACTCGAGCAGCGCACGCCGAGTCGGCTTGGAGACCAGCTCCAAATCGATCTCGGCCCCTTCGGCGAGGTGGTCGTCGAAGGGGACGACCTGGACGGCGCGCGTGCGGTCGAGGAAGAGGCGGCGGAGCTGGTCGAGGTCGACGGTGGAGGCGCCGCGGCGGGAGGCGTTGACGACGACGACCGTGCGCTCGACGAGTTTGCTGTGCCCGTGATGGTCCAGCCAGTCGAGGGTGGCGGAGGCGCTGCGGGCACCGTCGATGGCGGGGGAGGTGACGAGGACGAGGGAGCTGGCCATGTCGAGGACGCCCGCCATGGCGGAGTGCATGAGGCCGGTGCCGCAGTCGGTGAGGATGATGTTGTAGAAGGACTGCAGGATGCCGATGGCCTTGCGGTAGTCGGCTTCGCTGAACGCCTCGGAGACGGCCGGGTCCTGTTCGCTGGCGAGCACTTCGAGGCGGCTCGGGGCCTGCGAGGTGTGCGCCCTGACGTCCGAGTAGCGGGTGATGTGCTGATCTTCGAGCAGGTTGCGCACGGTGGAGCGGGTCTGCCGCGGTACCCGGTGCGCGAGCGTGCCGAGGTCGGGGTTGGCGTCGATGGCGATCACCCGGTCGCCGCGCATGGAGGCGAAGGTGGAGCCGAGGCCGACGGTGGTCGTGGTCTTGCCGACGCCGCCCTTGAGCGAGAGGATCGCGATCCGGTAGTCGCCGCGGACCGGCTGGTTCACCCGGTCGAAGAGTTCGCGGTAGACCAGGTCGGCGGAGGATTCGCCGGGGTTGATCATGCCGCCGGAGGCCTTGTGCACGGCCCGGCGCCACCCGCTGCGCGGTGCGCGGCGGGCCCGCTTGAGCAGGTTGAGGTCGTTCACCGAGTGGCCGGGCTGCCCGGGGGCCAGCATGTGCTGCGGCTGGAACGGCTGCGGGTTGCCCTGCTGCCAGCCGGGGCCGAAGCCGGGGCCGCCGGGGCCGCCGGGGCCCTGCTGCGGCGGGGGGCCGGGGGGTACGCCGTACCCCTGCGGGCCGGGGCCGCCGGGCATGCCGGGCGGCGGCCCGGGCTGCGGCGGCAGCGGTGGCTGCTGGTAGGAGGGCTGCTGCGGGGGCGGCGGCGGCGCCCAGCTGTAGATCGGCCCGCTCGCCGACTCCGGCCCGCCGGGACCCGGTCCGGCGCCGGGATTCTCGGGCTGGATGGGGTGCGCACCGCTGTTCTGCGGCTGGGCGAACTGCCCGGAGTTGTACGGACCAGCGGACTGCGGCGGGGCGAAACCGTCGGCCCCGCCGGGACCTTCGGGGAAACCGGTGGGCGAGAAGCCACCCGGACGCTCGCCACCGAACCCGGACGGCTGCGCCGCGAACCCACTCTGCGGCTCCGCACCGAAACCGCCGGGCGATTCCGCGCCCGACCCCGGACGCTCGGCATTGAAACCGCCGGACGAATCCGGCCCGAACCCCGGACGCTCCGCACTGAAACCACCCGACGCCTCGCCCGACGCCTCCGCACCCGATTCCGGCGCACCCGCCGAATCATCCTGCGCCCGACGCGCTCCGGCGTCGCCATCGGCATCGCCCGAATCCGCGGGCCCGCTCTGCAGCCAGGGCGGCGAAGTCGGATTGTGGTCGTTCGTGGTCACAGTTCCCCCATCTGCTCGGTTTCTCGAGCAGAGAGCTCGGCCTGATTGCGAATCCACGCTAGCACGGGGGAGATGGCCCCGCGCCCCGGTGCCGAGCCATCCCCAGCCCTGGCGACACGTCGATGAACAGCAGGTGACGACGCGAAACGGGTACGGCTCCGGCGACCGGAACCGCACCCGCTCACACCGGGCTCAGTGCGCCCGGTTCACCGCGGAGACGACGGCCCGCAGCGAGGCGGTGGTGATCGAGGTGGCGATCCCGACGCCCCACAGCACCTTGTCGCCGACGGCGACCTCGACGTAGGCGGCGGCCTGCGCGTCGTCACCGGCGGACATGGCGTGCTCGGAGTAGTCCAGCACCTCCACGTCGTAGCCGATCCCGGCCAGCGCGTCGACGAAGGCGGCCAGCGGGCCGTTGCCGGTGCCGCTGATCTCCTGCTCGACCCCGTCCACCTTGACCACCGCGGAGATGGCGTCGGTGCCGCCGTCGGTCTCGGACGCGGTCACCTTCTGCCTGATCCGCTCCAGCGGTCGGATCGGGCTCAGGTACTCGGAGTGGAAGACGTCCCACATCTCCTTCGGGGTGACCTCGCCGCCCTCGCCGTCGGTGATCTTCTGGATCGCCTGGGAGAACTCGATCTGCAGCCGCCGGGGCAGCTTCAGCCCGTGGTCGGTCTTCATGATGTAGGCGACGCCGCCCTTGCCGGACTGCGAGTTCACCCGGATCACGGCCTCGTAGGTGCGGCCGACGTCCTTGGGGTCGATCGGCAGGTACGGCACCTCCCAGGTCAGGTCGTCGACGTCGGTGTCGGCGGCGTCCGCGGCCACCTTCATGGCGTCCAGCCCCTTGTTGATGGCGTCCTGGTGGCTGCCGGAGAACGCCGTGTAGACCAGGTCGCCGCCGTACGGGTGCCGCTCGTGCACCGGCAGCTGGTTGCAGTACTCGACGGTGCGCCGGATCTCGTCGATGTCGGAGAAGTTGACCTGCGGGTCGATGCCGCGGGAGAACATGTTCATCCCCAGCGTCACCAAGCAGACGTTGCCGGTGCGCTCGCCGTTGCCGAACAGGCAGCCCTCGATGCGGTCGGCCCCGGCCTGGTAGCCCAGTTCGGCGGCGGCCACGGCGGTGCCGCGGTCGTTGTGCGGGTGCAGCGAGAGCACGATCGCGTCGCGGCGGGCCAGGTTGCGGCTCATCCACTCGATGGAGTCGGCGTAGACGTTCGGCGTCGCCATCTCGACGGTGGCGGGCAGGTTGATGATCAGCGGCTTCGCCGGCGTCGGCGCGATGATCGCGGAGACGGCGTCGCAGACGTCGAGCGCGTACTCCAGCTCGGTGCCGGTGTAGGACTCCGGGCTGTACTCGTAGCGCCAGGCGGTGTCCGGGTAGCGCTGCTCGATCTCCAGGCACAGCGCGGCGGCGTCGGTGGCGATCTTCTTCACGGCCTCGCGATCGGCGCGGAAGACCACCCGGCGCTGCAGGATCGAGGTCGAGTTGTAGAAGTGCACGATCACGTTGCCCGCGCCCGCGCAGGCCTCGAAGGTGCGCTCGATCAGCTCGGGGCGGCACTGGGTCAGCACCTGGATGGTGACGTCGTCCGGGATGGCGCCGTCGGTGATGATCTCGCGCACGAAGTCGAAGTCGGTCTGGCTGGCGGCCGGGAAGCCGACCTCGATCTCCTTGTAGCCCATCCGCACCAGCAGGTCGAACATGCGGCGCTTGCGGGCCGGGCTCATCGGGTCGATCAGGGCCTGGTTGCCGTCGCGCAGGTCGACGGCGCACCAGCCGGGGGCGACGTCGATGACCCGGTCCGGCCAGGTGCGGTCCGGCAGCGTGATCGGCTGGACCTCCTCGGCGTACGGCCGGTACCGGAAGGACGGCATGGCGGAGTTCTGCTGCCGGTTCCAGCCTGGCTGGTCGGCGGGGGCCGGCTTGGCGGGCGCGGTGATGGTGCGCGTACCGGATACGAATGCATCAGCGGGGGACATGGAATTTTCTCCGTGGGTGTGGTGGATCCCTGTCAAGGGCGACCGACGCGGCAGAACCCCGCGGCGGGAGCCGGTCCGTTCAGACCCCGCCGCGGCGACCGAGAAGAAGAGCCCGCTGCATGATGACCGCGAGTTTACCGCGTCGGGGTGGAGCAGCCAAAGGAGGTCCCGTCTCCGGGTCGTCCCGGCTCGAGGCTAGCGTTCGAGCCGGAGGGAAGGAACGCCGCATGACACCGCTGGAAATGCTCGCCGTGCTGGTCGCGGGGATGGCCGCCGGGACCATCAACACGGTGGTCGGCTCCGGCACCCTGATCACCTTCCCGGTGCTGCTCGCCTTCGGGTTGCCGCCGGTGACGGCGAATGTCTCGAACACCATCGGGCTGGTGCCCGGCTCGATCAGCGGGGTCATCGGCTATCGCAGGGAACTGGCCGGGCAGGGCGGGCGGCTGGCCCGGCTCGGGGTCGCCTCGCTGGTCGGCGGGCTGGTCGGGGCGGTGCTGCTGCTGCGGCTGCCGGAGGGCGCGTTCACCGCGATCGTGCCGGTGCTGATCATCCTGGCGCTGATCCTGGTGGTGGTGCAGCCGCGGCTCTCCCGGTGGGTGGCGCGCAGGCGCGAGCGCGACGACAGCGCGGCGCCGGAGCACGGCGGGCCGGTGCTCTTCGCTGCGGTCTGCGCCACCGGCGTCTACGGCGGGTACTTCGGCGCGGCACAGGGCGTGTTGCTCATGGGGCTGCTCGGGGTCTTCGTGCACGACGACCTGCAGCGGCTGAACGCGGTGAAGAACGTGCTCGCGCTGATCGTGAACGCGGTCGCCGCGGTGTTCTTCCTCGTGGTCGCGGAGGTGTCGTGGCAGGCGGTGGCGCTGATCGCGGTCGGTTCGATCGTCGGCGGGCAGATCGGGGCGAAGGCCGGGCGGCGGTTGCCGCCCGCGGTGCTGCGCGGGGTGATCGTGGTGGTCGGGCTGGTCGCGGTCGCCCGCTTGCTGCTCGGCTGATCCGCCGAACTCGCCGAAGGCCGCGACCGGCTCGTCGGTTGACGCAGCGGGCTGGTCGCCCATGCCCGCGGCCGGTAACCTTCGCTGCGCCCGAGGACGCAGGAGGTGGCCGGGTGGACAGACGCGCCTTTCTGAAGGCGACCGGGGCGGTGGCGCTCGGCGCGGCCGCGAGCGGCGCGCTCGCGGCCGCCCCGGCGACCGCGGACCCGGTCTGGGACGGCCTGTTCCAGGAGTGGGTTCCGGAGCTCTTCGCCCCGCTGCCCGACGCCCCCGAGCACTCCGAGGCGCTGGTCATCGGCTCCGGGTTCGGCGCCGCCGTCACCGCGCTGCGGCTGGCCGAGGCGGGCGTCGCCACCACCGTGCTGGAGCGCGGCTCGCGCTGGCCGAACGATCCGAAGCGGGAGATCTTCACCGGCGACGACCTGCCGGACGGCCGCGGCTTCTGGCACCGCACCACCTTCACCGGGGTCACCAAGGTGCCGATGCAGTTCGCCTCCTTCGGCGGCGTGCTGGACTGCACCGAGTACCCGGGCATCGACGTCTGGCGGGCGGCCGCGGTCGGCGGCGGCTCGGTGATCTTCACCGGCGTCATGATCGCGCCGGAGCGCCGCTTCTTCGACGAGGTCTTCCGCGGCGCGGTCGAGTACGGCGAGCTGGACCGGGTCTACTTCCCCCGGGTGCGCCGGATGCTGCGGCTGAGCCCGATGCCGGCCGACATCTACGGCTCCTCCCCGTTCACGCACTCCCGCGCCTGGGACGACCAGGTGCGCAAGGCCGGCTACCAGCCGCAGGCCAACGACTCCATCTTCAACTGGGACGTGCTCCGCGCCGAGCTGAACGGCAGCTCCAAGCCCTCGGCCACGGTGGCGCGGAGCAACCTCGGCAACTCCAACGGCGCCAAGTTCGACCTGAACCAGAACTACCTGAAGGACGCCGAGGCCACCGGCAACTGCGGGATCTTCCCCGGCCACCGGGTGGATTCGATCGGGCGCGACGGCAGCCGCTACACCGTCGAGCTGACCAAACTCGACCCCACCGGCGCCGTGCTCGCCACCCGCACCGTCACCGCGGACAAGCTCTTCCTCGGCGCCGGCTCGATCGGCAGCACCGAGCTGCTGGTCCGCGCCCAGGCCACCGGCGCGCTGCCGAACCTGAACGAGCACGTCGGCGACGGCTGGGGCACCAACGGCGACGTCGTGCTCGCCCGCGGCGCGAGCTCGCTGGCCGGGCTCGGCCAGGGTGTGCCGAGCGCGAGCCGCATCCTGGACGAGAGCGCGGTCCCGCTCACCCTGGAGAGCTGGTACATCCCCGGCATCCCGTTCGAGACCGGTGCCCTCGCCTCGCTCGGCATGGTGCTCGACCCGGCGCGCACCCGGCTCGGCTACGACGCCGCTACCGGCCGGGTCGGGCTCACCTGGTCGCAGCGGAACCGGGACGACGTGGTCGCCGCGGCCCGCGCCGTGGACCGGAGGATCGCCGAGCGGGCGGGCGCCATGGTCGAGTACAGCGCGCTCGGCTACGACGCCAATGCCCTGTTCACCGCCCATCCGCTGGGCGGCGCGGTGCTCGGGAAGGCGACCGATGGCTACGGCCGGGTGGCAGGCCACCCGGGGCTGTATGTCATGGACGGCGCGGTCATCCCGGGCAGCACCGGAACGGTGAACCCGTCGCTGACCATCAGCGCGCTGGCCGAACGCAATATCGAGGAGATCATCCGCGCCGGACGCTGAGGCGCGGATTACTCTCGGCGACAACGTTGTCGAAGGGAAATGACGTGTCCGCTGGCATTCCCGATCCGGTTCCGCAGGAACCGGAGGACTATCCGCGCAAGCCGCCCGCGCTCTGGACCGATCTCGCCATGCTGGTGCTGGCGATCGTCTCGGTGGTGCTCGTCGTCTGGATCACCTTCTTCCCGGTGACCCCGGAGACGCATCGGGTGATCGTGATCCTGGATGTGAGCATCTGCGCGATCTTCGCCGTCGAATTCCTCTGGCGCTGGCACCGCGCGGGCTGGCCGTGGACCTTCCCCTTCGTCTACTGGTACGAAGTGCTCGGCATGATTCCGGTGACCAGCCCGTTCTTCCGCGCCTTCCGGCTGCTGCGGATCGTGGTGGTGCTGGTCCGGCTGGCCAGGGTGGCCGACCGCGCCTTCGGCGACCGGGTGACCGCGGCGGTGCTGAACCGCTTCGTGCGCACCATCGTCGAGGTGATCAAGAAGCCGATCACCATGGCGGTGCTGGACGAGGTGGCCTGCGCGCTGCGCACCGGGCACTACACCCGCAATATCGCGGCCGCGCTGGAGGAGAACCGCGCCGAGCTGGACGAGATGATCGTCGACCTGATCAAGAACGACCCGCAGACCCGCCGGGTGCGCTACGTCCCGTTCCACGACGACGTCATCCGGCTGATCGCCGACACCACCTTCCGGCTCACCTTCCAGGTGCTGGCCGACCCGCGCACCGACGAGCTGGTGGCCGACATGATCCGGGAGAACGTGGACCAGATCCGCCGCGCGCTCGCCGACGGCGTGAAGGTGGAGCCGTCGGCCTACGGGCCGACCGCCGCCGAGTACTCGGTGCGGCACAAGACCTCGCACCTGTAGCGGTCAGGCCGGGGAGCCGTGCCGCAGCTGCTCCCGCGGGTCGGCGAAGCGCACCGTCTCGTACCCGATCAGCGCGAACAGCACCGCGCAGAGCAGGCCGAGCGAGACCAGCGCTGGCAGCGCGGTGGCGACCGGGGTGAGCGCGAGGAGCAGCACCACCGCGACCGCGCGCTGCGTGCCGAACTCCCCGGTGGCGTAGTGCTTGGCGCCGATCAGCCCGACCAGGAAGAGCACCACGCCGCCGTAGAGGCAGTAGAGCGGGGCGCCGTACAGGGCGTCGTGCAGCGTGTGGTGCGAGGCGTCGCCGACGTAGTAGAGCACCTTCTTCAGCCCGAGCGAGAGCGCGATGATGCCGACGATCATCGGGAAGTGCCAGAAGGTGTACGAGTTGCGCGCGATCTGGATCTGCCGCTCGCCGGTGGCGTGCTTCAGCTCGTGCTCGACCGCGATCGCCGCCACGTCGAAGTAGGCCCACCAGAGCAGCCCGGAGATGGCGAGGCCGAGCAGCGCGGCCAGCGTGATCGGCCAGGAGATGGGCAGCGCGCGGACCCCGATCCCGATCGAGACGATGGACTCGCCCAGCGCGACGATGATGATCAGGCCGTAGCGCTCGGCGAAGTGGCCGGCCGAGTTGATCCGCCAGCCGTTGCCCGCGATCAGCGTCCACAGGTAGTCGCCCGCGATGGCGGCGAACCAGAGCGCGATCTGCACCGTGCCGTGCGTGGTCGCGGCGACCAGCAGCAGCGTGGTGCCGATGGTGATCGAGCCGAGCGCCCAGCGCACCACCTGGGTGCGCAGCTGCGAGTCGCCGGCGCTGCACAGCCAGAACATGAGCAGGTGCACCAGCCGCACCACCAGGTAGGCGATGGCGAAGACCAGCGGCCCGTACCAGCCGCCGGGCAGGTCGTTGAAGGCCTCCGGGATGGTGAGCGCCGCGATGAAGGCGCCGCCCATCGCCACGAACATGGCCACCCGCATGATGCCCTCGTCGGCCCTGACCACATTGCCGAGCCACGAGTAGGCGATCCACACCCACCACATGAGCGCGAGCACCAGCAGCGCGCGGACCAGGTTCTTCGCGCTGGGGTCGTCGGCGGCGAGGTCGGTCACCACCGTGAAGGCGAAGACGAGCACGAGATCGAAGAAGAGTTCGAGCTGGGTGACCGAGGACCCCTCGCTCATCGGCTGCAGCCGCAGCCGCTTGGCACCTGTCATGCCGGACATCGTCGCACCGACGGCGCTCAGACGGCGGTCTCTACCTCCGGAAATCGCTCCGCGAACTCGGCGAAGCGGAGGACCACCTCCTCCTGCGCGCGCTTGTTCTGGCGGTGCACGAGGAAGCCGGGCAGGGGGAACGGGAGCTGCTGCTCGACGTGCTGCCAGACCTCGGTGCCGTCCGGGCCGGGCGTCACCTCGTACCAGCCGCGGCCGCGGACGCCGCGGGTGCTGTCCGCGACCTCCCAGGAGCAGCGGCCCGGTGTCCAGCTGTACTCCAGCACCTGGATATCGGAGCCGCCGGGGAGCTCGGCGGTGACGAATACCCGGGCGGGCCGATCGTGCGGATCCCTGGTCGCCACCCGGACGTCGCTGTACGTCGCCGACCACTCGGGTAGCAGCTCGACCGCGGCCAGCGCGGCCATCACCTGCTCGGGATCGGCGTCCACGACGATACGGACATCAGTCTTGGTTCTCATGCCATTCCTCCGCCCGCGGGGGTACCTCTGAGGCCGATTGTCACCAAACCGTGACACCGCGTCAATACCGGGGCGAAGTCGCACTATTGCGACCTCGGAGCAGCTCAAGGTCGGTTTTCAGCCGTGGGAAGGGGCTCCGGGTCACCGAATCGACTGCCTGGCAAGCCTTCAGCTTCCGGGTGGGATCACCAGGAGCCGCTCGACGGCGGCCGCGACGAGTGCGCGGCTCTGCTCCTCGGAGAAGACGTCGGGAAGGGTGAGCCGGTCCACGATCAACCAGTTCAGCGCCAGATAGAGCAGGAGAACGGTGGTCTCGTCGCCGGGCATGCCCGCTTCCAGGTGGGTGCGCACGTTGTAGCCGATATCCGCGCGCACCCGCTCGGTGAGCAGCCTCCGCAACTCCGGCCTGCGGGTGGCCTCCAGCCGGAGTTCGAGCAGGGCGAGGTAGCCGCTCCGGAAGGCCTCGATCCGGTCGACGACGGTCTGCATCAGCCGGGTGACGGTGGCCCGGTCCTTGGGGTCCTCGACGAGCGGGCGGAGGACCTCGGGGCCCGGCGTGAGCCGCTCGTAGAACCGGCTGCCCGCCTGGGTGAGCAGGTCGTCGCGGTCGGTGAAGTAGTTGGAGGCGGTGCCGGCCGGCACCGCGGCCCTGCGGTCGACCGCGCGGAAGGTCAGCCCGCGCGCGCCGTCGTCGGCGAGCACCTCGAGCGCCGCGTCCAGCAGCGCGCCCCTGCGCTCGGGATTGGTCCGCATATTGACACCACTCCATCTGTAGTACTACGGTTGAACCACTTCAATCAGAGTACTACGAACGGTGGGTTCCCGTGCGCGAGCTGGTCGGCTGGTTCACCCGGGCCTGAGCCCGCAACAGTAAGGAGCACCCATGCCCGAACTCGTCTACTTCGTCGGCGTCTCGCTGGACGGCTACATCGCGGGTCCCGCCGGCGAGATCGACTTCTTCCCGCTCGGCCCCGACTTCGTCGAGTGGCTCGGCGGCGACTACCCGGAGACGTTGCCCGCGCACGTCCACCCGCACTTCGGCATCGCGCCGGGCACGCCGAACCGGCACTTCGGCAGCGTCGTCATGGGCCGGGCCACCTACCAGCCCGGCCTCGACGCGGGCTTCCCGAGCCCGTACCCGCACCTGACCCAGTACGTCGTCTCGACCACGCTGACGGCGGCACCCGCGCCCGACGTCCGCGTGGTCACCGACCCGGGAGCGCTGGTCCGGGAGCTGAAGGCGAACGAGGAGCGCGACATCTGGCTGGCAGGCGGCGGCAGGCTGGCCGCCGCACTGCTGGACGAGGTCGACTCCCTGGTGATCAAGCGCTACCCGGTGCTGGCCGGTGCGGGCATCCCGGTCTTCGCGGGGGAGTTCCGGCCGACGCGGTGGGCGCCGGTGCGCCGGCGGTCCTTCGAGAACGGCACGCAGGTGAGCACCTTCCGCCGCGCGGGCTAACCGCGCAGGAGGGAGAGCCGCACCTGCCGCTCCGGGTTGTCCACGTTCAGGTCGACGAAGGCGATGGACTGCCAGGTGCCGAGCTGCAGCGCGCCGCCGATGACGGGGACGGTGGCGTACGGCGGGATCAGCGCGGGCGCGACGTGCGAGCGGCCGTGCCCGCGGCTGCCGTGCGCGTGCCGCCAGCGGTCGTCGGCGGGCAACAGGTCGCGCAGCGCGGCGAGCAGGTCGTCGTCGCTGCCCGCGCCGAGTTCGATGATCGCGATCCCGGCCGTCGCGTGCGGCACGAAGACGTGCAGCAGGCCGTCGCCGCCCTGCTCGCGGGCGAACTCCGCGCACCGCGGGGTGAGGTCGAAGACCACTTCCCTGCGGCCGGTGGTCACGTCGAGGGTGATGCTCTCCATGCGTGCGACGCTCCTTCCCGGGTGCGCGATACCCCGCCGGACATTCGCTATTCGAATTGCTGCACAGCTGTGTGGTTTTCCACAGGACCCGGAGGTGGCAGCCGGAACGGCGGGGTCCGGCCGGTACCCTTGGAGCCTGTTACCTGCACGTTGCCGACCATGGAGGACCCTGCTGTGGCTCTCGTAGTTCAGAAGTACGGAGGATCCTCGGTGGCCACCGCCGAGCGTATCCGGCGCGTCGCTGAACGGATCGTCGAGACCAAGAAGCAGGGGCACGACGTCGTGGTGGTCTGCTCCGCCATGGGCGACACGACCGACGAACTCCTCGACCTGGCGCAGCAGGTCTCGCCGTCGCCGCCGGTGCGCGAGATGGACATGCTGCTCACCGCGGGCGAGCGCATCTCGAACGCGCTCGTCGCCATGGCCATCCACTCGCTCGGCGCCGAGGCCAGGTCGTTCACCGGCTCGCAGGCCGGGGTGATCACCACCGGCGCGCACGGCAAGGCCAAGATCATCGACGTCACGCCCGGCCGGCTCAGGGAGGCGCTGGACGAGGGCACGATCGTGCTCGTCGCCGGCTTCCAGGGCGTCAGCCAGGACAGCAGGGACGTGACCACGCTCGGCCGCGGCGGGTCGGACACCACCGCCGTCGCGCTGGCCGCGGCGCTGGAGGCCGACGTCTGCGAGATCTACACCGACGTGGACGGCATCTTCACCGCCGATCCGCGCATCGTCGCCGACGCGCAGAAGCTGGACCAGATCTCCTACGAGGAGATGCTGGAGATGGCGGCCTGCGGGTCGAAGGTTCTGATGCTGCGCTGCGTCGAGTACGCGCGCCGCTACAACGTGCCCGTGCACGTCCGCTCGTCCTACACCGACAAGCAGGGCACCTACGTCTACGGATCGATGGAGGACATCCCCTTGGAGCAAGCAATCCTCACGGGCGTCGCGCACGACCGCAGCGAGGCCAAGGTGACCGTCGTCGGGCTACCGGACGAGCCGGGGTACGCCGCGAAGGTGTTCCGCGCGGTCGCCGACGCCGAGATCAATATCGACATGGTGCTGCAGAACATCTCCAAGATCGAGACGGGCAAGACCGACATCACCTTCACGCTGCCGAAGGACGACGGCTCGCGGGCGGTCGAGTTCCTGACCAAGCGGCAGGGCGAGATCGGCTTCTCCCAGGTGCTGTACGACGACCACATCGGCAAGGTGTCGCTGGTCGGGGCCGGTATGAAGAGCCACCCCGGCGTCACCGCGACCTTCTGCGAGGCGCTCGCCGAGGCCGGCGTGAACATCGACCTCATCTCCACCTCGGAGATCCGGATCTCGGTGCTGGTCAAGGATTCCGAGCTGGACCACGCGGTACGGGTGCTGCACCGCGCCTTCGATCTCGGCGGCGACGAGGTCGCCGTCGTGCACGCCGGAACGGGGCGATAACCGATGGGTGTTCGCGTAGGAGTCGTCGGTGCGACCGGTCAGGTCGGCGCCGTCATGCGGAAATTGCTCGAGGAACGGGATTTCCCGGCCGACGAGGTGCGGTTCTTCGCCTCCGCCCGCTCGGCGGGGAAGACGCTGCCCTGGCGCGGCGGCGAGATCGTGGTGGAGGACACCGAGGCCGCCGATCCGAGCGGGCTGGATATCGCGCTGTTCTCGGCCGGGGCCACCATGTCCCGGGTGCAGGCGCCGCGGTTCGCGGCGGCAGGCGTCACGGTGATCGACAACTCCTCGGCCTGGCGCAAGGATCCCGAGGTGCCGCTGGTCGTCTCCGAGGTGAACCCGGAGCAGACCCGCAACCTGGCCAAGGGCATCATCGCCAACCCGAACTGCACCACCATGGCCGCCATGCCGGTGCTCAAGCCGCTGCACGACGCGGCCGGGCTGCAGCGCCTCATCGTCTCCAGCTACCAGGCCGTCTCCGGCTCCGGGCTGGCCGGAGTGGAGGAGCTGGCCGGGCAGGTGCGCGCGGTGATCGACGATATCGAGCAGCTGGTGCACGACGGCAGCGCCGTCCGCTTCCCGGCGCCGAACAAGTACGTCGCGCCGATCGCCTTCGACGTCATCCCGCTGGCCGGCTCCCTCGTGGACGACGGCAGCGACGAGACCGACGAGGACCAGAAGCTGCGCAACGAGAGCCGTAAGATCCTCGGCCTGCCGGAGCTGCTGGTCAGCGGCACCTGCGTGCGCGTCCCGGTGTTCACCGGGCACTCGCTGTCGATCAATGCCGAGTTCGCCGAGCCGCTCTCGCCGGAGCGGGCGAGGGAGATCCTCGGCAAGGCGGCCGGGGTGAAGCTGGTCGACGTGCCGACGCCGCTGCAGGCGGCGGGGGCCGACGAGTCGCTGGTCGGCCGGATCCGCCGCGATCCCGGCGTGCCGGACGGCCGCGGCCTCGCGCTCTTCGTCTCCGGTGACAACCTGCGCAAGGGCGCCGCGCTGAACACCATCCAGATCGCCGAAGTGCTGCTGCGGGAGTGCTGAAACGAGGTCGCCCGGCGCGGGCGGTGGCTGCTAGCCTGCGCCGATGGCGACTCCCCATCCCCAGGTCTTCTTCGGTGACCGGCTTGTCCCCGCCGCGGCGGCGACCGTCGGCGTCGCCTCGTCGGCGGTACTGTACGGCCTGAGCGTCTACACCGTCTTCCCGGTGCACCGGAGCGCGGGCACGCGCACCGCATTCCGGCTGGCGGATCATTTCCGCAGGCTGGAGGAGTCCTGCAAGATCATCGGGATCGACCGGTTCGCGCAGGAGTGGGACTACGCGCGCTTCGAGGCGACCGTGCGCGAGCTGATCGGGGCCAACGAACCGCAGGACGAGGTGTTCGTCCGGGCGTCGGTGCACGTGGTGGAGTCCCTGCCGGGCACCCGGGTGCGCGGCACGGCCATCACGGTGAGCATGTTCGTCTACGACGCGGTGCCGATCGTCCCGCAGGACGGCATGCGGCTGAAAGCCAGCCCGTGGCGGCGCATCCCGGACAATGCCATCCCGTCCAGGGCGAAGGTCAACGGCGCCTACGTGAACTCCGTGCTCGCCAAGCAGGACGCCATCGACTCCGGCTACGACGACTGCGTCTTCCTCGACGGCAACGGCCACGTCTGCGAGCTCAGCGCCGCCAATATCTTCCTGGTGCGCGGCGGCACGCTGATCACCCCCGACGTCAGCTGCGACATCCTGGACGGGATCAACCGCCGCACCGTGCTCACCCTGGCCGCCGAGGACGGCATCCCGGTGCTGGAGCGCACCGTCGACCTCACCGAGCTGTACATCGCCGACGAGGTCTTCGTCACCGGCACCTCCGCGGGCGCCGCGCCGGTGCTCGAGGTGGACGGCCGGATCGTTGGCGACGGCAGGCCGGGGCCGATCTCGCAGGCGCTGCGTAAGCGGCACCACGCCGCGCTGCGCACCGACGACGCGCACGGCTGGCTCACCCGCCTCGACTGATCAGCGAATGCCTGGCGTGCGCGGATCGGTGCCGACGCAGGCCAGCACCGCGCACCCGGGCGGCGCGTCCGCGAAGGGCGGCGCGAGGGGGGCGCCGAGGCAGCTCAGCACGTTGCAGCCCGGGTAGGCGGCCGGGCCGATCCCGAAGACGGCGAGCAGCAGCGCGCTGTCGATGAACTCGCCGGGGTCGGTCGTGAGCGGCGGCTCCACGTAGGGGCCCGGGTCCGGCTCGCCGAGCGCGGGCAGCAGCCTGCGGAAGAACTCGTGCGGCAGCTCGGTGGTGTTCTGGATGATGCCGCTCGCCCCGTACCGGCTGACGTTCCCGTACGCGCCGGTCCACACCACCATGAGGTCCAGCTCGGGCAGCACGAAGACGTTCTGCCCGCCGAACCCCGCCATCGTGTACACCCCGGCGGGCAGGAAGTCCGGGGTCTCGGCGCACCCGGGCCCGAGCCAGAAGAGGTAGCCGTAGCACGCATTGGCCGGCGAGGGAGTGCGCGCCGCGTCCAGGTAGGCGGTGGAGACGAGCTGCTTGCCCGCCCAGCGGCCGTTGTTGCGCACCAGCATGCCGATCCGGGCCAGGTCGACCGGCGGGATGAACAGGTGCGCGTAGCCGTAGGTGGTGCCGGATCGGTCGCGCGCCCAGTAGTAGTCGCCGCGCGGGATGCCGATCGGGTCGAAGAGCTCGCGCTGCGCGAACTGCTGCAGCGGCTCGCCGAGCGCGCGCTCGAGCACGAAGGTCAGCAGGTCGACGGTGCGCTGGCTGTAGCTGAAGGTGGTGCCGGGGGAGTGCTCCAGCGGGACGCCGAGCGCCTGCACGGCGCTGTTCGGGTCGATCAGGACGACGCCGGTCAGCCCCTCGGTGATCACCCCGACCCGCATGCCAGAGGTCTCGGTGAGCAGGTTGCGCACGGTGATGCCGCGGTGCGCGGCGTCGCCGAGCCCCGGCGGCAGGTAGCGGTCGATCGGGGCATCCAGCTCGATCAGCCCGCGGTCGAGCGCCATGCCGGTGAGCACCGAGACGACGCTCTTGGTCACGCTCCAGACGTTCCACGGCACGTGCCCGGTCTGCGCGTTCCCCTGCCCCTCGCCGATCAGGCAGTTGTGCCGGAAGACCTGGATGTTCAGCCGGTTGCGGCCGGCGGCGAAGTCGAGCGCCGCGGCCAGCTGCCCGCTGTCCACACCGACGTCCTCCGGTGCGGCGTGCACGAATTCGCGGCCGGACGGCTCCGCGCAGGAAGTCACCGCCGCGGCGCTGCCGACGGCCACGTGGCCCGTCAGTAGCGCGAAGGCAGCGAGCAGTACCAGCCAGGCCGACCGACGAGTCATAACGAAAGGCTAGTCCGGCCGCGGCGGTGTCGAGAACGCAACACGGGGTAACCGTGGGAACACGAAAGTTGGGGTGTCGACGCCCGGCAAGCGCCTCTCGGCGGGTGGTCGCTCGCAGCGACGAATCAGATGCGGCCCGGGGCTGCCCAAGAGCGCCGACAGTCCCATTCAACCGCGATCCGGGCGCCGGTCTTCCGTGATCCGGCGTGACCTGCGCCACAGTCGCCCGATCTGTCTGGAAGAGTTAGTTTTCTTGACTAGTTCCAGAAAAGGGGCATACTCGAATCATGGACACCGAACCCCGCGACTGGCTGCGCCGGGCGAACCTGCGGGTGACCGCACCTCGCCTCGCGGTGCTGGAGACGGTCGCCGCGCATCCGCACTCGGATGCCGACCGGATCGCCGCCGCCGTGCGGAAATCGCTCGGCGCGGTCTCCACCCAGGCCGTCTACGACGTGCTGCGGGCCTGCGTGCGGGCCGGAATTCTGCGGCGCATCGAGCCGGCCGGCTCGGCGGCGCTGTACGAGACCAGGATCGGCGACAACCACCACCACCTGGTGTGCCGCGGCTGCGGCGCCGTCGCCGATGTGGACTGCGTGGCGGGCGCGGCCCCCTGCCTGCACCCGGACGACGCGCACGGCTTCGTCCTGGACGAGGCCGAGGTCGTCTTCTGGGGTCGCTGCGCCGCATGTGCCCGTTCAACCGACAGCCCGAGGAGGCTTCCGCTATGACCAAGCCGACCACGACCAACTCCGGTATCCCGGTCGAGAGCGACAACGAGTCGCTCACCGCGGGTACCCAGGGCCCGATTCTGCTGCACGACCACTACCTGATCGAGAAGCTCGCCCAGTTCAACCGGGAGCGGGTGCCGGAGCGGGTGGTGCACGCCAAGGGCGCGGGCGCCTACGGCGAACTGGTGGTGACCAGCGACGTCAGCCGCTACACCAAGGCGAAGCTGTTCCAGCCGGGTGCGCGCACCGAATCGCTGGTCCGGTTCTCCACCGTCGCCGGCGAGCAGGGCAGCCCGGACACCTGGCGCGACCCGCGCGGCTTCGCGGTGAAGTTCTACACCGAGGACGGCAACTACGACCTCGTCGGCAACAACACCCCGGTCTTCTTCATCAAGGACCCGATCAAGTTCCCCGACTTCATCCGCTCGCAGAAGCGGCTGCCGGGCAGCGGCCTGCGCGACCACCACATGCAGTGGGACTTCTGGACCCTGCGCCCGGAGTCGGCGCACCAGGTGACCTGGCTGATGGGCGACCGCGGCATCCCGAAGACCTACCGGCACATGGACGGCTTCGGCTCGCACACCTACCAGTGGATCAACGCCGCGGGCGAGCGCTTCTGGGTGAAATACCACTTCAAGACCGACCAGGGCATCGACTTCCTGACCCAGGACGAGGCCGACCGGCTGGCCGGCGCGGACGCCGACTACCACCGTCGCGACCTCTGGGACTCGATCGAGCGCGGCGACTTCCCGAGCTGGACGCTGCACGTGCAGGTGATGCCGGTGGCCGAGGCCGAGGCGTACCGCTTCAACCCGTTCGACCTGACCAAGGTCTGGTCGCAGCGCGACTACCCGCTGATCGAGGTCGGCAAGTGGACGCTGAACCGCAACCCGGGCAACTACTTCGTCGACATCGAGCAGGCCGCCTTCGAGCCGTCCAACACGGTGCCCGGCATCGGCTTCTCGCCGGACAAGATGCTGCTCGGCCGGGTCTTCGCCTACGCCGACGCGCACCGCTACCGGGTCGGCACCAACTACGCGCAGCTGCCGCCGAACCGGGCGCGCGCGGCCGAGGTGAACTCCTACTCCAAGGAGGGAGCCATGCGCTTCGACTACAACGACGCGAGCACCCCGGTCTACGCGCCGAACTCCTACGGCGGCCCGCACGCCGAGCCGGAGCGGGCGCCGGACGGCGGGATCTGGGAGTTCGACCCGACCATGGTCAGGGCCGGCTACATCCAGCACGCCGAGGACGGTGATTTCACCCAGGCAGGCACGCTGGTCCGCGAGGTGCTCTCCGACGAGCAGCGCGACCGGCTGGTCGGCAATATCGTCGGGCACGTGCTCGACGGCGTTCAGGAGCCGGTGCTGAGCCGGGTCTTCGAGTACTGGAAGAACGTCGACGCCGAGCTGGGCAAGCGGGTCGAGGGCGGCGTGCGCGCCGGGCTCGAGCAGGGCTGACCCGAACGACGACGAGGGCGGGCGGTGCCACCGGCACCGCCCGCCCTTTCGCATTCCGCGGGGGCCCGTCTAGAGCAGCCCCCACCAGTACAGAACGCAGGCGAGCACCCAGACGACCACGGTTTCCATCGCTTGCTCCACTCTTGTCGATGTCGCTGTCCTCCATCATTCCCCTCCGCGGCGTCCACCGTTACGGGGTCGCGAGAATTCCGGCATTTCCGGCCGCAAGGTCTTGTTAAGCCGCTCTAGAGCGGGGCGTCGCACAGTGGTTCCCGTACCGGATCGCTTCTGAGGGGTTGCGAAACGGGAACGAGGGGACGTCCGGCCGGACCGGTGCACGAGGGGTGATCGGTCCGGCCGGTTCGTCGGGGACTGATGTGCAGCAGGCTCTTCCGGATGCTGAAAGAGCCGGTGCCGCGGGAGGCGGCCGACCGGCCACTGCCGAAGGTAACCGTTGCCGCTACTGCCCGACCCGTCCCGATCGCACACGGACGGGCCGGTCCGCGGGAGGCCGGCCCACAGGGATCACCGTGCGGCGAGATAGGCCTTCCAGCCGCCGTGCTCGGTGATGTCCGTGCCTGCCACCGCCGCGTCGTAGCCGCAGCCGAAGCCGACCACACTGCGCCCGTCCGCGAGATCGACGCTGGTCAGCGCCATGGGAGCGGGCAGAGCGGCGAGGAAGGCGCCGAGCCCGGCCTGCGACACCAGGAACAGTTCGCCCGCGATCGGGGCGCCGAGCCCCGCTCCGTGCCGCACCAGCCCCGGCTTCGGCGGCACCGTGTCCAGCGCGGCCAGCCGGTAGGCGTCGGTGGTGGCGATCTCCCCGGCGAAGCGCGCGTGCAGCGCGGTGAGCTGGTGGTGCAGGGGCTGGCCGCGCAGGTGCGCGCCGAAGACCGCGAGCGGCACCGCCTCCGGGACGAGCAGCGGCGGCTCGTCCCCGGTGAGCAGCGCCGCGATGTCGACCGCGAGCTGGTCGGCGAAGGCGGGCACCACCGCCATGACGCCGAAGGGGAGCCCGGCCGCGGTCGGGACGCCAGGCACCGCGACCGCGGCCATGTCGAGCAGGTTGCAGAAGTTGGTGAAGGTGCCCATGCGCCGGTTCACCGAGAGCGGATCGGCCCCGATCGCGGCGATGGTCGGGTGCTCGGTCGTGGTCGGCAGCAGCAGCCCGGCGAAGCCGTCGAGCAGCGCGGCCGCCGCGGCCTTCGTGCGGGCCAGAGTGTCCAGGTCGGCGGCGAAGGCGGCGCCGCTCGGGGTGGCGGCGGCGCCGATGATGGCGGCGACGGTCGGGTCGACGCCTGCCGGGCCGGTCGCCAGGAACTCGCCGACCGCCGCGTACCGCTCGGCGACGATGGCGCCGTCGTAGAGCAGCCGCGCGGCGTCGAGCAGTGGCGCGATGTCGACCTCGGTCAGCTCCGCGCCGCGTTCGCGCAGCAGGTCGAGCGTGCGCTCGAAGGCGTCGCGGTACTCGGGGGAGAGCGTGGTGAGGTTCGGGCCGGTCGGCACCGCGATGTGCGGTGCGGCGGCCAGCGGGACGTCGGCGGGCCAGCTCCGGCTGCGCGGGTCGCGCGGCTCCGGACCTGCCATGACCCGGATGGCGGCGACCGCGAGCGGGAGTTCGGCGGCGAAGACGGTGACGGCGTCGAAGTCCGCGCAGGCGGGGAGCACGCCGTGCGCGGGCACGATGCCGAGCGTCGCCTTGACCCCGACGATGCCGTTCAGCGCGGCCGGCACCCGGCCGGAGCCCGCGGTGTCGGTGCCGATCCCGATATCGGCGATGCCGAGCGCCACCGCCACCGCGGAGCCGGAGCTCGAACCGCCGGAGACCAGTTCGGGGTGGTGCGCGTTGCGGACCGCGCCGTACGGGCTGCGGGTGCCGACCAGGCCGGTGGCGAACTGGTCCAGGTTGGTCTTGCCGAGCAGCACCGCGCCCGCCGCGGTCAGCCGTTCGATGGCGGCGGCGGTCTCGGCCGGGGTCCGGGCGAAGCCGGGGCAGGCGGCGGTGGTCGGCACCCCGGCCACGTCGATGTTGTCCTTCACCGCGACCAGCAGCCCGGCCAGCGGCAGCGCCTCCCCGGCGGCCAGCCTGGCCTGCACCGCGGCGGCGTCGGCGCTGACCTCGGCCTCGGGACGGAGCGCGATCCAGACCTCCGGCCGGTCCACCTCGGCGATCCGGCGGTAGGCGGCGCGCACCCGGTCGACCGGCGACGGGTGCAGGGCGGGTTCGTCGAGCAGGGCGGTCATAGCGGCTCCGATCAGGGGGTGCGGTCGGTGGCCAGCGACATCGCCGCGACGGCCTTGGTCACGCGGTCGAGGACGACGTCCAGCGATTCGCCGATGTGGGTGTGCAGCAGGCGATACGCCAGCGCGAGGTCGTCGGCGAGCACCGCGTCGAGGATGCCGAGGTGCTCGGCGATGGTGGTCTCGATCCGGTTGTTGACCATGAAGTCGTACATCCGCACGTGCCGGATCCGGGAGTTGACCTGCACCAGCGCGCGGACCAGCTCGGCGTTGCCCGACGCGGTCAGCAGCGTGACGTGGAACTCCTCGTCCCGGACGACGAACCCCGGCTGCTGCTCCGGCGGGTCGGCGCGGAGCTCGAGCCAGCGCTCGCGCTCGGCGCTCAGCAGTTCGCGGTCGTGCCGGACCGCCGGGTTGGTCATGGCGCGCTGGATGCCGCCGAGCTCCAGCGTGATGCGCAGCTCGTAGAGGTCGCGGATGAGCGGGATGCTCGGCCGCACCGGGCTGAAGCCGTACTCCGCGCGCTGCAGCAGCCCGTCCGAGCAGAGCACCGTCAGCGCCTCCCGGATCGGGGTCCGGGAGATGCCGAAGCGCGCGGAGAGCTTCGGCTCGGTGAGCCGCTCGCCGAAGGTGATGTCACCGTTCATGAGCTCGCTGCGCAGCGCCTCGTAGACAACGTCCCGCAGCGGGCGCCCCGCGGCGTCCGCGAGCGTGCTCAACCGTGTCGACATGGCTGTATACGCTATGGACGCCGTGTTTCGCCGGTGTGACGGCGCTGCGGCGGGGAGGTAAGCGGTTGCGCGTCCGGCCGGAGAATCCGCTCGCGTTTCCGCGCCGCGGCAGCGATTGTTTGCGTGTGCTTTCACCTGTACCGGAAAACGATATCCCCGCGCGGATGGCGGCGAACCTGGCCGAGCACGCGGCGCACCTGCACCGCGGGCTGCCGGGCGCCCGTGTCCTCGAAAACGGCGACGTGACCATCGCGGACAGCGGGCTGGCCGACGACACCTTCAATCAGATCGTGGGGTCCGCCGACGCCCGGCGCATCGAGGAGGTGGCGGCGCTGGTCCGCGCGACCGGGCGGCCGTTCTCCTGGTGGTCGCAGTCGGCGGAGCTCGGCGCCGCGCTGACCGCGGCGGGCTGGACCGCGACCGAGACCGAGACCGCCATGTGGGCCGAGCTCGGCGAGCTGCCGCCGATCCCGGATGTGCTCACGATTCGGCCGGTCCGGGAGCGGGGCGAGCTCGCCGACTACGCCGCGGTGCTCGCGGCCAACTGGGAGCCGCCCGCCGCGACGGTCCCGCGCTTCTACGACCAGGCCGCCGCGGCGGCGCTCGCACCGGATTGCCCGGCCCGCTACCTGGTCGGCTCCGTGGACGGTCGCGCGGTCTGCGCGGCCGAGGTCTTCCGGTTCGCCGGGGTCGCCGGCATCTACAACATCTGCACGCTCGCGGGGTATCGGCGACGTGGTTTCGGCGGCGCCATGACCCTGGCGGTGCTGCACGCCGCGCGCGAGAGCGGTTATCGCACCGCGGTTCTGCAGGCTTCGGCGGATGGCGAACCGGTGTACCGCAGGCTCGGATTCCGGGCCGCGGGGGAGTTCACCGAGTACGCACTCTAGACGTATCGCGGAATCTGTCTTACGTTCGATACATGTTGGTCGATAAGTCTCGTGCCGTGTTCCAGCCCTGCTCCAGCGCCACCTGGGCCGAGCCCTGGTCGATGTACCGGGCACTGCGCGAGCACGACCCGGTGCACCACGTGGACTCGGCCCGGCCGGAGCACGACTACTGGGTGCTCACCAGGCACGCCGATGTCCACGCGGCGGCGCGGGACACGGCCACCTTCTCCTCGGGGCAGGGGCTGACCATCGAGTACGGCGAGCTCGAGCAGATCGGGCTGACCGCGAATCCGCCGCTGGTCATGCAGGATCCGCCGCAGCACACCGAGTTCCGCAGCCTGGTCGCGCGCGGGTTCACGCCGCGGCGGGTGGAGGCGCTGGAGCCGATGGTGCGCGCCTTCGTCCGGGAGCGGCTGGAGCTGCTCGCCGACGGCGGCGACATCGTGCGCACGCTCTTCAAGCCGCTGCCGAGCATGGTGGTCGCCTACTACCTCGGCGTTCCGGAGGAGGACCGGGATCGCTTCGACGGCTGGACCGACGCCGTGGTCGCGGGCGGCATCTCCGGCAGCGAGCAGGCGCGCGCTGCCTCCATGGAGATGGTCGGGTACTTCGCCGAGCTCATCAAGCGCAGGCGCACCGACCCCGGCGACGACACCGTGTCGCTGCTGGTGCAGGCCGGGCTCGGCGCCACCGACGACGACGTCACCGGGCTGGTGCAGCTGCTCGCCTACACCTGGACCATGGTCGCCGGCGGCAACGACACCACCACCGGGCTGCTCGGCGGCGCGGTGCAGCTGCTGCACCGCAACCCCGTGCAGCGCGCGCGGCTGGTGCACGAGCCGGAGCTGATCCGCGGTGCCGTCGAGGAGTTCCTCCGGCTCACCGCGCCGGTGCAGGGGCTGGCGCGGACCACGACCCGCGACGTCGAGATCGCGGGCGTCACCATTCCGACGGGCCGTAAGGTGCTGCTGGTGTACGGCTCCGCGAATCGCGACGAACGGGTCTACGGCCCGGACGCCGCCGACCTCGACATCCACCGCAACCCGCAGCAGCTGATGACCTTCAGCCAGGGTCCGCACCACTGCCTCGGCGCCGCCGCCGCGCGCATGCAGGCGCGGGTCGCGCTGGAGGAGCTGCTCGCCCGCTACCCCGGCTTCGCCGTCGACCCGGACGGCGTCGAGTACGCCGACGGCCCGTACGTGCGGCGCCCGACCCGGGTGCCGTTCCGGAGTGCGGCGTGAGCGACTGGCTGGCCGCCCCGCGCACCGAACTCGCCGCCGACCGCATCCTGGACGGCGTACGCAGCCTCTTCCGCACGCGCGGCCGCGCCGGCGTCTCCGGGGTCGGGATGGCCGAGGTGGCCGCGGCGGCCGGCTGCTCCCGCGCCACCCTCTACCGCTACTTCCCGAACCGGCAGGCGCTCTTCGTCGCCTTCGCCGACCGGGAGGCGCAGCGGGTCGTCGCCCGGGTCTGGCGCGAGCGCGGCACCGTCACCGACCCGGCCGCCGCCCTGCTCGACACCCTCCTCGCGGTACTCGCCGCCGTGCGCGGCACCGAGTACCTGGCCGTCTGGTTCGAGCCGGTGAACGCGGGCGTCGTCGCCCAGCTGTCCGATTCCTCCCAGGCCGTCGAGGTACTCGCCAGCCAGTTCGTCGCGAGCCTGCGCCCCGACCTCGACCCCGCCGCCGCCCGCCGCCTCGGCCGCTGGCTGGTGCGCAGCGTGGTCTCGCTGCTCACCATGCCCGCCGAGCCCGACGAGGAGCGCGAACTCCTGCGCGCCTTCGTCATCCCGTTCCTGGCGGGTCTGGATGACTCCGACAGCAATCCTCTGTTCCGCAGCACCAGCGTATAGCCGGGTTTACGCCATCGAACGGTAGCGTTCTCCGCGTCGGTGAGAATTCGCGCTCTCGATGATCGGCGGGAAACCGGATGTCGAGAAGGCGGTATACGCGGCGGTGCGGGGCGACTGTGTCGACGAGCATGGAGCCTGGTGGGTCGGGGAGTTCGAGCGGGAGCTCACGGTGGTTTTCCCTGAACGGTCTCTCCGCGATGGCGAAGCTGCGCAGGGGCGCACTACGCAACTGGGTTTTCGATCAGCCCGATGAGGAGTCCACCTATCACCTTTTCGTTTACCTCAGGCTGGTGCCGAGGCCGGGATCACCCGCCTCGGCGGGCCGCATCGAATTCGCCGAGCCGAGGCCGGCTCGTGCTACGAGTTCACATCGGTCGAAGAACGATTCCTACCTGACCCGCTTGCGCACGTCGGCCGCGCAGGATCGGGAGCGAAGCGACGCGCAGAACGTCCGGACGATCATGCGGGGCACCTTCGCCTGAGCGAGCGGTCAGCGCTTGCGCGTATCGCGCCGCTCGATCGCCGCGCCGACGCCGTCGATGGCGCCGCGGATGAGGTCGCCGTACGGGTCGGGGCCGAGGGCGGGGGCGTGCTGCCTGGCGCGGGCGAGGTGTTCGGCGGCGGCGGGGAAGGAGCCGAGGCGGCGGTAGTCGTCGGCGAGGTTCAGGTGCAGGGAGGGGTAGAAGCCTGCGATGCGCAGGCTGTCGTGCTGCTCCCGGACGCGGTCGTCGGTGACGGTGTCGGCGGCGTCGATGGCGCGGACGTTCCAGGCGAGGGACTGGGCCGGGTCGTCGTAGAGGTCGGCCAGGTAGTGGGCGAGGGTGCAGCGGTGCAGCGGGTCACCTGCGGGGCCGATACCGGCCCAGAGGTCGAGGAGGGCGGCGCGGGCGGTGGCGGCGTCGCCGTCGCGGGCGGTGCCGACGGCGGTGAGGACGGCGGTCATGGTGGGGTCGGTCATGGGGTTCCGTTCCGTGGGTGGATGGGCATGGCGAGGGTGGTGAGGTCGCCGCGGTCGGCGGAGCGCAGGGTGATCGGCCGGGCGGGGCCGCGCAGGTCGAGCAGGAGATCGGGGCCGATCGCGGTGGCGACGGCCGGGTGCAGGATGGCGGGGTCGAAGTGCAGGGTGCACGGGGAGCCCGTGACGGTCGCGGGGAGCGCGGCGCCGCCGACGCGCAGCTCGCCGGAGGAGGTGGTGCCGCCGAGAGCGAGTTCGCCACCGGCGCATGGCGTGGCATCGGCGGGGGCGTGGACAGCGGGTGGCGCGGTGGCACCGGCGGCAGCGCGCAGTTCGATATCGCCGCCCCCGTGCTCTTCGAGCGCGCGGAGCACGGCCTCCCGCCCGACGGTCACCCTGGTCTCGACGGCGGAGAGAGCGGCGAGCATGCCCCGGTAGTCCGGGAAGTCCTCCGACCGAATGCGGCAGCTCTGCGCACCGAGCCGCAGGCGGTGCGCGGTGGCGCGCAGCGCGACCACCGGCGTCCGCCGGATCTCCGGCACCGCCGCGCGCAGATCGGCCCCGGCGATCGTCCCGGCCCAGCTCGAAGCGGGCGCCTCGGCCGGGGCCATGGTCCGGGTGGAGAGCCGGTACCGGTCGGTGGCGGTCAGAACGACCGCATCCGGCAGCGCCTCGACGAACACCCCGTCCAGCACCGGTAGCGCCGGGTCTACGCCGGTCGCCGCGAGCACCTGCTCGATCGCCGCCGCCAGCACCGAACCCCGCACCGCCCCGATGGACACCTCGGGTCCGGTGCCGAACGCCGCCTCCAGCTCGGCGGCGGTGCGCTCGGCCAGCACCGCATCCGCCGCCACCGCGGCCGCGTGCTCGCGGACCAGCCGAACCGCCTCCGCCGCGTCCCCGTCGAGTACCCGGAGCACCGGCGCCAGCGGCATCCCGATCTCGCGCAGCCTGCGTAGCACCCCGGCCCGCTCGACCTGTTCCGCGGCGTAGTACCGATACCCGGTCACCGAATCGACCTCGGCGGGCAGCAGCACCCCGGTATCGGCGTAGAAGCGCAACGCGCTGGCAGTGAGCCCGCTGCGGCGCGCGAATTCCCCGATCGGCATCAGTTCGTCAGGCACGCGGCCATCATGGAGCTTCGAGCGGGTCGAAGGTCAAGCGCGCAAAAAAAGGCCCTGATCTGTGTGGACAGATCAGGGCCTTCGTGTCTCAACCACACGAGTCGGGGTGACAGGATTTGAACCTGCGACCTCTTCGTCCCGAACGAAGCACGCTACCAAGCTGCGCCACACCCCGGGGAGGAGAACCTGAAGTAGCTTACAACAGGGGGCCTCCGGACGTTAAACCGGCAGGTCAGTCAGGGTTCGTAGGGTCGGATGGAGCTGAATACGCGCTTGGCCCCGGCGGCGTCGAGCGCCTGCGGGACGCCGGTGTCGGCGGCGATCACCATGACGAAGCTGCCGTTGGTGCTGGGGGCGGCCCAGGTATACACGGAGTACTCGGCGGCGCAGCCGGGTGCCGGCTGGGCGATCCGGCCCCTGGTCTCGACGAACATGCCCTGCTGGCCGCCGTCGAGGGAGCGCAGCGGCTCGGCGGGGGCGGCGGCGCCAGGGGCGGCGTAGGCGAGGCGGGCCGCCCGAGCGCCGACGGCGGTGGCCGCTGCGGCGGGGTCCGGGTCGTCGGCGACGGTGAGGAAGGAGACGGTGCGGGTGGAGCCGGGGCAGTAGTCGCGGCCGTCGGTGGCGTAGCCCTTGCCGGTGAGCGCATCGGGGGCGCGGCCGAACCCGGCCACGGTGTCGGGTGGGGCGATGTGCCAGCCCGCGGGGACGTCGTAGGCGGCGTCCCGGTCCGGTGCGGCGACCACCCGGTAGCCGGGAAGCACCGGCGGCGGCACCGCGACGCTGGCGGGTGCCTCGCTGGTGAGCGCGCTGACCAGCGAGGGGCCCTCCGCCGGGGCCTCCGAGGTGCGGGCGACGGCGACGGCGGTCGCGGCGGCCGCGAAGACGAGCACGACGGCACCCGCGGCGGGCAGGGTCCTGCTCTGGCCGCTCGGCCCGGCCCGGTACTCGGCGAGGAAGGCGTCGAAATCGTGCGCCGGCGGCACGGCGGGCCGCTCCGGATCACGCTCCCGCACGGCGGTGGCGTGCCACGAGCCGGATCCGTCCGAAAACGTCGATCCATCGACCGGCGCGAACCCGTTCACCGCACCGGATTCCGGCTGTGCCCCCGGTACTCCCTGCACCTGGCTGTCCGCCACTGTCCCGTCCCCCTGCCTGACGTTCGGCCTCGGGACGCGACCTTAGCGGGCGACGGCCTCCGAAGCCGAACGGCCGTAGCCGATCTCGGCCTGCTTGGGCGGCGCGGCGACCAGGGTGAGCAGCGTGGCCTCCGGACGGCAGCAGAAGCGGTACGGCGCCCACGGCGAGGTGCCGATGCCGGCCGAGACGTGCAGCTTGGTGTGCTCGCCCCAGCTGGACGGGCCCTTCACCCGCGACCGGTCGATGCCGCAATTGGTCACCAGCGCACCGAAACCGGGCACGCAGAGCTGGCCGCCGTGCGTGTGGCCTGCCAGTACCAGGTCGTAGCCGTCGTCGGCGAAGCGGTCCAGGACCCGGGGCTCGGGCGAGTGGGTGAGCCCGATGCGCAGGTCCGCCAACGGGTTCGGCGGGCCGGCGATGGTGTCGTAGCGATCGCGTTGCAGGTGCGGGTCGTCCACCCCCGCGGTGGCGATCCGGATGCCGCCGACCTCGAGGTCACGGCGCACGTGCGTGAGGTCGAGCCAGCCGCGCTCGTTGAACGCGGCGCGCAGGTCCTGCCAGGGCAGCGGCGCGCCGTAGGTGCGGCGGTGGTTCTTCTCGAAGTACTTGAGCGGGTTCTTCGGCACCGGCGCGAAGTAATCGTTGCTGCCGAACACGAAGAGCCCGGGGCGGGAGAGCAGGCTGCCGAGCGACTGCACGACGGCGGGCACCGCCCTCTGGTGCGACAGGTTGTCGCCGGTGTTCACCACCAGGTCCGGCTCCAGCCGGTCCAGGTCACGCAGCCACTGCTGCTTGAGCTTCTGGTTCGGCGTCATGTGCAGATCGCTGATGTGCAGGATCCGCAGCGACGACGACCCGGGCTGCAGCACCGGCATGGTCGTCTCCCTGAGCACGAAGGCGTTGCGCTCGACGAGGGAGGCGTAACCGATTCCGGCGACCGCGGCTCCCGCGGCCACCGTTGCGGCGCGTCCGACGGCGGAGGTCGTGATGACGGGCATTTGCCCAGCATAGGTGAGCCGGCTCGGTCCTGCCCCGTGTGTTCTCGCACAGCGGGTGCCACGAGCGCAAATGCGCTGGGAGCTCCGTGCGGAACGGGCTAGCGTGGGGGTATGTCGGAACTGAAGTCGCAGCTGCGGGCGGATCTCACCACCGCGCTGAAAGCCAAGGACACCCTGCGTCTCGGCACCGTCCGGATGCTGCTCGCCGCGATCCAGCACGCCGAGACGGCCGGCTCCGCCGCGCGCGAACTCTCCGACGCCGAAGTCATCTCCGTGCTGCAGAAGGAGGCGAAGAAGCGCGGCGAGGCGGCGGAGGTGTACGCCCAGAACGGCCGCGGCGAGCTCGCCGCCAACGAGCACGCCGAGGCCAGGATCATCGACGAGTACCTGCCGACGCAGCTCTCCGAGGCCGAGGTGGCGGATGTGGCCGACACGGCCATCGCGCAGGTCGCCGAGGAACTGGGCGAGCGGCCAGGCATGCGGCAGATGGGTCAGGTCATGAAGATCGCGACCGCCATCGCCGCGGGCAAGGCGGACGGCTCCCGGATCTCGGCCGCGGTCAAAGCCCGGCTCTGAGCACCCGGCCCCAGCCCGAGCCGGCTGAACCGCCGACTCCGGCGGCCGAGTTCTAGCGGGGGATCGGGATCGGGATCGGAATGGGCGGAAGCCGCAGCGGCGGCAACCCGGGAGCAACCGGAGCGGGGGCGGGTGCGGGCGCCGGGCTCGGTGCCTGCCGCTGGGTGCCGTCGCTCACGTAGATGGTGATCACCGACCCGGGGATGGCCGAACCGTTCGGCGCGGTTCCCATCACCGTCCCCTTCGGCGTCGCGCCGCCCTGCGTCACCGCCGTCACCTGGAAGCCTGCCCTGGTGAGCGCCGAGGTGGCATCGCCCTGGGACATGTTGCTGACGTCGGGCACCTGCGCCTGGTTCGACCCGCGCACGTACTTGTCGTCCAGCGGCGGAAGCGCGGGCGGCGGGTACTGCCCGAGCACCGGCTTGATGGCGTTGAACCAGGTGCGCGCGGGCTCGTTGCCGCCGAAGAGATCGCCGCTGCCGCAGTTGCGCAGCGGGAAGGAGCAGATCTCGCCCGGCGTCGGGCTGTCGCCGTAGACGTAGACCGCGGCGGCCAGCGAGTTGGTGAAGCCGAGGAAGCCGGAGGAGCGGTGGCTCTCGGTGGTGCCGGTCTTGCCGGAGGCGGGCGCGTTCCACCCGGTGGCCCGCGCCGAGCCGGCGGCGGTGCCCTCGGTGTCGTCCTTGCCCATGGCGTTCGCCAGGGTGTTCGCCAGCCCGGGCTCGACCACCTGCTCGCAGGCCTGCTGGGTGAGCGGCACCTGCTTGCCCTGGCGGTCGACGACCTCCCGGATCGGCGACGGCGGGCACCACCGGCCGCCGGAGGCCAGCGTCGCGGCGACATTCGAGAGCTCGAGCGGGTTGATCGGGACCGGGCCGAGGGTGAAGGAGCCCAGGTTCTGCTCCTTGACCATGTCGGCCAGGCTCTGGTTGCTGAAGCCGGAGGTGCCTGCCTCGGTGTAGGAGCGCAGCCCGAGCCGGACCGCCATGTCCACCGTCGGCGCCACCCCGACCGCCTGGATCAGCTTGACGAAGGTGGTGTTCGGCGAGGTCGCGAGCGCCTCGGTGACCGAGAGCGGCGACTTGTACCTGCCCGCGTTCTCCACGCAGTAGGTGGCCGCCGGGCAGCCGCGGGCGCCACCGTTGCCCATGCCCTTGGCCTCGAACCGGTTCGGCACGTCCAGCTGGGCATTGATGCCGAGCCCCTTCTCCATCGCGGCGGCGGTGGTGAAGAGCTTGAAGATCGAGCCGGCGCCGTCGCCGACCATGGAGTACGGCTGCGGCTGCACGGTCTCGTTGGCGTCCGGATCGAGGCCGTACCGCCTGCTGCTGGCCATGGCGACCACGTCGTGCGAGTTCTCGCCGGGCGCCACCACCGACATCACCTCGGCGATGTTCGCCAAATTGGGGTCGGCGGCGGCGCTGACCGCGTTGCGCACCGAGTCCTGTACGGCCGGGTCGAGCGTGGTGCGGATCAGGTACCCGCCCTTGTCCACCTGCTCCCGGCTGATGCCGGAGTTGGCCAGGTACTGCAGCGCGTAGTCGCAGAAGAAGCCGCGGTCGTTGGCGGCGATGCAGCCGCGCGGCAGCCCCTTCGGCTCGGGCAGCACGCCGAGCGGCTCGGTCTTGGCGGTGCGGAACTCGTCGGCCCGGCTCGGGATGTTCTGCACCATGGTGTCGAGGACGGTGTTGCGCCGCTGCAGCACGCCCTCCTTGTTGGTGTACGGGTTGAGCTTCGACGAGCTCTGCACCATGCCGGCGAGCATCGCCGATTGCGCGACGTTCAGGTCGGCGGCGTCCACGCCGAAGTAGGTCTGGGCCGCGTCCTGGATGCCGTAGGAGCTGTTGCCGAACGGAACCAGGTTCAGGTAGCGGGTGAGGATCTCGTCCTTGGTGAGCTCGCGGTCGAGCGTGAGCGCCATCCGGATCTCGCGGATCTTGCGCGCGGGGGTGGTCTCGATGGCCGCGCGCCGCTCGGCGTCGGTCTTGGCGACGACGAGCAGCTGGAAGTTCTTCACGTACTGCTGGTCCAGCGTGGATGCGCCCTGCTGCACCTCGCCGCTGGCGGAGTTGGTGAGGAACGCGCGCAGCGTGCCCTGCCAGTCGACGCCCTCGTGCTCGGCGAAGCGGCGGTCCTCGATCGAGACGATCGCGAGCTTCATGTTGTTGGAGATCTTGTCGCTCGGCACCTCGAACCGGCGCTGCTCGTACAGCCACGCGATCGGGTTGCCCGCGGTGTCGACCATGGTGGAGACGGCGGGGACGGTGCCCTCGACCAGCTCGGCGGACACGTTGTCGACGGCGTCGGCGGCGCGGTTCGAGACGAAGCCGAATCCACCGGCGAGCGGGAACAACAGCCCCGCGACGAGCACGGCGGCGAGCACGCAGCTGCCGGCCAGTTTCGCGAGTGTTCGTGTCATCGGCACGGCCCCAAGAGTACGGGGTGGGCACGACCCGCCTGCGAGGTGCGCACAGCGAAGGACACGCCGCCGGACGGCGCTGTCCGCTACCTATGGGCGTGTCGCCCGGTTTTCCCAGCGAGTCGGCCCGACCGGACGGTTCGAGACTTGCTTCCCAGGCACGGACGTACCAAAAAGGTTCGAGTGCGGTCTTGCGTTGCTTCCAACCTTTACCTAGATTGAGAACCCAGTGTGATAGAGCTAACACTCAAAGTGGAATGTGGTGCAGTGCGCAGCGGGGTCTGGGTTGCCGCGTACTGAACGCGATTCCGGAGCGCCGGTTCATACGGTGTTCGGACTGCAAAGGGGCACACCAAATGCATATGACAACCCCCATCGCTCGCTTGAACGTGGAGCAGGCCGAGGCGCGGATCGCCTGGGTCTCCGAGGCCCGATGCAAGGAAGTTGATCCCGACCAGCTCTTCGTTCGCGGTGCGGCGCAGCGCAAGGCGGCGACGATCTGCCGCCACTGCCCGGTGCTGATGCAGTGCGGGGCCGACGCGCTCGACAATCGGGTCGAGTTCGGGGTGTGGGGTGGCATGACCGAGCGGCAGCGGCGGGCGCTGCTCAAGCAGCACCCGGAGGTGACCTCCTGGGCCGACTTCTTCCAGGCCCAGCGGCAGCACCAGATCGCGATCTAGCCCAGGATCGCCCGACCGATCGGAATCCGAGCCCGCAGCCGCGGGCTCGGTCCGTGTTCAGGGGTGGATGTCGGCCGTGGGGCGGGGCCCGGCCAGCTGATCGCCCACCGCGCGCAGCGCGTTCAGATCGGAGACCTCGAAGGGCAGCGCCCGCACCGCGACGATCGGCACCCGCGGGTGCGCTCCGGTGAAGCGCTGCAGCAGGTGCTGCTCGCGCTTCGCGGTGGCCGCCCGCTGTGCGTGTATCTGCAGCACGGCGGCGGTGAGCGCCGTATCGTCGCCGATCTGCTCGGCCGCCGAGCGCGCGCGGTCGCCGGAGAGCCCGCTGAGCACCGGGTGCGTGCGGTTCAGCACCAGCCCGGCCAGCGGCATCTGCTCGGTGGAGAGCCGGTCGACGAAGAACGAGGCCTCGCGCAGCGCGTCCGGCTCGGCGGCGGCGACGACGAGGAAGTGCGTGCCGGGCCGGGCCAGCATGGCGAAGGTGCGGTTGGCCCGCTCCTGAAACCCGCCGAACATGGATTCCAGCGACTGCAGGAAGTTCGAGGCGTCCTTGAGCAGCTGCCCGCCGACGACCGTGGAGACGCCCTTGAGCGCCAGGCTCATGGCGCCGGTGACGAAGCGGCCGACGCCGCGCCCCGGGGCCATGATCACCCGGATCATCCGGCCGTTCAGGAAGGTGCCGAGCCGCTTGGGGGCGTCGAGGAAGTCGAGCGCGTTCCGCGAGGGCGGGGTGTCGACCACGACCAGATCCCAGTCCTTGCGGCTGGTCAGCTGCCCGAGCTTCTCCATCGCCATGTATTCCTGCGTTCCGCCGAAGGAGGAGGCGACGGTCTGGTAGATCGGGTTGGCGAAGATCTGCTGCGCCTTCTCCGGGCTGGTGTGCTCCAGCACCATCTCGTCGAAGGTGCGGCGCATGTTCAGCATCATGGCGTGCAGCTCGCCGGGCACCTCGGGGCCCAGCTGTACCCGCTGCGGGGCATTGTCCAGCTCCGCGACGCCGAGCGACTGGGCCAGCCTGCGCGCCGGGTCGATGGTCAGCACGACGACCCGGCGGCCGAGCTCGGCGGCGCGCAGCGCGATCGCGGCGGCCGTCGTGGTCTTGCCGACCCCGCCGGAGCCACAGCAGACGACGACGCGCGCGCTCGGGTCGGCCAGGATCGCGGCGACGTCGAGCCGGGACCCGGTGTTCGGCGTTGTCATCGGACCCCCTGCTCGCTGAGCTTCTCGGCCAGTTCGTACAGCCCGCCGAGATCGATGCCATCGGTCAGCGCGGGCAGGTAGAGCTGCGGCACGTCCACCTCGGCCAGCTCGGTGGCGCTGTTGTCCTGCGCGCGCAGCCGGGCCGCGTGCTCGACCGCCTCGGTGACCAGGCCGTCGAAATCCGCGTCCGGCAGGGTGATACCCGCGGCGGCCAGCCCGGAACGCAGCTCGTCCCGGTCCAGTTCGCCGTCGGCGACCGCGGCGCGCAGCTCGGTCGGCAGGTAGCCGCGGCCGGCCCGGTTCACGATGACGGTGCCGATGCGCAGGTCGTTGCCGGTGAGCTCGGCGACGGCGTCGGCGGTCTCCTGCACCGGCAGCGCCTCCAGCAGCGTCACCAGGTGGATCAGCGTCTCGTCCGAGTGCAGCAGCTTGGAGACACCCTCGGCCTGGGCCGCGATCGGGCCGCCGCGGGCGATCTCGGCCATCGCGGTGGTGACGTCGAGGAAGCTCGCGATCCGGCCGGTCGGCGGGGCGTCGACCACGATCTCGTCATAGACCCGTTCGCCGGTGCCGCGATCCACCCGGATCACGCACTCCTTGATCTTGCCGGTGAGGATGACGTCGCGCAGCCCGGGCGCGATGGTGGTGACGAACTCGATGGCGCCCATCCGGCGCATGGCCCGGCCGGCGAAGCCGAGGTTGTAGAACATCTCCAGGTACTCGAGGAAGGCGTGCTCGATATCGAGCGCGAGCGCCCACACCTCGCCGCCGCCGTCCGCGGTGGCGATCCTGGTCTCGGTCGGCGGCAGTGGCGGCAGGTCGAACAGCTGGGCGATCGACTGCCTGCTCTCCACCTCGACCAGCAGCACCCGGCGCCCGCCCCTGGCCAGCGCCAGTGCCAGCGCGGCGGCGACCGTCGACTTGCCGGTGCCGCCCTTGCCGGAGACGTAGTGCAGCCTGGCGCGGGTGGCCCGCTCCGGCCAGCCCGTCGTCGGCGCTGCTGATGCTGCTTCCACCCCAGCGAGCCTATAGGCCGAAAGACCGGTCCGTCCGTGTGATGCGCCACCGGCGGGTCGAATGGGTACAAGATGTCCCGATCGCGGACTTCCGATCAGCGGCGGAGCCATGTCTGCCCGCGTCGGCGGCGCCCCGTTACGCTCTGCGCATGAGCGAAATCACCCTGTGGGAGTACGCGACCGTGCCGCTGCTGACGCACGCGACCAAGCAGATCCTCGACCAGTGGGGCGCCGACGGCTGGGAGCTGGTGACGGTGCTGCCCGGCCCGACCGGCGAGCAGCACGTGGCCTACCTCAAGCGCGCGAAGTAGCCGTGGCAGCCGAATCCGTGACTCCCTGGCGGGAGAATCTGGCGAAGCTTGGTACCACGCTGCCGCCGGTCACCGCGCCGGTCGCCGCCTACGTGCCCGCGCTGCGCTCGGGCAGCCTGGTCTACACCTCCGGTCAGCTGCCGTTCGTGGACGGGAAGCTCGTGGCCGAGGGGAAGGTCGGCGCCGAGGTGACCGTCGAGGCGGCCGCCGAGGCGGCCCGGCTCTGCGCGCTGAACGCGCTGGCCGCGGTGCACGATCTGGTCGGGCTCGACGAGGTCGTGCGGATCGTGAAGGTCGTCGGCTTCGTCGCCTCCGCGCCCGGCTTCGGCGACCAGCCGGTGGTGATCAACGGCGCCTCGCAGTTCCTCGGCGCGGTGTTCGGCGACGCCGGGGCGCACGCGCGCTCCGCCGTCGGCGTCTCCGAGCTGCCCCGCAACACCCCGGTCGAGGTGGAGCTCATCGCCGAGGTCCGCTGAGGCGGTTCCGACCGAATCCCGAGTCCCAGGGGGAGTGCCATGACCCTGACCCATCCCGCTTACGGGCAGCTGCGCACGGTGACGCCGAACGCGTCGGTGCTGCTCGCCGACAACCCCGGCCAGATGACCCTGGACGGGACCAACACCTGGATCCTGAAGGCCCCGGAGAGCGCCGAGTACGTGGTGGTCGACCCGGGTCCGAAGGACAGGGCGCACGTCGACGCGATCGCCGAGGCCACCGGCGGCGCCATCGCGCTGACCCTGATCACGCACCACCACCACGACCACACCGGCGGCATCGACCGGCTGGTCGACCTGACCGGGACGGTGGTGCGCGCCAAGGACCCGACCTTCCTGCGCGGCACCGAGGCCGCGCTGGCCGACGGCGAGGTGATCGAGGCGGCCGGGCTCCGCATCGAGGTGCTCGGCACGCCGGGGCACACCACCGACTCGGTGAGCTTCGTGCTCGCCGACGGGGTGCTCTCCGGCGACACCGTGCTCGGCTTCGGGACGACGGTGCTGGAGAGCCGCCCCGGCGCGCTCGCCGACTACCTGGCCTCGCTGGACCGGCTGCTCGCCGCGGGCGACGGGCGGCCGCTGCTGCCCGCGCACGGGCCGGACCACCCCGATCTCGGCCCGGTGCTGCGCTACTACATCGAGCACCGGCACCAGCGGCTGGAGCAGGTGCGCGCCGCGCTCGCCGAACTGGGCGCGGATGCCGGGCCGATGGCGGTGGTGCGCAAGGTCTACGCGGACGTGGACAAGAAGCTGTGGCCGGCCGCCCGCAGCTCGGTGCAGGCCCAGCTGGACTACCTGCGCACGAACTGACGACACAGCACAGCGCGCCGTGCGGGGCTCCGCATCGGCGCGCTGTCTGCTGTGCTTGCCCGGATCAGCGGGCCCGGCGGGCCAGCCGCTCCGAGTCGGAGATAAGCACGCTCTTGCCCTCGAGCCGCAGCCAGCCGCGGTGCGCGAAATCGGCGAGCGCCTTGTTCACGGTCTCCCTGGAGGCGCCGACGAGCTGGGCGATCTCCTCCTGGGTGAGGTCGTGGGTGACCCGGAGGGCGCCCGCCTCCTGGGTGCCGAAGCGCTGCGCGAGCTGCAGCAGGGCCTTGGCGACGCGACCGGGGACGTCGGTGAAGATCAGGTCCGCCAGGTTGTTGTTGGTGCGCCGGAGGCGGCGGGCGAGCACCCGCAGCAACTGCTCGGCGATCTCCGGGCGCTGGTCGATCCAGGCCTTGAGCGCGTCGCGATCCATGGTGACGGCGCGGACCTCGGTGACCGTGGTCGCGGTCGAGGTGCGCGGGCCCGGATCGAAGATGGAGAGCTCGCCGAACATGTCGGAGGGGCCCATGATCGTCAGCAGGTTCTCCCGGCCGTCCGGCGAGCGGCGGCCGATCTTCACCTTGCCGGTCGTGATGATGTACAGCCGGTCGCCTGGCTCGCCCTCGTTGAAGATGATGTGCCCGCGCGGAAAGTCGACGGGCTGGAGTTGTTTGGCGAGGGCGGCCACCGCAGTGGGCTCGACGCCCTGGAAGATGCCTGCTCTGGCGAGGGCCTCGTCCACGAATGTGCTCCTTTGGGAAATGGCTTCCGTACCGGGACCGAATCGACCCGGCCACGAGCGGAGTCTACGCGGAGCGCGGCTCGGACAGTGACAGACACCACGTAAAGAGCGGATTGCGGGACGTCGATGGAACGAGTGATCGAAAGGCCGCGCGACCGGCTCACTCGGGCCGGACGCGGGGTGGGATGAGCTCAGCTCGCCCGGGCCACGTCGAGATCTTCGGTGCGCGAGCGGCGCTTGCGCATCCGCGCGACGGCGGCGGGGAGACCGAGCTTGGTCAGCTCGCTGACCTCGGCATTGCTTGCCTTGTCCAGGTACTGCTGGACCTCCTCGTCGGGTTCGACGAGTTTGCGGAGGCGGCTCTCGAACCGCTCCATGCCGAGTGCGAACAGCATCATCGCCACTGGGAAGAGCACCACAGCGAGTCCTTGCATGACGAGCAGTAAACACGGTCGAGGTCTCAGATGGAACACGGCGGGAGAACTGGCAGGGCAACAGTGTCGGGCGGTTCCGTATGGTGGACGCGTGCGTTCTCCCGCTTCCACCGCCGCCGCCGACGGTCCAGCCCGCGCTGCGGCAGGAGCGGCGTCGGCGCCCGGCGGCGGTGCCGCGCCGCGCCGCAAATCCAGGGCGCGACAGGCGGAAACACGGCTGGGCCTCGTACGGAGGGCGCGGCGGATGTATCGCACGCTGACTGTCGCATTTCCGGACGCGCACTGTGAACTGGATTTCCGGACACCGCTCGAATTGGCGGTGGCGACGATTCTTTCCGCCCAGTGCACGGACCAGAGAGTGAATCTCACCACTCCCGCGCTCTTCGCCAGATATCCCGACGCCCGCGCCTACGCGGAGGCCGATCGCGCCGAGCTCGAGGAGTTCATCCGGCCGACCGGTTTCTTCCGCAACAAGACGAGTTCGCTCATCGGGCTCGGGCAGGCGGTGCTGGAGCGACACGACGGCGAACTTCCGCACACCCTGAACGAATTGGTGCAATTGCCCGGAATCGGGCGTAAGACCGCGAATGTCATCCTCGGCAACGCCTTCGACGTTCCCGGCATCACCGTCGACACGCACTTCGGGCGGCTGGTGCGGCGCTGGGGCTGGACCGAGCTGGAGGATCCGGTCAAGGTCGAGCACGCGATCGGGGAGCTGATCGAGCGCAGAGAGTGGACCATGCTCTCGCACCGGGTGATCTTCCACGGCAGGCGCGTGTGCCATGCCCGCAAGCCCGCCTGCGGGGCCTGCCTGCTCGCCAAGGACTGCCCGTCCTACGGCGCCGGCCCGACCGATCCCGAGGTGGCCGCCAAGCTGGTGAAGGGGCCGGAGGCGCCGCACCTGCTCGAACTGGCCGGCCGGTGACGCGGTGGCCGGTCGCCGCCCGTCTCGCGCTCGTCGCGGTGATCGTCGCGGTGGCGGCGGTGGTCGCGCTCTGGCCGCGTAGCGCGGACTCGCCGGAGGCAGGGCGGCAGGCGCCTGCCGCGGCGGCGGTGTCGCCGGAGGTTCGGGCTGCCGCCGGGCTGACTCCGTGCCCCGCCGGCGGCGCCGATGTGGCCGGGAACGACAGCCCGCTCGCCGGGCTCGCCCTCACCTGCCTCGCCGATGGCAAACCCGTCGACCTGCGCGCCGCACTCGCGGGCAAACCCGCGCTGCTCAACCTCTGGGCCTACTGGTGCGCGCCCTGCGCGGAGGAACTGCCCCATCTGCAGGAGTACGCCGGGCGGGCGGGTGACAGGATGACCGTGCTGACCGTGCACAGCGACCCGGAGGAGGCGTACTCGCTCAGCCGGCTCACCGGTCTCGGCATCACGCTGCCCGGTGTGCTCGACCCCGGTGCCGCCCTGCGGAACGCGGTCGGCGCACCGGCGGTATTGCCGATCTCGGTGCTGCTGCGCGCGGACGGCACCGTGGCGGATGTCGTGGTGCGGAGCTTCACCGACACCGACGACATCGCGCGGACAGTCGCGGGCGAACTGGGAGTAGCGGTATGAGCGGGTCAGGCCCGAAGGCGGTAGCGAAGCGTAACCACGCAGGGCCCCCGGTCATGCCCGATGGACACGGTATGACACCGGGAATGGCCGGGTCGGCACGGGTTGTGCTGGTACAGGTGGTCCCATGAGCGTGCCCGCGTCCGGATCGCCGGACAACCAGGGTTTCATCGCGCCCGACCCGGACCCCGCCGCGGCGCCGGAGTGGCTGCGCGCCATCGCCGGCCCGCCCGCGCCCGACTCCGGCGACACCCTGAGCCTGGCCCGCACCCTGCGCCGCGCCATGACCATCACCGGCAAGCCGCGCCAGGCCGCCGTACTCGTGCTCTTCGCCGGCTCGCCCGAGCCGGACCCGGCCGCCCCCGGCGGCCTGCCCGCGGACGCCGACGTGCTGCTCACCCAGCGCGCCGCGACCATGCGGCAGCACCGCGGCCAGATCGCCTTCCCCGGCGGCGGCGTCGACCCCGGCGATTCCGGGCTGGTCCACACCGCGCTGCGCGAGGCCGAGGAGGAGACGGGGCTGGTCCCCTCCGGCGTCGCCCCGCTCGCCCTGCTGCCCGCGCTCTTCGTGCCGCCCTCGCGCTTCGACGTGACCCCGGTGGTCGCCTACTGGCGCGAGCCGAGCCCGGTCGGCGTTGTCGACCGCAGCGAGACCGAGCGGGTGGTCCGGGTGCCGATGGCCGAGCTGCTCGACCCGGCGAACCGGTTCCTGGTCCGCAGCGGGCTCGGTTACAAGAGCCCCGCTTTCCTGGTGGACAACATGCTGGTGTGGGGATTGACCGGCGGCATCCTGGCCGGGCTGATCAGCTCGGCGGGCTGGGAGCTGGAGTGGGACCGCTCCGACGTGCGCGACCTGGGGGCCGCGCTCGCCAGCGTGGGGATGGAGCTGTGAGTCCGTCGGGCTGGCTCGATCTGGCCGTTCTGCTGCTCGCGCTGCTCGCCGCCTCGTCCGGCTGGCGGCAGGGCGCGGTCTCCTCCGCGCTCGCCTTCCTCGGCGTCGTGCTCGGCGCGGTGGCTGGCATCCTGATCGCGCCGCACCTGCTGCTGCACGTGGACGAGGGAAAAGCGCGGGTGCTCGCAGGCGTACTGCTCATCGTGGTGCTGGTGATCGTCGGTGAGGTCGCGGGCATGGTGCTCGGCCGGGCCGCGCGCAGCGGGATGCACAACCCGGTCGCGCGCGGGGTGGACAGCGCGGTCGGCGCGGTGCTGCAGGCGGTCGCCGTGCTGGTGACGGCCTGGCTGCTGGCGCTGCCGCTGGCCACCTCGTCGCAGCCGGCCGTCGCGACCGCGATCAACGGCTCCCGGGTGCTCGCCGACGTGAACCAGGTCGCGCCGAATTGGCTGCGCAAGCTGCCCAACGAGTTCTCCCAGCTGCTCAACACCTCCGGCCTGCCCGACGTGATCGGCCCCTTCGGCCGCACCCCGATCGCGGCCGTCGAGCCGCCGGACGCCGGGGTGCTCGCCGGCCCGGTCGCGGCCTCGCTGCAGCAGAGCGTGCTCCGCATTCGCGGGGTGGCTCCGAGCTGCCAGCGGGCGCTGGAGGGGTCCGGGTTCGTGATCGCGCCGGAGCGGGTGATGACCAACGCGCACGTCGTCGCGGGCACCACCAGTGTCGCGGTGGACACGCCGCGCGGGCCGATCGACGCCGAGGTGGTGCTCTTCGACCCGTCCAAGGATGCCGCGGTGCTCCGGGTGCCAGGACTGCAGGCACCGGTGGTCCCGCAGGCCCCGAGCGCCGCGCGGCCGGGGGACAGCGCGATCGTGCTCGGCTATCCCGGTGGTGGGCCGTACACGGCCAGCGCGGCACGGGTCAGGGAGACGCTCGATCTCACCGGCCCGACCATCTACCGGAACGGCACGGTGGAGCGCGAGGTGTACACGGTGCGCGGGCAGGTGCGCGCGGGCAACTCCGGCGGGCCGCTGGTCGATGCCAGGGGGCAGGTGCTCGGCATCGTCTTCGGCGCCGCGGTGACCGACGACGACACCGGCTACGTGCTCACCCTGGACGAGGTCGCCGACGAGCTGGCCGCCGCGCCGACGGTGGCGAGCCCGGTCGACACCGGCGCCTGCGTCCTGAGCTAACCGAGCAACTTGGCCAGTTCGGCGGTGACGAACTCCGGGTTCTCCTGGTGCGCGTAGTGTCCGGCGCGCGGCACCGAGACCAGCCGCCGCTCGGGCGCGAGCGCGCGCCCGCGGTGGAAGGTGGCGGGCAGGATGTACGGGTCGTGCTCGCCGCGCAGCGCGAGCACCGGAATCCGGACCGGCTCGCGCATGGTCGCCATGAACCGCCGCCCGTCCGGCCGCCACTGGCTGCGGAAGGCCCAGCGCTGGTACTCCAGCGCGCAGTGCGCGGTGCCGGGGATCCGGATGGCGTTGCGCAGCCGCTCGGCGGTGTCGGCGAACTCCGGCCCCGCGGTGAACGCGGCGCCCGCGCGCGTGCGCAGCAGCCGCTCCGCCGTCGCGCCGTCGTCTTTGGTGAGCAGGTGCTCCGGGTAGCGCGGAATCTGGTAGCGCAGGAAGGCGGGCAGCCAGAGCCGCCGCTGCCTGCGGTCGCGCAGCACCGAGCGCTTGAGCGCGGCCGGGTGCGGCGACCCGACCAGCGCGATCGAGCGCACCAGCCGGGGGTGCAGCACCGCCGTCGTCCAGCAGCCGAGCCCGCCGTCGGCGTGTCCGACCAGGGTCGCGTCGGTGTGCCCGAGCGCGCGGATCAGCCCGGCGATATCGCCGGCGGTGGTCCAGCCGTCGTAGCCGCGCGGCGGCTTGTCGGAGTCGCCGTAGCCGCGCAGGTCGACCGCGATCGGGCGGTACCCGAGGTCGGCGAGCGCGGTCAGCTGATGCCGCCACGACCACCAGAAATCGGCGAAGCCGTGCAGCAGCAGCACCAGCGGGGCATCGACCCGCTCCGGCGCCGCCTCCACGATGTGCAGGCGGATGCCGTTGGCGCGGACGTCCCGGTGCGTCCACGGGCCCGCGTAGCGGACGCTGGACGGATCAGGGGGGAAGGTCGCCGACACGCCGAAAGCCTAGTCGGTCAGGAGCGGAGCGCCTTCGGCTCGTCGTGGCTCGCGCCGAGCCCGCCCGGCAGCACGGTCTTGGCCTGCTTCAGCGAGTCGATGGTCTTCTCCGGCGCCCGCAGCTTCTTCACCCGCAGATAGCCGAGCAGTGCGAGCACCGCCGTCGCCAGCACCATTACCAGGAAGACGATGAGGAAGGCGGCCCAGCGTGCCAGCCAGACATCGAGCAGCTCGCCGACGAAGAAGAAGAAGAAGAAGGTGCTGAACAGCAGCACGGTGAGCGCGAGGATGAAGAAGACGCTGCCCTGCAGCCCCTTCTTGACCTCCGCCGTCACCTCGGCCTTCGCGAGCTCGACCTCGGCGCGAACCAGCGTCGACATCTGCTCGGTGGCATCGCGCACCAGGCTGCCGAAGCTGGCCGAGCCGACCGGGTCGGCGTCGGAGAGCGGGATGGCGGTGACCGACCGGCCGCGCTGCGCGTCGTTTCCGTTACCGCCCTGTGTGAAGCTCACTTGGTCGACCCTTCTCCCTGTCCCGGCTCTCGCTGTACTCATACCCGCGTTCTCTCATTCCAGCGCACCGGTTCCCCGGCGCGCGAATGGACACGCTCACGCGGCAACACTAGCGCCGAACCCGGGAGCGCCGTCGCTGACGTCGCTCCGGGCCGGTCGGCGGCCTCAGGCTTTGTCCGCCCGGATCTGTTCGAACACCGACGGGTCGACCAGGGTGCTGGTGTCGCCCAGCTCCCTGCCCTCGGCGACGTCGCGCAGCAGCCTGCGCATGATCTTGCCGCTGCGGGTCTTCGGCAGCTCGGGCACCACGTGGATCTCGCGCGGCCGCGCGATCGGGCTGATCTCCCGCGAGACCTCCGCCTTGAGCTCGTTCACCAGCGCGTCCCCGGTGTTCTCGGTGGTCGCGGTGAGGATGACGAAGGCGACGATGCCCTGCCCGGTGGTCTCGTCGGTGGCGCCGACCACGGCCGCTTCGGCCACGCCGGAGTGCCCGACCAGCGCGGATTCCACCTCGGCGGTGGAGATCCGGTGCCCGGAGACGTTCATGACGTCGTCCACCCGGCCGAGCACCCAGAGGTCGCCGTCCGGGTCGAGCCGGGCGCCGTCGCCGGCGAAGTACCAGCCCCGATCGGCGTACCTGGCCCAGTAGGTCTCGCGGAAACGCTCGTCGTCGCCCCACACCCCGCGCAGCATGGACGGCCACGGCTGGTCCAGCACCAGGTAGCCGTTGGCCTCGGTCTCGCCGAGCACGACCGGGTTGCCCTCCTCGTCCACCACCTGCGCCGAGACCCCCGGCAGCGGGGTCTGCGCGGCGCCCGGCTTGGCGGCGGTGACGCCGGGCAGCGGCGAGATCATGATCGCGCCGGTCTCGGTCTGCCACCAGGTGTCGACGATCGGGGTCTTCCCGCTGCCGATCACCGTGCGGTACCAGCGCCAGGCCTCGGGGTTGATCGGCTCGCCGACGCTGCCGAGCACGCGCAGCGAGCTCAGGTCGTGCGCGTCCGGGATCTGCCTGCCCCACTTCATGAAGGTGCGGATGAGCGTCGGCGCGGTGTAGTAGATGCTGACGCCGTACTTCTCCACGATCTGCCAGTGCCGGTGCTCGTCCGGGAAGTTCGGTGTGCCCTCGTAGACCACCTGCGTGGCCCGGTTCGCCAGCGGCCCGTAGACGATGTAGCTGTGCCCGGTGACCCAGCCGATGTCGGCCGTGCACCAGTAGACGTCCTGCCCCGGCTTGTGGTCGAAGACGTAGTGGTGGGTGTAGGCGGCCTGGGTGAGGTAGCCGCCGCTGGTGTGCAGGATGCCCTTCGGCTTCCCGGTGGTGCCTGAGGTGTAGAGGATGAAGAGCGGGTGCTCGGCGTCGAAGGCCCGCGGCTCGTGGTGCGGATCGGCGTTGGCGACGGTCTCGTGCCACCACAGGTCGCGGCCATCGGTCCACGGCACCTCGATGCCGGTGCGCCGCACCACCAGCACGTGCTCGACGCTGTGCGGCACATCGCCGTTCGCGTACAGCGCCTCGTCGACGGCCTCCTTGAGCGGGGCCGCCTTGCCGCGCCGCCACTGCCCGTCGGTGGTGATCACCAGCCGCGCGCTGGCATCGTCGACGCGCTGCCGCAGCGCGGAGGGGGAGAAGCCGGCGAAGACCACCGAGTGGGTCAGCCCGAGCCGGGCACTGGCCAGAATGGCCACGATCGCCTCGGGGATCATCGGCATGTAGATGGCGACCCGGTCGCCCGCCTCCAGCCCGAGCTCGGTGAGGTAGTTGGCCGCCCGGCTCACCTCGTCGCGCAGCTCCGCGTAGGTGATGTCGCGGGAATCGCCCGGCTCGCCCTCCCAGTGGATGGCGACCTGCTCGCCGTGGCCGTCGTCGACGTGCCGGTCGACACAGTTGTAGGCGACGTTGAGCCTGCCCCCGACGAACCACCTGGCCACCGGCGCGCCGGACCAGTCGAGCACGTCGGTCCACCTCTGCTCCCAGTGCAGCCGGTCGGCCTGTTCGGCCCAGAAGGCGAGCCGGTCCGCCGCCGCCAGCTCGGCGAGCTCGGCGCCCGCGTTGGCCGCGGCCGCGAACTCCGCGGACGGTGCGTAGGAAGCCTGGTGTTCGGGATTCTCGGTCATCTCGTCTCGCCCTTCCGTAATTCGCTCGGCGTCGACAGTAGTTGCCCTGACAAGCGTGGCCCGTGTCGATACTGTCCCTGACCAAGTTCTCGATCTTCGCGAAACGGGGAGATGCGTTGCGATCGATACGAATCACCGCCCTGCTGGCCGCAGGCGTGCTCGCGCTCGGGCTCGGCGCCACCGCCTGCTCCACCGGCTCGCCGGACACCGAGTTCGTCACCGTCAACGGCGGTGAGCCGCAGAACCCGCTGGTCCCGACGAACACCAACGAGAACCAGGGCGGCCGCGTCGTCGACCGGCTCTTCGCCGGGCTCAAGTACTACGACGCCGACGGCGAGGCGCACGACGAGCTGGCGCAGTCCATCGAGACCGCCGACCGGCGCAGCTACCGGATCACCCTGAAGCCGGACTGGACCTTCACCGACGGCACCCCGGTCACCGCGAAGTCCTTCGTCGACGCCTGGAACTACGGCGCGCTGAGCACCAATGCCCAGCTGCAGAACTACGTCTTCACCCCGATTGTCGGATTCGACGAGGTGGCCGCCGAGAACCCGACGCAGACCACCATGGCCGGGCTGAAGGTGGTGGACGACCGCACCTTCACCGTCGAGCTGAAGCAGCCGTCGATCGACTTCGAGTCCCAGCTCGGCTACGCCCCCTTCTACCCGCTGCCCGAGGCGGCATTCCGGGACATGCGGGCGTTCGGTGAGAACCCGATCGGCAACGGCCCGTACATGTTCAGCGACACCGGTGCCTGGCAGCACAACGTGCAGATCGACCTGAAGCCGAACCCCGGCTATCCGGGCGGCAGGCCGGCGAAGAACAAGGGCCTGCGTTTCGTCATGTACCAGTCCTTCGACACCGCCTACGCCGACCTGCAGGCGGGCAACCTGGACGCGCTCGACACCGTGCCGGACAGCGCGCTCGGCACCTACCAGCAGGATCTCGGCGACCGCGCGATCACCAAACCCACCGCGCAGAACCAACACATCGGCGTGCAGACCACGGTGCCGCACTTCGGCGGCGAAGAGGGGCTGCTGCGCCGCAGGGCCATCTCCATGGCGATCAACCGCGAGCAGATCGCGCAGAACATCTTCAACGGCACCAGGATCCCGGCCCGCGATTTCACCGCGAGCACGCTGCCCGGCTTCGACGGCAACCTGCCCGGCGCCGAGGTCTTCCGGTACAACCCGGAGGAGGCGCGCCGGGTCTGGGCGCAGGCCGACGCCATCGCGCCGTGGTCCGGCCGATACGAGATCACCTACAACAGCGACGGCGGGCACCAGGCCTGGATCGACGCCGTGGCGAACAGCGTCAAGAACACGCTCGGCATCGAAGCGGTCGGCCGCGCGCTGCCCACCTTCAAGAACGTGCGCGACGAGGTGAACGCGGGCACCATCGGCACCGCCTTCCGCTACGGCTGGCAGGGCGACTACCCGTCCATGCTGCAGTTCCTGACCTCGCAGTACTACAGCTACTCCGAGACCAACAACGTCGACTACGCCAACCCCGAGCTCGACCGGCTGCTCGACGCCGCGCTGGCCGCGCCAACCCAGGACGAGTCGCACCGGATCATCGCGCAGGCACAGGCCCTGCTGATCAGGGACATGGCCGACATCCCGGTCTTCGACTACGTGGCGGCGGCCGGGCGGTCGGATCGGGTGCAGCGGGCCGAGCTGGCCTGGAACGGGCTCTTCGACTTCGAGAACATCGAGAAGTAACCGCGCATGGGCTGGTACGTCGCGCGGCGGCTGCTGCAGATGATCCCGGTTTTCCTCGGCGCCACCCTGCTGGTCTACGCCCTGGTCTTCCTGATCCCGGGCAACCCGATCCAGGCGCTGGCCGGGGAGAAGCCGCTCACCCCCGCGGTGGAGGCGCAGCTGCGCGCCCGCTACCACCTGGACCAGCCGTTCCTGGTGCAGTACCTGCTCTACCTGAAGGGGATCGTCACCTTCGACCTCGGCACCTCGTTCTCCGGGCGGCCGGTCAGCGAGGAGCTGGCCCGAGCCTTCCCGGTCACGCTGCGCCTCGCCTTCCTCGCGGTGCTGATCGAGGGCGTCTTCGGGGTGCTGTTCGGGCTCGTCGCCGGGCTGCGCCGGGGCCGACTCTTCGACTCGACGCTGCTGGTGGCGAGCCTGGTGGTGATCGCGGTCCCGGTCTTCGTGCTCGGCTTCCTCGCCCAGTTCCTGCTCGGGGTGAAGTGGGGGATCGCGCCGGTCACCGTCTCCGGCCGGGCGAGCCTCGGCGAACTGCTGGTCCCGGCCATCGTGCTCGGCTCACTCTCCTTCGCCTACGTGCTCCGGCTGACCAGGAACGCGGTGGCGGAGAACATGATCGCCGACCACGTGCGCACCGCGACCGCCAAGGGGCTCTCCCGGCGGCGCGTCGTCACCGTGCACATCCTGCGCAACTCCATGATCCCGGTGGTCACCTTCCTCGGCACCGACCTGGGGGCGCTGATGGGCGGCGCGATCGTCACCGAGGGGATCTTCAACATCCCCGGCGTCGGCGGCACGCTCTACCAGGCCATCACCCGGGTCGAGCCGCCGACGGTGGTCTCCTTCGTGACCGTGCTGATCGTGATCTTCCTGCTCACCAACCTGCTGGTCGACCTGCTCTACGCCGCGCTCGACCCGAGGATCCGCTATGCCTGAACGGCCCGGCCAGGAGTACTTCGTCGCGCCCGTCGACGACGAACCGGTTGTCACCGACGGGGTGCGGCTCGCCGGCGGGCCGACCAGCGTCTGGCTGGACGCCTGGCGCAGGCTGCGGCGCAACCCGGTCTTCCTGGCCGCCGCGGTGCTGATCGTGCTCGTCGTGCTGGTGGCGGCCTTCCCGCAGCTCTTCACCGACCAGGATCCGCGGTATTGCAACGGCGACTTCAGCATGGACCCGCGCGGGCCGGGCCACCCCTTCGGCTTCGACCGGCAGGGCTGCGACATCTTCGCCCGCACGGTCTACGGCGCGCGGGCCTCGGTGCTCACCGGGCTCGGCGCGACGCTGCTCTTCGTCGCGATCGGCGGCACGCTCGGCGCGCTGGCCGGATTCTTCGGCGGCCGGCTGGACTCGATCGTCTCCCGGATCGCGGAGATCTTCTACGCGCTGCCGCTCATGCTGGCCGCCATCGTGCTCATGCAGCTGCTCACCCAGCGCACGGTCTGGACGGTGATCCTGATCCTGGCCGCCTTCACCTGGCCACAGGCGGCGCGGATCGCCCGCGGCGCGGTGCTGGAGGCGAAGAACAGCGAGTACGTCACGGCGGCCGAGGCGCTCGGTGTCACCCGGCTCCGGGTGCTGCTCCGGCACGTGCTGCCGAACGCGGCGGGCCCGCTCATCGTGGTGACGACGCTGTGGCTCGGCGTCTTCGTCGTCACCGAGGCGACGCTCTCCTACCTCGGCGTCGGGCTGCCGCGCACCATCGTCTCCTGGGGCGGCGACATCGCCACCGGGCAGCGCGAGATCCGGACCGCGCCGATCCTGTTCTACCCGGCCACCGCGCTGGCCGTCACGGTGCTGAGCTTCATCATGCTCGGCGACGCGGTGCGCGACGCGCTCGATCCGCGGGCGCGGGTGCGATGACCGGCGACCGGCCGCTGCTGCGGCTCTCCGGCCTGGACGTCGATTTCGGCACGACGTCCGCGGTGCGCGGGGTGAACCTCGCGGTGTACCCCGGGCAGACGGTCGCGCTGGTCGGCGAGTCCGGCTCGGGCAAGTCGACCACCGCGCACGCCGTCATCGACCTGCTGCCCGGCACCGGCCGGGTGACCGGCGGCTCGATCGAGTTCGACGGCACCGAGCTCACCACCGCCTCGAAGCGCGCGATCGTCGGAATTCGCGGCACCGGGATCGGGCTGGTGCCGCAGGACCCGATGACCAACCTGAATCCGGTGTGGAAGGTCGGCTTCCAGATTCGTGAAACGCTGACCGCGAACGGCATCGCCACGGGGAAGGCCGCCCGCGAGCGGGCCGTCGAGCTGCTCGCCGAGGCCGGGCTGCCGGACGCCGCGCGCCGGGCCGGGCAGTACCCGCACGAGTTCTCCGGCGGCATGCGGCAGCGCGCGCTGATCGCCATGGCGCTGGCCTGCCGCCCGAAACTGCTGATCGCCGACGAGCCGACCTCGGCGCTCGACGTCACGGTGCAGCGGCAGCTCCTCGACCACCTGGACCGGCTCACCGGCGAACTCGGCACCGCGGTGCTGCTCATCACGCACGACCTCGGGCTGGCCGCCGAGCGCGCCGAGCACGTCGCGGTCATGTACCGCGGCCGGGTGGTGGAATCCGGCCCGGCGCAGCGCATCCTGCGCGAGCCGCAGCACCCGTACACGCGCAGGCTGGTGGCCGCGGCGCCCGCGCTGGCGAGTGGGCGCGGTGCGGTGCGGCGGGAACGCGCCGCGGTGCTGGCCGGGGCGGATTCCGCGGAGCCGCCCGACCACGTGGTGGTGGCGGAGCACTTGGTCAAGACCTTCCCGCTGCGCGGCCGGGTGCCGTGGCGGTCCGAACCGCTGCACGCGGTGAACGACGTCTCCTTCCGCGTCGCGCGCGGTACCACCACCGCGGTGGTCGGCGAATCCGGCTCCGGCAAGTCCACGCTCGCGCGCCTGGTGCTCGGTCTGCTCGCGCCGACCTCGGGCAGCGTGACCTTCGACGGCCGTCCGGTCACCGGACTCGACCGCGCCGCCGAGCTGGACTTCCGGCGCCGGGTGCAGCCGGTGTTCCAGAACCCGTACGGCTCGCTCGACCCGCTCTTCACCATCGCGCGGGCGATCGAGGAGCCGCTGCGCACGCACCGCGTCGGCACCCCGGCCGAGCGCGCGGAGCGGGTCCGCGACCTGGTCGAGCGGGTGGCGCTCCCCGCCGACGTGCTGCGCCGCTACCCGCACGAGCTCTCCGGCGGGCAGCGTCAGCGGGTTGCCATCGCCCGCGCGCTCGCGCTCTCGCCCGAGCTGGTGGTCTGCGACGAGGCCGTTTCCGCGCTGGACGTGCTGGTCCAGGCGCAGATCCTGGAGCTGCTCGATGAACTGCAGGCCGAGCTCGGGCTCAGTTACCTGTTCATCTCGCACGACCTCGCCGTCGTCCGGCGGATCGCGGATCACGTGCTGGTCATGCGGGACGGCCGGGTGGTGGAGGAGGCGAGCGCCGCCGAGGTCTTCGAGAACCCGCGCGAGGAGTACACCAGGGCGCTGCTCGACGCCATCCCCGGCCGGGAGCTGCGGGTGGGCTGAGCGCCGCCGGTAGCCTCGTATCCCGTGACCGACCCGCTGCAGCCCCTCGTCGACCTGCCCGGCGTCCGCGCGGCCGCCGACCGCGCCCGCGACGCCCTCGCCGCGGTGCACCGGCACAAGACCAACCGGCGCGGCTGGCCGACCACCGCCGCCGAGGCGGCCGTGCGCGCCGCTCGCTCGTCGGCCGCCATCGACGGCGGCAGCACCGGCCTGCCCAGCGTGGACGGCAGGGTCGACGACCCGATCCTGGCCGGCGCGCTGCGGGTCGGGCAGGCGCTGGACGGCGACGCGCTGCGCAATCTGACGGGCGTCTGGCAGCGCGCGCCCCTGCAGGCGCTGGCCCGGCTGCACCTGCTCGCCGCCGCCGACCTGACCGAGGAGGCGGCGCTCGGCCGCCCGCGCGCCGACGCCGGGGTCGCCGGGCGGCTCGACCTGCTTGCCCAGATCGCGCTGACCTCCACCGCCCCCGCGCCGGTGATCGCCGCAGTGGTGCACGGCGAGCTGCTCGCGCTGCGCCCCTTCGGCACCGCCGACGGGGTGGTGGCCAGGGCCGCGGCCCGGCTGGTCACCGTGTCCAGCGGCCTCGACCCGCATGCGCTCGGCGTGCCCGAGGTGTTCTGGCTGCGCCGCGGGCAGGCCTACCCGGATGCCGCCGCCGGCTTCGGCTCGGGCGAGCCGGAGGCCGTCGGCGGCTGGGTCATCTTCTGCTGCGGTGGACTGGAAGACGGCGCGCGCGAGGCGACCTCGATCGCGGACGCGGCTGCCACTCAGTAGCCGGACACCACTGCGGGCGGTGCGTCGTCATCGACTCACCGCCCGCGAGCACGGATCACCGGGCTACCAAGCGTGCTCGGTGGGTTGTGTTCTCCGGCCTCGGCGGATGGACCGGACTCCGGCGGTTCATCCCCGCAACCTGTGCGAGGCCATCGCCGCCACCAATCCGGAACCCGCAGGCCCACAACGCTTCTGCCCTTTCGCGGCGCGCTCCGCGTGGGTACCTGGCGTCCGTGCTGGGGAAGAAGGTCGGGAGACTGAGCCTTCTCTTCCGGCTCCGCCCTGGCCTTCCGCCTTCCCGTGGCACCCATTCTTACATTGTGACCGCCCTCACATCAAGGGCTTCGACCGGTGGATTTGCCGGACTGTTTCTACCGCTTGCGCAGCAGCCGGTAGCTGATCGCGCCGGCCACCAGCGCGCCGAGCCCGACCACCGCGGTGGCCGCCACCGTCGAGGACGAGCTCGGGAAGCGCGACCACAGCGACACCGGGTTCGAGAAGGTCAGCACCGGCCAGCCGCGCGCCGTCGCCTCCCGGCGCAGCGCGCGGTCCGGGTTCACCGCCGTCGGGTGCCCGACCGCGCTCAGCATCGGCAGATCGGTCACCGAATCCGAGTAGGCGTAGCTGCGCGCCAGGTCGTAACCCTTGTCGGTGGCCAGCTTTTCGATCGCGGCCACCTTGCCGGGGCCGTAGCAGTAGAAGTCCAGCTCGCCGGTGTAGTGGCCGTCCGCGACCACCATCCGGGTCGCCGCCACGTGGTCGGCGCCGAGCGCCGCCGCGATCGGCGCCACGATCTCCTCGCCGGAGGCCGAGACGATCACCACGTCGTGCCCGCGGATGCGGTGATCGGCGATCAGATCCATCGCCTCGGCGTAGATCAGCGGTTCGACCAGCTCGTGCAGCGTCTCCGCCACAATGGATTTGACCTGCTCCACGTCCCAGCCCGCGCACATACTGGTCAGGTGCGCGCGCATGCGCTCCATCTGGTCGTGGTCCGCGCCGGAGAGCTGGAAGAAGAAGTGCGCGTAGCTGCTCTCCAGCACCGAGCGCCGGTTCAGCAGCCCCTGCGCGTAGAACGGCTTGCTGAACACGAACGTGCTGGACTTGGCGATCACCGTCTTGTCCAGATCGAAGAACGCGGCCACGTGCCCGGCCCGATCCGGGGGCTCGTTCCGCGGGGCGGGTTCGTCGGCCGTCATCGGTCCAGGATAGGCATGCGGGCCGCGAGTGTGCCGGTCCGCGCGCGGCGGTTGTCGCTGCGGGTTTGCCGAGTCGTCGAACGGTCACGTGTGGGCGGCTCCCGGCCCGCTCACGGGGCGACACGGCGGCGGAGAATGTGGCACGTCGGACTTGCGTCCGACGCCGATCGTAGGTGTAGTATGGCCAGTACCTGGGATTCGTTCCAGGCGTGTTCAGCCCGACCCCCCGGGGCTGAACCCCGACGGCCCCAGCCTCCTCCCCCCCCGGCTGGGGCCGTCCTCTATTTCCAGCCGGGTGACCCGGTCTCCCGAGGGTTCCGCGGCGCGGCGGCCGGTGAGTTGTCCACAGGCTCGGAGTTGTCCACATCCGGTTGGCGGGGGCTGTTGCGATCTTCTCGGTACCACCACGCTGAACTGCATGGATACCGAGAACGGTGGTGGCGCCCCCGCCCTTGCACTGGTGGCCGAGAGCGCCCTGCGCGCCGAGGTGCGCCGGGTCGCGGCAGCCGCCCAGCGGCCGCTCACCGAGCTGACGCCGCCGGTCGGCCGACATGCCTGGAGCGCAGCCCCGCTCGTCGTGCTCGACACCGCCGCGGCCACCGGCTGCGCGGGGGCCGGGCACCCGCGGCGGGTCGGCGTCGTCCTGGTCACCGCGGGTGAGCCGGAGCTGCCGGACTGGCAGGCCGCCGCGGCCGTCGGGGCCGAGCGGGTGGTCGCGCTGCCCGGTGCGGCCGTCGAACTGGTACAGAAGTTTGCTGAACACGCAGAGCCGCGCGCCGGCGACGGTGTCGTCGTCGCGCTCGCGGGCGGGGTCGGCGGGGCCGGCGCCTCCACCCTCGCCGCCGCCACCGCCCTGCGCGCCGCCGCGCGGCGGTTCCGCGGGCACACCGTCCTGGTCGACGGCGCACCGCTCGGCGGCGGCCTCGACCTGCTGCTCGGTATCGAAACCGCGGCCGGACCGCGCTGGGCCGACCTCGCCATCGAAGACGGGCGGGTCGCCGCGAGCGCGCTGCACCACGCCCTGCCGAGCGCCGCACCCGGCCTCGCCGTGCTCTCCTGCGCCCGGCCCGCTGCCGGGAAGTTGCCCGCCCCGATCGGCCCCGCCGCGAGCCATGCCGTCGTCGAAGCGGGCCGCGCCGCAGGCGATCTCGTGATCTGCGACATATCCGGCGAGCGCGGGCCACATGCCGAGCAGATGCTGGACGCCGCCGATCTCGTCGTCCTCGTGGTTCCCGCGCGGTTGCGGGCACTCGCCGCGGCGGCCGCCGTCGCGACCACCATCCGCAGCCGGAACCCGAACCAGGGGTTGGTGATCCGCGGCCCGGCACCGGGCAATCTGCGCGGCGCCGAGATCGCCGCTGCCCTCGACCTCCCGCTGCTCGCCGCGGTCCGCGCCGAGCCGGGGCTTGCCGGACGGCTGGAACGCGGCGGGCTCGGCCTCGGTCGCCGCACCCCGCTCACCAGGGCGGCCGACGCCATCCTCGCCGTGCTCGGCGAACGGAGCGGCCGATGAGCGCCCTCGTCACCGCCGAACTGCTCGACCGGGTCAGGGAGCGGCTCGCCACCGGTACCGGCCCACCGGAGCCGGAGCAGCTCGCCGCCGCCATCAGGGCCGAGGCGGGCGGCGTCCTCGGCGATACCGACCTGCTGCGCGCTCTGCGACTGCTGCAGACCGAGATGACCGGCGCGGGCGCGCTCGAGCCGCTGCTGCACGATCCGGCCGTTGCCGACGTGCTGGTCACCGGCCCCGGAGCGGTGTGGATCGACCGCGGCGGCGGGCTGGAGCGAACCAGCGTCACCTTCCCGGACGAAGCGGCGGTGCGCAGGCTGGCGCAGCGGCTCGCGCTCGCCGCCGGTCGCCGCCTCGATGACGCGCAGCCGTGGGTCGACGGCAAGCTCCCCGGCCACGAGGCCGGAATCGGCACCACCTTCGGGGTCCGGCTGCATGCCGTGCTCGCTCCGGTTGCGCACGGCGGCACCTGCCTGTCGCTGCGCGTGCTGCGCCCGGCCACCCAGGGGCTCGACGCGCTCACCCGGGCAGGCGCCGTCGCGCCCGAGGCACGGGAACTGCTCACCGCGATCATCAGGGCGCGGCTGGCCTTCCTGGTCGTCGGCGGCACCGGCGCAGGGAAGACGACCCTGCTCTCCGGGCTGCTCGCCACGGTGGCGCGGAGCGAACGGATCATCTGCGTCGAGGACGCGGCCGAACTCGCCCCGCCGCACCCGCACGTGGTCCGGCTCGTCGCCCGCCCCGCCAATGTGGAGGGCGCGGGAGCGGTGACGGTGCGCGACCTCGTGCGCCAGGCGCTGCGCATGCGCCCCGATCGGATCGTCGTCGGCGAGGTGCGCGGCGCCGAGGTCATCGACCTGCTGACCGCGCTCAACACCGGGCACGACGGGGGAGCGGGCACCGTGCACGCCAACTCGCCGCGTGAGGTGCCTGCCCGCCTCGAGGCGCTCGCCGCACTCGGCGGCATGGGCCGCGCCGCCCTGCACAGCCAGCTCGCTGCCGCGGTCCAGGTGGTACTGCACGTGCACCGGCGCGCCGACGGGTCGCGGGGGCTGCGCGAGGTCGGGGTGCTGCGACGGAGTGGCGATGCCGAGGTGTCCATCGAGGCGGCGTGGAGTGCCGAGCGTGGGCTCGCACCGGGCGGCGCGGATCTGAGTGCGCTGCTGGCCGAGCGCGGGGTCACCGGGTGGTGGACGTGAGTGCCGGGCTCGTCTGTCTCGCAGCGGCCCTACTGCTGGTGCCGCCTCCAGCCGCACGGCGGCGGCTGTCATCACTCGGCATCGGAGCCTCGGTGGCCTGCTTCGGTGGTGCATCGCCCCGCATCGGCGGTTCGCGGGCAGACAGCAGTGGTTCACCGATAGGCGTCGGCGGTTCGGCACGGCTCGCCGGTGGCCGGCCCGCGCAGCGGCTTCGGTTCATCCTCGCCGACCACCGCCCCGTGGCCGCCTGCCTGCTGGCCACCGCCGCAGCCGCCTTGGTCGGCATCGGCGCAGCCATTGCCACCGGCATTCTGGCGTGCACCGTCCTGCTCCGGATTCATCGCTCCCGCACCGACCGCACCCGGGAAATCGGCTCCGCCGACCTGCTCGACGCACTCGAACTGGTCGTCGCCGAGCTGCGGGTCGGCGCCCACCCCGGCGCCGCCGCCGAGTCCGCCGCCACCGACGCCCGCGGCGAGGCCGCCAAGGCCTTCGCCGTCGCAGCGGGCCGCAGCAAGCTCGGCGGCTCCGCGGCCGACGGCCTGGAGCGCCCCACCTCCCCGATCGCCCCCGAACTCACCCGCATCGCCACCGCATGGCGCATCGCCGAGGAACACGGCCTCGCCCTCGCCGAACTCATCACCGCCGCCCGCACCGATCTCCATGCCCGCCACCGCTTCCGCGGCCGCACCACGGCGGCCCTGGCAGGTGCTCGAGCCACCGCCACGGTCCTCGCCGCCCTCCCGGTCCTCGGCATCGCTCTAGGCCACCTCATGGGCGCCGCGCCCCTCGAAGTCCTCCTCGGCTCCGGCACCGGAACGATCCTCCTACCCCTCGGTGCCACCTTCGCCTGCGCCGGTCTCCTCTGGACCGACGCCATCACCCGATCGGTACTCCCATGACCGCACTCCGCACCCCAGCCAGTTCGCCGACCGTGCCGGGTGCCCCGCCGACCGGCACCGAACACCGGGAACTGGCCGGATGACCGACGCGCTCATCCCCACTCCCTTCCTGCTGCTCGCGCTCGCCCTGCTCGCCGTGCCATCGCGGCCCCCGGTGGTGCGCCGACTGCGCCCGCCGGGCCCCCGCGCGGAACCGGAGGCCGACAGCACCGCCGACCCGCTCGCGGTTGCCTCCGTCTTCGACCTGCTGGCCGCCTGCCTCCGCGCCGGACTCCCGTTGGCGAACGCGGCCCGTGCCGTGGCCCCGACAGGGCCACCCGGCGTTGCCACCGCCCTGCGACGCGCCGCGGAACTACTCGCGCTCGGCGCGGAGGCGAGCACCGCGTGGCAGCGCGCCGCCGCCGAGTGCGCGAACCGCCCGGGCGCCGAGGAGATCGACGCCCTCGCCCGGCTGGCCCGCCGCTCGGCCCGCTCCGGGGCGTCACTCGCCACCGCCGTCACCGAACTCGCCGACCAGCGCAGGGCAGCGGTGGAGGACGCGGCCGCCGCCCGCGCCGAACGCGCGGGCGTGCTGATCGCGGGCCCGCTCGGCCTCTGCTTCCTGCCCGCCTTCCTCTGCCTCGGCATCGTGCCGGTGGTGCTGGGGCTGGCCGGCCGGGTTCTCGGAAACGGGCTGCTGTGAGGCGGCACAGGAACGAGCGGGCGCGCGGGGCGCCCGCCGGACAGGAAGGGGAGAGCGATGACCGAAACGGAGAGGACCGGGCTGAACGAGCGGCTCCGGCGGGCACTCGGCGCGGACGACGGCATGTCCACCGTGGAGTACGCAATCGGGACGATCGCCGCAGCGGCCTTCGGCGCGGTGCTCTACACCGTGGTGACCGGGGACAACATCGTCGACGCGCTCACCGGCATCATCGACCGGGCACTGAAGACGACGGTCTGACCGCCATGCTCCGAGGTGATCGCGGTGCCGTGACCGTCGAGGCGGCCATCGCGATCGCGACCCTGGTCGCGGTCGTCACGCTCTGCCTCGGAGCCCTGCTCGCGGCGTCGGCACAGGTCCGCTGTGTCGACGCCGCCCGCGAGGCCGCCCGTCTCGCCGCCCGCGGCGACCGGTCGCTGGCCGACGCCGCGGCGCGGCAGGTCGCCCCGACCGGCGCCCGGATCACGCTGCGCGACGACGGCACCGAGATCATCGCGCAGGTCACGGCCTCGGTACCGCTCCTACCCGGGCTGCGCCTCCGAGCCGAGGCAGTCGCAGCCGTCGAGCCGGGAGCAATGCCGTGAGCGCGCGCGGCACGGCGCCCGCGACCACCGTGAACGCGCGTGGCGAGCGCGGCAGCGCGACGGTGACCGCCTGCTTCGCCCTCCTCGCCCTCTTGGCGGTCACCGCGATGGTCGCCCAACTCGGCGCGGCCGTCGCCGCGAGGCACCGGGTGCAGTCCGCCGCCGATCTGGCCGCGCTGGCGGCGGCGGGCGCGCTGCTCGAGGGGCCGGTGGCCGGCTGCGCGGCGGCCGAGGAGCTCGCGGGGCGAGTGGGCACCCGGCTGCGTGAGTGCACCGCCGATCAATGGGATGTGACCGTCGTCGCGGAAGTGCGAATACCGCTAGGTCTGTTCGGTGCACGAATCGCCAGCGCAGCCGCTCGAGCCGGTCCGGTGGGCAAGATCGAGTGATCACGATGCGCTATTGCGCAACCCTCGGTGTCGTGGCGATCACGGTGAATTAATCGCGATTCTGCGGGAAATGCGAAGCTTCCGATAATGTGCGGAGAACCAATCGAAACAGAACGAAATAAACCCAGCGGGTGTGATTAGATGACGTGGCAATAGCCCAGTTAACCTGAAATCAATCCTTTTTATTCCATCGAGCGCCATCGGAGGCGGTCGGCGCCCGCTCGGGACGACCGGGCGGAGCTTCGACCCAGCGCCGGCGCCGAAGCGGTCACGAGGCGGCGTCGCGGGCGTCACGGACCGGCGTTGCCCCGGTGATCTCCCGCAGCACCGCACCGAGCAGCCGAGCGGCGCCGTCCTTGTCCAGCGGATGGTTCCCGCTCCCGCATTTCGGCGACTGCACGCAGGACGGACACCCGGCCTGGCACTCACAGGCGATGATCAGATCCCTGGTCGCCGCCAGCCAGCGCTCCAGCGCGGCGTACCCGCGCTCGGCGAAGCCTGCGCCGCCCGGCTGCCCGTCGTAGACGAATACCGTCGGCAGCCCGGTGTCCGGATGCTCGGCCACCGAGACCCCGCCGATGTCCCAGCGGTCACAGGTCGCGATGAGTGGCAGCAGGCCGATGGCGGCGTGCTCGGCGGCGTGCAGCGCGCCGGGAACGTCGGCGATCCCCGCCGCGTCCAGCAGTGCGGGGGTCACCGTGTAGAGCACCGCGACCGAGGGGAGGATCTGCTCCGGCATGACGAGTTCGACCAGGTCGAGCACGGTGCCGTCGGCCAGGGTGCGCAGGTAGCCGACGACCTGGCCGGTTACTCGCACCTCGGCGAGCGCCGCCACCACCCGGCCGGAAACCCGCTGGTCGATGGTGGCTACGACCTCGATCGCTGTCGTCTGCCTGGCATGCGTGGTCCACCCGGGATCCTCCGCGCGAACGAAGGCGACGCCCTCGTCCAGGTCGAGCTCCTCCACCTCGAAGGTCTCGCCCTGGTGCAGGTGCACGGCGCCGGGGTGCAGGGTGGACAGCGCCCTTCCGGCGTCGGCGGTGCCGAGCAGCCTGCCGGTCTCGCTGTCCACGATCACCACCGGATCGCCGATGCCGCCGCGCACGTCCACTTCGTCGTGCGGCTGGCTGCCCGCGGTGACGTGCCAGCGTGCGGGCTCGTCGGCGCTCCGCCCCGGTCGCCGCCGGATCAGCCCGTCGGCGGCCAGTTCGGCGACTACGGCGCGGGCGTCGAGCGCATCGATCTCGTTCTCGGTGAGCGGCAGCTCGCAGGCCGCGCAGAGCAGGTGCGGGCCGAGTACATAGGGGTTGCGCGGGTCGGTGATGGTGGCCTCCACCGGCTTGCCGAGCAGCGCCTCCGGGTGGTGCACCAGGTAGGTGTCGAGCGGATCGTCCCTGGCCACGAGCAGAACCAGCGCACCTTGCGTGCGCCGCCCCGCGCGCCCGGCCTGCTGCCGGAAGGAGGCGACCGTGCCGGGAAAGCCGGACATCACCACGGCGTCGAGCCCAGCGATGTCGACGCCGAGCTCCAGCGCGTTCGTGGTCGCGACCCCGAGCAGCTCCCCCTCGGAAAGCGCCGTCTCCAGCGCCCGGCGATCCTCCGGCAGGTACCCGGCCCGGTACGCCGCCACCCGCCCGACCAGCTCCGGATCGACCGCGGCGAGCAGCCTGCGCGCCTCCAGCGCGGTCGCCTCGGCGCCCCGCCGGGAACGCACGAAGGCCAGCGTGCGCGCGCCCTCCACCACCAGGCCGGCGAGGAAGCGACCGGCCTCGCCGGTCGCGGAGCGACGCACCGGCGCCCCGTTCTCCCCGGTCACGCCGGTGAGCAGCGGCGGCTCCCAGAGCGCGATGGTGCGCGGCCCGCTCGGCGAGCCGTCCTCCGTCACCGCCGCGCACTCCCGCCCGATCAGCCGGGACGCCGCGACCGCCGGGTCGGCGGCGGTTGCCGAGCACAGCACGAAGGTCGGGTCGGCGCCGTAGCGCGCGGCCAGCCGCCGCAGCCTGCGCAGCACCAGCGCCACGTGCGATCCGAAGACGCCCCGGTAGGCGTGGCATTCGTCGACGACGACGTAGCGCAGGCCGCGCAGCAGCCGGGCCCAGCGCTGATGCGAGCGCAGCACGCTCAGGTGCAGCATGTCCGGGTTGGTGAAGACCCAGCGGGCGTTGGCGCGCACCCACCGCCTGATCTCGGGCGTCGTATCGCCGTCGTAGGTGGCCGGGTGCACCTCGCGCAGTGCACCCGCGTGCGTGAGCGCCCCCGCCGCGCGCAGCTGGTCGGCGCCGAGCGCCTTGGTCGGGGCCAGGTACAGCGCGGTGGCCCGCGAGTCGCCGTGCAGTGCGCTGAGTACGGGCAATTGGTAGGCCAGCGATTTGCCGGACGCGGTGCCGGTCGCCAGCACCACATCGGTGCCGGCGAACGCAAGCTCCGCCGCCGCCCGCTGATGCCGCCACGGCTCCGGCACCCCGCTCTCTCGGAGAGCGGCGATGACCTCGGCCGGAGCCCATTCCGGCCACGAAGCCTGCGCCGCGGACCGCGCGGGTAACTCCGCGACGTGCGTCAACTGCCCGTCGAATTCTGGACTATTGACCAGAACACGGTTGAGCAACGATCGACCGTAGGGCAGCGGCAATTCCGGCACCGCCGACGCCGCGGGCTGCTCCCTACTCACGCGTAACCGCCCTTTCCGGCCTCCGGCACTGTGAACAGTGTGTATCGACGTGCCGTCGAGGCTGTATTCGATACCAAAGAGCGATCTGCATCACAGCCCGTTTGCTGTACTCGGACTTGGTTATCGCGGAGCAAACCAACCTGAAGTATGGATTCCACCAATGGGTTCCGGACCTGCGCATTCGCAAGATCAAGTTTTTTGCAAATTACCGGTAACTCGGCTGTTGAATTCGCGAAAGACATGGTTCACTGGTTCCTGGTCGCAAGCTTCTGTGTTCGAGGGGACGGATCCAAAGTCCAAACCGTCGGCAGGATCGAGTTGCGAACGGTGTGCTCGGGCTTTCCTGCAGGGGGAAACCAACAGTACAGCGGTCTCAACGGGCCCGGTGGACGAACCAGTTGTCCGCCGTTCCGGGTAAGAAAGAGAAGGAACAGAATGGCACAGGGAACTGTGAAGTGGTTCAACGCGGAGAAGGGGTTCGGCTTCATCGCGCCCGAGGACGGCTCCGCTGACGTCTTCGTCCACTACTCCGAAATCCAGGGGGCCGGCTTCCGCACCCTCGAGGAGAACCAGAAGGTCGAATTCGAGGTCGGTCAGGGCACCAAGGGCCCGCAGGCCACCGGAGTGCGCGCGCTCAGCTGAGCCACGCATCAGCGTTCGTCCCTCACCACCGGCGACGGAGGTGAGGGACGAAGCCGTTTTCGGGGGAGGTTCGGGTCCGTCGCGGACCCTGCTCAGGGGGGTGCCCGCACGGCCGGCGAGTCCGGCGCGGAAGCATCGCGCTCGTGGTTCGGTGCATACTGAACCGCTGAGAGGTCGTACGCTCGGTATTTCCGCCGCGCTCGCGGTGTGCAGGCCGAGGGTATAAACGTCTCTGGTGGCGACGGTCGTTCCGCGCCGCCCACTGCAGCCGCGCCGGGCGCACACGCGCCGCGCGGGTAGAGAACGAAAGGTGTGGAGTCGCCGGTGGCAACACGAGACCGCGGTACAGCCGACCAGGGCCGGCCCCTGCGTCGTCTCGTGATCGTGGAGTCCCCGACCAAGGCCAGGAAGATCGCCCCCTACCTGGGCCGCAACTACACGGTGGAGGCCTCGGTCGGCCACATCAGGGATCTGCCGCGCGGCGCCGCCGACGTGCCGGCCAAGTACAAGGGGCAGCCGTGGGCGCGGCTCGGCGTCGACGTCGACAACGACTTCGAGCCCATCTACGTGGTGAGCCCGGACAAGAAGTCCAAGGTCACCGAGCTCAAGAGCCTGCTCAAGGACGCCGACGAGCTCTACCTCGCCACCGACCCGGACCGCGAGGGCGAGGCCATCGCCTGGCACCTGCTGGAGACGCTCAAGCCGAAGATTCCGGTTCGCCGGATGGTCTTCCACGAGATCACCGAACCCGCCATTCGTGCCGCCGCCGCCGATACCCGCGATCTGGACAACGACCTGGTCGACGCGCAGGAGACCAGGCGCATCCTGGACCGGCTGTACGGCTACGAGGTCAGCCCGGTGCTGTGGAAGAAGGTCATGCCGCGGCTCTCGGCCGGCCGGGTGCAGTCGGTGGCCACCAGGGTCATCGTGCGCCGCGAGCGCGAGCGGATGGCCTTCCGCTCGGCCGAGTACTGGGATATCGCCGCCAAGCTGGACGCGGGCGAGCAGGAGGCCGCGAGCAATCCGCGGGTCTTCGGCGCCCGGCTGGTCGGCTTGGACGGCGCGCGGGTTGCCACCGGCCGTGATTTCGACTCCGCCGGCGCGCTCAAGTCGGCCTCCGGTGTGGTCGTGCTGGACGAGGCGCACGCGCGCAGGCTCGCCGAGGCGCTCGACGGCGTCGATCTGGCCGTCAGCTCGGTCGAGTCCAAGCCGTACACGCGCAAGCCGTACCCGCCGTTCATGACCTCGACGCTGCAGCAGGAGGCCGGGCGCAAGCTGCGCTTCACCTCCGAGCGCACGATGCGGGTCGCGCAGCGGCTGTACGAGAACGGCTACATCACCTACATGCGCACCGACTCGACGACGCTCTCCGAGTCGGCCATCGCCGCGGCTCGCTCGCAGGCCGCCCAGCTCTACGGCAGCGAGTACGTGCACCCGACCCCGCGGCAGTTCACCCGCAAGGTGAAGAACGCCCAGGAGGCACACGAGGCGATCCGTCCCTCCGGCGACACCTTCTCCACCCCCGGTCAGCTGCACTCCCGGCTGGACACCGACGAGTTCCGGCTCTACGAGCTGATCTGGCAGCGCACGGTCGCCTCGCAGATGGCCGATGCCAAGGGCACCACGCTGACGGTCCGGGTAACCGGGCAGGCCGGCACCGGCGAGGAGTGCGTCTTCTCCACCTCCGGCCGCACCATCACCTTCGCGGGCTTCCTCAAGGCCTACGTGGAGAGCGTGGACGAGGAGGCGGGTGGCCAGTCCGACGACGCCGAGTCCAGGCTGCCCGCGCTCACCGAGGGCCAGGCCGTCACCGCGGTCGAGCTGACCCCGGACGGACACAGCACCAACCCGCCCGCCCGCTACACCGAGGCCTCGCTGATCAAGACGCTCGAGGAGCTCGGCATCGGCAGGCCGTCGACCTACTCCTCGATCATCAAGACCATTCTCGACCGCGGCTACGTCTACAAGCGCGGCAGCGCGCTTGTCCCGTCCTGGGTGGCGTTCGCGGTGATCGGGCTGCTGGAGGCGCACTTCGGCAGGCTGGTCGACTTCGACTTCACCGCCGCCATGGAGGACGACCTGGACGCCATCGCAGGCGGCAGGGAACGCCGCGGCGACTGGCTCTCCGGCTTCTACTTCGGCGGCGAGACCGGCGCCGAGGGCTCGGTCGCGCGCTCCGGCGGGCTGAAGCGCATGGTCGGCGAGCGGCTGGACGAGATCGACGCCCGCGAGGTCAACTCGATCGTCCTGTTCCGCGACGACGAGGACCGGGACGTCGTGGTCCGGGTCGGCCGGTTCGGCCCGTACCTGGAGCGGCTCGTCACCGACCCGGACGATCCGGAGGGCGACCCCGTCTCGCAGCGGGCCAACCTGCCCGACGACCTGCCGCCGGACGAACTCACCCCCGAGCTCGCCGAGAAGCTCTTCGCGACTCCGCAGGAGGGCCGCACGCTCGGCACCGATCCGGAGTCCGGGCACGAGATCGTGGCGAAGGAGGGCAGGTTCGGCCCGTACGTCACCGAGCTGCTGCCCGCCCCGGAGAAGTCCGAGGCCACGAAGACGACGAAGAAGCCCGCTGCGGCCAAGCCGCGCACCGGCTCGCTCTTCAAGTCGATGGAGATCGGGACCGTCACCCTCGACGAGGCGCTGAAGCTGCTCTCGCTGCCGCGGGTGGTCGGCAAGGATCCCGCCTCCGGCGAGGAGATCACCGCGCAGAACGGACGCTACGGGCCGTACCTGAAGAAGGGCACCGACTCCCGCTCGCTCGCCGACGAGAGCCAGATCTTCACCGTCTCGCTGGAAGACGCGCTGAAGATCTACGCCGAGCCCAAGCGCCGCGGCAGGCAGGCCTCGGCCACACCGCCGCTGCGCGAACTCGGCGCCGACCCGGTGACCGAGAAGCCCATGGTGATCAAGGACGGGCGCTTCGGCCCGTACGTCACCGACGGCGAGACCAATGCCAGCCTGCGCAAGGGCGACGAGGTGGAGAGCATCAGCGACGCGCGCGCCGCCGAGCTGCTCGCCGAGCGGCGGGCCCGCGGGCCGGTGAAGAAGACCGCAAAGAAGACGACGAAGAAGGCGCCGGCCAAGAAGGCGCCTGCCAAGAAGACGGCGGCGAAGACTGCCGCGACCAAGGCGACCGCGACCAAGTCGGCCGTGAAGAAGGCGCCGGCCAAGAAGGCGCCCGCGAAGAAGGCGGCGGCGCGCAGCGTCAGCGAGTAGTCGCGTCGCTCGGTGGCGGGCGCGGCGTCGGTGGCCCCGGCTAGGGTGGTCGCCGTGGCGGGAGTCTTCGATCGATTGGTCGGGCAGGAAACGGTCGAGGCCGAGCTGACCGCCGCCGCGACCGCGGCCCGCGAGGGCCGGATGTCCGGCGCCATGACGCATTCCTGGCTGTTCACCGGCCCGCCCGGGTCGGGCCGGTCGGTGGCAGCGGTGTGCTTCGCGGCCGCCCTGCAGTGCACGACGCCGGGGGTCGTCGGCTGCGGCCACTGCCAGGCCTGCGCCACCGTGCTCGCCGGCACCCACGGCGACGTGCGCCGGATCGTGCCGGAGGGGCTCAGCATCAGCGTCAGGGAGATGCGCGCCATCGTGCAGATCGCCGCCCGCAGGCCGAGCACCGGCCGCTGGCAGGTCGTGGTCGTCGAGGACGCCGACCGGCTGACCGAGGGTGCGGGCAATGCCCTGCTCAAAGCGGTCGAGGAGCCGCCGGAGCGCACCGTCTTCCTGCTCTGCGCCCCCACCGTCGACCCCGAGGACATCTCCATCACGCTGCGTTCCCGGTGCAGGCACGTCCATCTGGTCACCCCGTCGGTCCCGGCCATCGCCCGGGTACTGAAGGAACGCGACGGCCTCCCCGCCGACGCCGCCGACTGGGCCGCCTCGGTGAGCGGCGGCCACATCGGCCGCGCCCGCAGGCTCGCCACCGACCCTGACGCGCGGACCCGCCGCAAGAAGTCGCTCGCCCTCGTCGGCGCCGTCGGCCGGGGCAACGGCTACACCGCCGCCGACGAACTGGTCAAAGCCGCCGACGACGAGGCGAAGGAGATGAGCGCCGACCGCGACGAGCAGGAGCGCGACGAACTCGCCACCGCACTCGGCGCAGGCGGCACCGGCAAGGGCTCGGCCGGAGCCACCCGCGGCTCGGCCGGCGTGCTCAAGGACCTCGAACGCCGCCAGAAGTCCCGCGCCACCCGCACCGGCCGCGACGCACTCGACCGCACCCTGATCGACATCGCGGGCGTCTACCGCGACGCCCTGGCCGTCCGCTTCGGCGCCGTCCGCACCGGCGTCTCGCTCACCCACCCAGACCTCAGCGACCCCATCCACGACCTCGCCGACCGCGTCTCCCCCGAGGGGCTGCTCCGCTCCGTCGAAGCCGTCCTCGCCTGCCGCGAAGCACTCGACCTGAACGTCAAACCACGCTTCGCCGTCGCCGCCATGGTCGCCACGCTCATCGAGGCCCAGACGAAGTGACCACCTGTTTTCGTGATCCAGGGCCGGGACGATAGACTGCCCTGGCCGAAAGGCACGCCGCCTTAGCTCAGTCGGTAGAGCGCTTCACTCGTAATGAAAAGGTCGCGAGTTCGATTCTCGCAGGCGGCTCATACAAAACGACCCCTGACGTGTATGTTCACGCCGGGGGTCGTTTGTGTTGAATCGCTCACACGTTCGGTGTGGTCACGTTATGTGCAGATGTGTCACACGGCCCTGCGGGGGACCAGCGCCGACACCGCCTCCACCGCCGCGTCCTTGGCGTCCTCGTACACGCTGGCCTAGATGTTCCCCGTGATCGTGATGTCCGAGTGGCCCAGCACCTCCGACACCGTTTTCATGTCCGACCCCGACGCGAGCATGAGCGACGCGGCGGTGTGCCGGAGGTCGTGGAACCGGATGGGCGGCAGGTCCGCAGCGGCCACCTGTCGTTTGAATTCCTTGGACACTGAGTGCGGATCGAGCGTTTCCCCGGTGGGTGTGGTGAACATGTAGCCCGACCCCTTGCCCACACCCCAGGACAGCAGTTCGGCGCGTTGATCCGACCGGTGTTTCGTGAGCAGCTTCACCCCGGCCTTGCCGATCGACACCGCCCGTCCGGACGCATCCGACTTCGGGGTGTCTTCGATGATCCCGTCCGGCGTGCACACCAGCTGGCGCTCCACGGTGATCGTGGCGTCATCCAGATCGGACCACTTCAACCCGCACACCTCGCCGCGCCGGAGGCCGCAGTGGGACGCGATCCAGAACAGCGGGTACAGCGGGTGGTCGGCCACCGCATCGAGGAACGCGCCGAGGTGGGCCGGTGTCCACACCATCGAGGATGACGGGCGCGGTGCGGACCGGCGCGCACGGGCTACGGTCATGCCGTCCTCCACCAACGCGGCCACGTCCCACCGCCAGGCGGTTTCTCGGGCTTTGGTCCACCCCTGCGCGCGGGACCGGCCCCCGGCCAATTTCACCAATGCCGCCGCGTTGACCGTGACGAGACCGCCCCTGAGCGCGTCGGAGAGCGCCGAACGCAACACCGCCCGCATCCGTTGTGCCGACGACGCGGCGAGGTGGGTGTGGGCGTCGAACATCGCCTTGATCTGCGCCGCCCGGAGATCGCGCAACCGGATGTGCCCGAGGTGGGGCACGAACACCTTGTCGATGTACCGCTTGTAGTTGGCGTGGGTGTTCTGCTTGATGTCGTCCTTGCCGTCGATCCACTCATCGACGTACTGGCCCACGGTCATCTTCTCGTTGACCACAACACCTTTCGCGGCGAGGGCCTTCTCTGCCCGTGGCGTACCCGTCGCGGGCAGAAGAGTAGATTACCAAGAATCGCGGTTCTCTCGATACACGAAGCGCTTCACGATTTTTCGTGCGGTGAGCAGCGCCGATCGACGCTCGTCCTCCGATACGGCATGGAGTTGTCGCCCGTGCCGCCGATCGTCGGCGAGTGCCTTGAATCCCTCAATCTCGCTCCGGGATACGTCCAGATCTTCACGAAGTCGTTTCCACGAATCCCCATCGCTCTTGTCCGATTCCTCGGTGTAGTTGTGGCGGATACTCTCGATCGCCCGGTAGCAGTAGAAGCCGGTGTCGTCGGGCGACTCCAACGCCGATCGTAAGTCGGCCAGCGCATAACGCACTAGGCTGTTACTGGCGGCTGTGAGCGCGTATGCCCCGAGGGCGTCGCCTTCGATTCGTGGACTCTTGGTTTCCGCGATTTCGTTCCACACGTAGTCGAACGCGATTAGATGCTGGCCATCCATCGACCCGCCGGTCAGCTCGATGCTGAGAGCGGCGGCGCGATGGAAGCCGATGCTATCGAGGACTCCCCGTACAACCGAGGCCGTGTGATTCCATACAGTTCCCACATCGTCGGTCGATACGGTGTCCACGAATGCCTGAAATGTCGATTGCCTGATGATCACTTGAATCTTGCTGGCGTCGTTCTGGAACCCCACAGGTGCGTCGAGGAACCATCCCCCGCCCTGCGGATGGACAAGGCCAACGAAGTGATACGACGGCATGGGACACCTCGATCAGTCAGAGGGATGGGATCATGCGGACGGCAGAGACCGGCCCGGCCATTCCACATGAAATTCTGGCCGGCCTGCTGCACGTCAGATCGTGCATGTGCAGGGTGTGGTCAGGCCATCGTGCTCAATATTTCAACAGGCGATCGTAGCGGAACATCGTTCTCGCCAATGGTTCATAGCCCCACTCTCGGCCATGACGGTCTCGCACGTGCACGACCATGAACACAGGTACAGCCGAATTCCCGGTGTTGACCTTCGCTACTGCGGTTTGTTTCGATTCAAGTATCGTCGGGTACTGGTTTGGCTCGCCGTCTTCTATTTGTAGCGGCCAGCTATCGCGAGTGCCACGCTTCACCGATCGCTTAATGTCGGAGATGTATCGAGTGCGCTCCCATGACCGAACAACCGAGTGTCGAGGTTCGCGTACCTTTTCTGCCCCCTCTTTTCCGAAGTAGCAGGTAAGTCCGAGGTCGTAGAACGGGTGGTCCGACGTGTTCGTAATTGTCACATGGTGGTTATAGCCGTCACGTTTCATCGAAGTGCCTTCTTCGCGGACGACTAGCTGTCGAGCCTGGTCCTCTTCGTCATTGCGTCGGTCGCGTAGCAAAATATAGAAACCGAGCCCGAGTGACCCGCTTGTCAGAATGCTCCCCGCCCATGCAGGCACCGACCCCCAGTCCAGCGTCATGCTGCAACTCTAGTTCGTGGATACGGCCTTCATACGTCGAACCTCCGCGTTCTATCAGTGCCGAACACCGCGTCGCCACATCCGGGCGATGCTGCGCCTCGCATTGGCTCATGGGGGCGATTGTCGCACCGTGCGCCGACGGGGAACCGCGCACGTGACAATCAGCGGGCTATTCGGGCCGTGGGCGGGCTGGATGGGCGGTCCGGCGTCCGTGGGGCGGGCCGGACATCGCCCAGGCCGTCACGGGGGCGCTCAGCGGCTCATCGCGGCGGCGATCATCGCGCGGGCATCGGCCCCGTGGACCGCTTGACCTCGGAGCGTCTGAAATGACCTGTCGTACAGCGCAATCTCAGCCGGTTGGGTGATGGTGAGTTCGGCCGACACAGTTTCGACCCGAACCTCCCGCTCGTCGTAGATGACGAAGTTGTTCGTCGGCGCAAGATATTCGTGGTCGGCCGGGATGATGCCGAGCGCGACGCGGGGTAGTGACATCGCGGTCAGCAACCGGTCCATCTGCTCCATCATCAAGTCCGCGGTGCCGACGCGGGTGTGGAGAACCTGCTCCGAGAGGATGAAGTAGAACCGGTGGTTGCCTCGGTACAGAACCTGCTGTCGTTCGAGGCGCGCGGCCAAGCTCGCGTCGATGTCGTCGCCCGGTCCGTCGTAGAAGGCGAGCACCCGGCGGAGGATCGCTTCGGCATATGGCGGTGTCTGCAACAGGCCGGGGACCAGCAGCAGCTCGAACGATCGGATGAGGTTCGTCTTCTCGGCGACGGCAACGGATTGCTTCTGGCGGTGTGGCAGCCGCATCCGCCGCCATTCGAGGTACGCCGCTTCCACGTTGCGCAGCGTGGCGATGAGGTCGGGTACCTGGTCCGCACTGCGGGTGTGGATGCACCACACGCGCAGGTCGTCATCGGTCGGCGTCTGCCTGCCGTACTCGATTTTCGATACCTTGGAGCCGGGCCAACCGGCGAGCTCGGCGAGTTGCCGACCGGTCAGCCCGGCGTCCTTGCGAAGGTTGCGCAGGCGGTCACCGAACGCCTCGCGCGCCTGTTTCGCGGTTGTGGTCACGCCCGGATGTACTCGGCATGGGGGACTGCGCGGTCCCACACTCGATTCCACACCGACCGGGCGTAGTCGACAATGACGGAGTCGGTCGTGACCGCGCCCCCACCCGCCGCGCCGTCGGGCGTGAAGGTGGTGAACGACACGAGGGTGTCATCGAACAACCAGAAGTCATCTGCCGACAGCTCGGCGGGGTCGATCTGGTGGCGGGGGAGGTATCGGATGTCCTCCCCGGCCGCGATGTTCCGATGCGCGACGACGAGACCCCAGCGGGTGTAGTCGACGTTCGGCTCCGTGACGACGCGGGCGCGACGCATCACCGTTCCGGCCGACGTGACCTCACGAACGAGGTCGGTCCAGTCGTTGAACCACTCGAAGTCGTCCGGTTCCCCGGCGAGGAATTTCCGGAATGGCTCGGATTCCTCGGGTGTGGAATACGTGTCGACAACTTCGAGATGGAACGCGGTGTGCTTGCACGAACGGAAGAGGTCGTAGAACGCCTCATGCCGCAGGAGTTGCATACTTCCTGATCTCCCTTCCCTGCGGTACCTCGATGCAGGTCTCATGGTCCGGGATGTTCATCTCGGCCAGCGCACCCGGATCGGTCACCGGGGCACCGCCGAGGATGAACGTTCCGTGCCCGGTGTCGTGGAGCAGTACACCCAGGCACGTGCCCGGTTCGAGGAACGCGAGCAGCGGGTGGGAAATCTCCACCTGGTCGTCGTGGCCCGGTACCCGCCAGCCCTGCACGACGTACGTGCCCCGGTCGGTGGCGTACAGCGTGGGCGAGTCGCCGCCCTGGGTGTGTTTGCCCAGGAACGTTATGCGCAGCGGGGAGATATTGGACGGGGTGTTTCGCACGTTTTCTTCCATGAACCGATCGTCAGACACCTCGCGAAACCAGTCAACAATTTTCGGGCTCAAAAGAAAACAGTAGCAAACACATTCAGAATTTCCCCGCCGGGTTCGTACGTTCGTCCGCAATGGGTCGGGTGGGGTGTCGCGTCCTCCACCCGGCTCATCGCCAACCGAAAGGGGGCTGGGATGGCACAAGAACAGTGCCGTGTCCGGCTGACAGTCGCCGGACGTATGTTCTCGTACCGAGCCGGTAGGCAAGCGGCCGACCTGTACGCGCAGGACGTGGGCGCCTGGCTCGGCGTGCCGGTCGTGGTCGATGACGGTGCGTGCGACGATCTGCCCCCGCTGCCATGCGAGTCGTTGTGGTCGTGACTCTCTGCGCGACAGTGATTCTCGCGTCCTTCGGCCTCGGGTTCGTGATCGGCCGTCGTCACACCACACCCCGCTCCGTCGGACGGCACAGTTCCGAGTATTTCACCAGCGCCGCCGCGACCACATTGGAACTACCGGTGGTCCGGTCCGGCCGTCCCGTCACCAGCAAGAGGAGACCATGAACCACCGTCGACCCGTGCTCGCCGTCCTCGCCATCGCCGCGTTGTCCGGATGCGCCGACGAACCCGCAGCCACACCGACGACCACGACCCAGCCGCCCGTCACTGTGACAACGCGCCCGCTCGCCACCACCACACCCACCCCGCAACCGTCCGCCGTCGCGCCTCAGCCGTCCGCCGCCGTGCCGACCCCGCCCGGATGCGACCCGGCACCCGCCGATGCGGTGGCGTCGATCTCAGCGGCATTCTCGGACCGGTCGAACATGTTGGCCGATGCGTACGCGATCACTGCGCCGGGGGGTGTGGTGTACATCGGGGGCAACATCATGCAGGGGACGACGAAGGTGTCGAGCGCCGACGTGTGGGCCGTCCGGAACGGGTCGGTGTACTCGCTGTCCGGGGATGCCCGACGACGGACCACCCTTCCCGATGGCCGGGATGCGTTGGACGCCAGCGCCGGTGACGACTACGGAACCAAGGTGCAGGGGTGCGTCACGACGGCCGAACGCGCCCGGAACCGCGCCGGGGGTCGATGACGCGCCACACCCCGCCGAACAGAGCCGTCCAGTTTCGATGCTGGGCGGCTCTCGCCGTTTCGGGGCATGTCGGGGTGGGGGCCGAACCCGCGAGCCGCGCACGCGGCGACTGCAAACGCCCCTGCATCCGCGTTACTGGGGTGGTGTGGGGTAGTCCCAAACGGATTCGCCATCAGAGGCGTAGGGCAAGTCGGGTGGACGAGGCGACGGACACGGCTCCCCCGCGATGTCGATCAGCGGTCGGAGTTCGAACTCGCTGACGACGTACATGGCGACATCTGACAGCCATCGCGCTTCTCGAATCCACTGACGTAGATGTTCCTCGCGAATGATTTCTGGTACGCCGGAGGGTGGTCGCTCTGCCTTCTTCGCCGACTGGTAGCCGCGATGGGACTTGAAGTTGACCCCCATCCTCCCTTCGAGGATGCATGGCCGCACACCTGGACTATGGGCGATAAGGTCACGGCCGTGCTTCACCCGGAGGAAGACTTCCTTGTACACCGCGACCGGTGCGTCGCTGCCGAGATGGCGCGCGATGCCCAGTAGCAGTTCGACCCGTTCTTCGTCCTTCACGCGATCCAGCAGTCGCTTGTTGAGGAACGTACTGAGTTCGGACATTTCCTTTTTGAAGAACGACGTGGCGAGAGTGTCGACAGCGAACTGCACCTGCGTGAAGCTGCCCAGGACCTCTACGACCAGACCGGCCCAGATCGCGTTTTGCTGATCGTGGTAGCGGTGGATTCGGTCGAGATCCTGCATGGTGATACCGCGAGCCTTGTCGTCGGACATCCCCAATGGGTACCACGCCGCACCGACACTGACCAGCGAATATCGGTGGGCGAACTGCACACGGCCCCACACCCAACGCGGGCATGGGGTCGTGGTGTCGGTCGGGCTACTCGGCGGGGGGTGTGGCCGGGTCCGTCTTCGCCGCCGTGCGCTCCTTGGTCCACTTGGCGAATCGGGTCTTCATCGGGCCGACATCCTTCGAGGTGAACGCATACCGCTTTCCGGAACCGACCGCCGTGTAGTCGGCCGACGCGCGGAGGAACACCCGCAGCGTCTTCGGATCGGTGCCCAGCGCCTCGGCGACCTGCTTGGTGGTGAGCGATTCGGTGGTGGCCTTGGTGGTCATGGTCCGGGGGTCCTTTCGATCGGGTGGAAGGACCGTAAGAGACCAGCCGCCGCCGTCTGGGAAATCTGTAGTCAGTCGTGATCTTCGGGGGTACAACCGGGATGATGGGTCCGACATCGAAGAGGGGCAGATGGGATACACACGGCTCATACCGGAGCGAACTATCGACTCATTGCTGACTGCGGAGATGACCCGTCACGAGCCATACTCAATGATCTGGTCGCCGAGCTCAAGAGCGCCGTATCCGGCTGACCACCTGATCGAGGGTAGCTACGCGAGACTCGCCGTCTTCGAGTGCAAGTCGATCGTGGAACGAGGACCGGGCGGGAGCCGGTGGGACGTTCCAATCGACCTGAAACAACTGGGGAAGTATCGCCGTCTACTGGGCGGGCTCAAAGTGCCGGTCATCTATGTCTTTCCGACTAAGCCTGATGATCCAGAACTGCCGAATGTCCGGGACTGCAATCTAGGCAGTTGCAAGCCAGGGGCAGCGTGCCGCGCCTGCTGTCGTGACGCACGATCGTGGGGCGACCTCGAAGGTCATGTCATGCGGTCAGATCCGTTGGTCCGTTTGCAACCTTGGTTCTGCCACTGGACATGGGCAATCCTCGCGGACGATCTCGCGTCGCACCTTCGCACCTGGCAACGCTCGGATACCGGCGAGGACTACCTGAATGTCGAGTCCATGTTCAGGTCACCGAAGCGGCGAGGAATCCGACTGTGTCATCTTCTGGCTGGTATCCGTCAGCACGATTTCAGGGGTTGGTCAATCGACCTTGAATCTGTATCAGCACACGAACTACTCGCAGGTGTCCAGTTCCTTGAGCTGGATGACCCCGAATCGACGCCGCCGGTGCTCGGCCGATTCTGACCTTCTTCTCGCCCGCATAGCGGCCCCAGTCGAGTGTGCACACGATGTGGTCACACATGCCCGATGACGGACTGGCACGGGGGGAGCAGGAAAACCGGGGCCTACCTGGGCGGGAGCGCATAGGCGGGGCACGCCCGATCACCCCGGACCACGGTCGCTAGCTTGCTCGTAATGAAAAGGTCGCGAGTTCGATTCTCGCAGGCGGCTCCATAAATCAGGTAGGCAGTGGTTGGGCCGACCGCGCGGCCGAGGATATCGGCGGTCGCGCGAGCCGAGCGCCCGGCGTCAGGCCAGTTCGCGCAGGAAGCTCGTCGGCGAGCGGCCGAAGTGCCGACGGAAAGCGCGGGTGAAGGTGCCGGGGTCGCTGAAGCCGCTGTCGTAGCAGGCGCTGCCGACGGCGGCGCCGCGTTCCAGGAGGCGGCGGGCGAATTCCAGTCGGGTGCGGCGGATCTCGTCGCCGGGGGCGCGGCCGGATTCGGCGAAGAGCGCCTGCACCGAGCGCACCGAGACGTGGTTGTTCCTGGCCAGGACGGCGACGGTGAAGCCGGGGTCGCGGAAGTGCTCGTGGACCTGGCGGAGCAGTTCGTCGCGGAAGGCGGAGCGGGTGCGGCCGCCGAAAGCGTCGGCGCGGCGGGCGACTTCGCGGCGGGTCCAGGTGTCGCGCTGGTGCTCGGCGGCGACGCGGTCGGAGGCGTCCTCGAAGGCCAGCAGGGTGCAGTCGGAGCCGGGCAGGGCGCGGGTGGACCACAGCACCGGGAGTGGGCGGCCGGTGCGCGTGGTGAACCACTCGGTGCCCGCCCGCGGGTGCGGGCCTGCCCGGCCGACGATGGGGCAGCTCTCGGCGGGGTATTCGGAGCCGTCGGGGTGCCGGTCGTGCAGGGTGCAGTGGCTGGGGCGGCCGAGCAGTTCGCCGGGGCCGGGGTAGCCGAGCAGCGCGACCGCGGCCTGGTTGACCAGCCGGACGGCGCCGCCGGGTGCTATCACCCAGAGCGGTGTCGGGGTTTCCTCGACGATCGCCGCCAGCAGGTCGGCGTCGGTTTCCGTGCACGAAGTCGTCATCACCACCACCTCCGGGCAGTTTCGCCCTCGGGCGTGTCGGCGCCGTTGCTGCCCGGTCTCGGCCGTGTGAACGCGCACGAATTGCTCATTTTCCTGCGCGAATGTCCTCCGCGGTCGGCGGGGCGGTGGCTTTCCATGGGAGCTGTTCGAAGGAGGAGAACCCATGACCTACAACCCGGCGCTGCGCGAACGCGCGGCGAACGACGTCGACGGGCAGCGGATCGCGAAGGGCTACAGCTGGCAGCAGCTGGCCGAGCACCTCGGCAAACCGCCGGTCTGGACGGTCGCCGCGCTGCTCGGCTCGCACCCGATGACCGCCGAGGACGCCGAGCGGATCGGCGCGCTGCTCGACCTCGCCCCCGAGACGGTCCGCGCGCTGCAGCGGCAGCCCTACCGGACCGCCGATGCCGCGATCGCGACCGACCCGACGGTCTACCGCTTCCATGAACTGCTCGCGGTGTACGGCCCGGCGTTCAAGGCGCTGATCCACGAGGAGTTCGGCGACGGGATCATGAGCGCGATCAACTGCAATGTCTCGATCGCGCGCCGGGCGCACCCGGGCGGTGACCGGGTGGTCGTCACGATCGACGGCAAGTTCCTGCCGTACGAGTGGAACGCGGCCGAGTGATGTCGTACGTGAAACCGGCCGAGTTGGCCACCCGGATTCTGGACGCGGGCGAGTCGAAGGTCTTCATGTCCACCCGGGACACGCTGATCCGCGCCTACATGGCTGGGGCGATCCTGGCGCTGGCGGCGGCCTTCGCCGTGACCATCACCGTCAAGACCGGGAACGCGCTGGTGGGCGCGGTGCTCTTCCCGGTCGGGTTCTGCATGCTCTACCTGCTCGGCTTCGACCTGCTCACCGGGGTCTTCACGCTGGTGCCGCTGGCCTGGCTGGACCGCCGCCCCGGGGTGACGATCGGTGCGATGCTGCGGAACTGGGGGCTGGTGTTCCTCGGCAACTTCGCCGGCGCGATGACCACCGCGGTGCTGATGGCGATCTACTTCACCTACGGCTTCAGCGTGGAGCCGGATGCGGTGGGGCAGGCGATCGGGCACATCGGGGAGGGCCGCACGCTCGGGTACGCCGAGCACGGCGCGGCCGGCATGCTCACGCTCTTCGTGCGCGGCGTGCTGTGCAACTGGATGGTCTCGACCGGCGTCGTCGGCGCCATGATGTCGGACAGCCTGCCGGGCAAGGTGATCGCCATGTGGATGCCGATCATGGTGTTCTTCTACCTCGGCTTCGAGCACTCCATCGTCAATATGTTCCTGTTCCCCTCCGGGCTGCTGCTCGGTGGCGACTTCACCGTCGTCGACTACCTGGTGTGGAACGAGATCCCCACGCTCGTCGGCAATCTGGTGGGCGGGCTGGCCTTCGTCGGGCTGGTCATCTACGCCACGCACGCGCGGACCGGCCCGACCAGGGAGCCGAAGGCGACCGCAGGCCAGGTTCCGGCCTGAATTCGGCGGTGGTGGCGTCCGGCGGGCGGCTTGCCCGGGTTCGGCTCGGTCGCGGGGACCGAGCCGAACCCGCCGACCGCACTCAGGTGGTCAGCACCGACGCCGCCGCGGTACCCGGCGCGCCGTAGACCTGCGCGAACCCCACCTTCGGGTTGCCGGGCACCTGCCGATCCCCGGCGTTCCCGCGCAACTGCTGCACGATCTCGTAGACCTGCCGGATTCCGGAGGCCCCGATCGGCTCGCCGTTGGCGAGCAGCCCGCCATCGGTGTTGATCGGCAGCCGCCCGCCGATCTCGGTCGCCCCCTCGGCGAGCAGCTTCTCCTGCTCCCCGTCCTTGCAGAAGCCGTTCTCCGCCATGTGGATGATCTCGGCGCCCGCATCCGTGTCCTGCAGCTGGATGACGTCGACGTCACCCGGCTCGATGCCCGCCGTCTCGAAGGCGGCGCGGGAGGCGTAGACGGTGGGCGAGACGTCCTCGTCGATCGCGGCCCAGGTGCTGTGCACCTCGTAGGCGCCGTAGCGGCGGGTGCGGATCGCGCTGGAGCGCAGGTAGATCGGCTTGGTGGTGTAGCGGGCGGCGAGGTCGCCGCGGCACATGATGACCGCCGCCGCGCCTTCGTCGGGGGAGCAGAACATGTACTGGGTGAGCGGGTAGTTCAGCATGGTCGAGTTGAGGATGTCGTCCTCGGAGATCGGCTTGCGCCGGAACGCGTTCGGGTTGAGCGCCCCGTTGCGGAAGTTCTTGGCGGCGACCTTCGCGAGGGTGCGCTGTGAGATGCCGTGCTCGTGGATGTAGCGGTTGGCCTTGATCCCGAAGAACTGGGTCGTCACGAACTGGCCGTTCTCCGCGTACCAGGACGGGAGGCCGAGCTTGGCCGGGTCGTCGGTGAAGGCGCCGCGCGGGTGCTTGTCCATGCCGACGGCGATGCCGATGTCGTAGCGGCCGGAGCGGATGGCCTCCGCGGTCTGCTCGATCGAACTGGCCGCGGTGGCGCAGGCGTTGAACACATTGGTGAAGGGGATGCCGGTGAGCCCGACCAGGCGGGTGACGGCGTCGGGGTTGCTCACCTCGTAGCTGCCGCCGAAGCCGAACTGGATGTCCTTCCACTGCACCCCGGCATCGGCGAGCGCGAGCTGGATCGCCTCGGCGCCGAGCTCGATGGCGGTCTTCTGGAAGCGGCCGAACGGGTGCAGCCCCACGCCGATGATGGCGACGTCGTTCATCTGTCTCTCCTCACTGAACCGGCTGGAAGGCGCAGGTCATGACTTCTTCACCGGCGTCGTCGGTGTACAGCGGGACGAAGGTCAGCTCGACGTCCATGCCGAAGCGCAGCACCTCGGGGTCGGATTCGGTGAGCCTGGCCTCGACGCGCACGTCCTCGCCCAGCTGCACCAGCCCGACGCCGAACGGCTGGAAATTGTCGGCGTTCTCCTTGCCCGCGTAGGGCAGCTTCGGGACGAAGCCCTGCGTGGTCCAGGCGATCAGGGTTCCGCTCCGGGGCAGCAGCAGGTCGGTCATCTCCGGGCCGCTGCACCGCGGGCAGCGCGACTGCCGCGGCCAGGTGGTGGCGGCGCAGGTGCCGCACCGGCTCCCGATCAGCTGCGGGTTGTCCTCGGGCCAGGTCGACACCTCTGCCGCAAGCGCTTTGGCCATGCGTAGTCCCTCCTTGTGAGAATTATATTCTCATTTTGGAACTACAGATTTCCATGAGGGTGCTGCGCAGTCAACATGTTGTTGCATTTGCGCTGGTGCAGCGCACCTTAGGGGTCAGCGGGTGGGAGAATCACATTCTCGAGGGATGGCCGGAGCGGGCGTCCAGCCGCTTGCATCAGCACTGCTTATATAAGTTGAGGCTGATATAATTCGAGCCGTGAAGTACACCAACTTGATCGAGATCGCGCTGCCGCGAGAGCAGGTGGCCCAGCTGCTGTCCGACCCGGCGCACATACCGAAGTGGCTGCGCGGGGTGGTGCGGCACGAGCCGGTGAAAGGGGTGCACGGGGAACTGGGGACCGAGTCGCGAGTGGTGATGCGGACGGGTAATCGCGAGGTCGAGTGCACCGAGACGATCACCCGGCGGGAGCCGGCAGAGCTGCGTGACATCCCCGCCGCGGCCGTCGTGCGCTTCGACCGGGAGATCGTCGGCGCGGGCATGTGGAGCGCCGTGCGCGACCGGCTGACCGAGGCCGGTCCCGAGACGACGCACTGGGAGAGCGAGAGCGAGTACCGGTTCGACAGCCGGCTGATCCGATTGCTCGGGCGTCTGCTGCCCGGTACCTTCCGCAAGCAGTCGCAGCAGCACATGCGGGACTTCAAGGCGTTCGCCGAAGAGGGAAGGGACGTCCGGGAGAGCCGCGGCTAACCGCAGCAGAACGGATCGTCGCAGGGCCGCCCGACCTCACTGCCGTAGACGGCGAACTCGCGCAGCGGCGCGAGCGCACGCCGCGCGGACCAGCGATTCACCCTGCGCAGCCCGGCGCGAAACCCGAGCCACGCCTCCGGGACCTCGGTGAAGTCGAACCGCACCGCGCCGTCGACGAACAGCGTGTACATCTCGTGGTCCGGGAACGGATTCAACCGCGCCACCCACCACCGGCCGTCCACCTCGGCGGCCGCGGGGAAGCGGTGGTCACCGGTGCGGCCCCAGCGGACCGCGACCTCGGCCTCGGGAAAAGCGGTCAGCCCGCCACCGCCGCGACCTTGCGCGACATCCCCGCCATCCTGGCGATCTCCGCGTTGAACCGCTCGGCCTCCTCGACGTTCCCGAGGTGCCCGGTCGGCCACACCTGGTAGTCGACGGTCCCGCCTGCCTTGACGATGTGCTGCACGATGGGCCGGGAGAGCCGCTCGGGCAGCAGCCTGTCGTGCTCGCCTGCGATGACCGTGGTCGGCACCGCGGCCAGGTGCGCGGCGGCTTCGCCGAGGTCGAGTTCGGCGAGCGCGGCGGCGTGCAGGCCGCGGGAGAGCGGGCGGCAGGAGCGGACGACGCCGAGCGCGAAGGAGACCTGCTCGTCGGTGGCCCTGCCGGTCATCACCCGGTGCTTGAGTGCGAGCCCGACCGGCCAGACGTCCGGCACCGGTACCGGGGCGAAGAGCAGCGCCTCGGCGAGGAACATGGGCATCCGGACGGCGGCGCCGAGCAGGGTGAGCGGGTTGCCGCCCACCGAGAGCTGCTTGTTCAGCAGCGGCAGCAGGTCGGTCTCGTTCGCGATGTCCTTGGAGGCGGTGTTGGCCAGGATGACGCCTGCCGCGCGGCGGGCGACCTGCTCGGGATAGCGCTGCGCCCAGGCCTGAATGGTGATGCCGCCCATGCTGTGCCCCACCAGCAGTGCCTTCTGGCCCGGGCGCAGTGTGGCGTCGAGGACCGTGGCGAGGTCGTCGGCAAAGGTCTCGCCGCTGGGGGCGATCCGGCCGAGGCCGCTGTCGCCGTGGCCGCGCTGATCGTAGGAGATCACGCGGTAGTTCTCGGCGAAGGCATTGATCTGCGGGTTCCAGTACTCGATACAGCAGCTCCAGCCGTGGATCAGCACGATCGCGTCGGCATCGGCGGGGCCGTAGGCGTGCACCCGGAGCCTGGCGCCGTCGACAGTGGTGACCGGGAAGACCTCCGGGTCGGTGGCGGGCCGGTTCAGCGAGGCGGAGCCGTAGGTGCGCGAACGCAGCCCGGCGCGGTAGGCGGCGGTGAGGGGCTCGGCGCCGCGAAAACCGGCGACCGTCCGCATCGACTTGACCAGCATGCGAGCACTCCTTTGTGTCTGACGGCACACCATACGCTGCAAGCAGAGTGCTTGCCAGAGCAAGCGCCGCACTGCGGAAATCCTCGCTCTTGCAGCTTCTATACCCGGATTTCGGAGCCCGATACGTGTTTTGGACAGCAGATATATTGCGCACGATGAAAGCCGATTCTTTGTGAGATCCGGCCAAAACCGTCGGGCCGTTACGGTCGCCGATCTTCGGGTATCCGGTGCGCTACCGTTGGAAGCCGTGACTACCGCTACCCGCAGCCGGCTCGGAGTGGCCGCGCCGCTGGCCGTCGCGGGCGCCGCCATCGGCGCGGCCGTGCTGCTGCATGTGCGCGATCCGCACGTCGAAGGCTCCTACGGGGTGTGCCCGGTCTACGCGCTCACCGGGTGGTACTGCCCGGGCTGCGGCGGGCTGCGCGGCACGCACCTGCTCACCGAGGGCGACCTGCTCGGCTCGCTGCACAGCAATATCCTGGCGCTGCCGCTGGTGCTCGCCTTCGTGCTGTGGGTCGCCGACTGGACCCGCCGGGCCTGGCGCGGCGACGCGGTGCGGGTGCCAGGGCTGGAGCGGTGGATGCTGTGGGCGTTCCTCGGGCTGATGGCGGTCTACACCGTGCTGCGCAATTCGCCGTGGGGTGGCTGGCTCACCCCGGTCTAGATTCGCGGTCCCCGTGGCGGGAAGGCCACCGGTATGAGTGACACGCTGAAATCCCGGATCCGGCTGAAGTTGGAGCGCCAGCTCGCGGAGGACGGCACCCCCGATCCGGAGCACGACGACACCAGGCAGAACGCGGTCCGCACCGATCTGCTCGAGCTCGACGCGGTGGCCGACGACGATCCGCTGATCGAGGAGCTGGCCGCCCGCTACCTGGCGCCCTGAACCCCGCTGAGCGGCGGCAGCTGCGGCAGCGGCGCGCTGTGCAGCCAGGAATCCCAGAGCGGGCGCAGCGGCAGCGTGGTGTAGTGCCCGGCCAGGTCGGTGAACTCCTCGGTGATCACCGAGGAGTGCCGGTAGCGGGTGGTCCACTCGCGCAGCAGCGCGAAGAAGGCGCGGTCGCCGAGTTCCAGCCGGAGCGCGTGCAGAGCCAGCGCGCCGCGCTTGTAGACCCGGTCGTCGAACATCCGGGCCGGGCCGGGGTCGCCGACGACGATGTCCTGCGGCTGCCTGGCCAGGTTGTGCCGCGCGGCGCGGGCCATCCGGTCCGCGCCGGGGCCGCCGCTCTCCTCGGACCAGAGCCACTCCGCGTAGCAGGCGAAGCCCTCGTGCAGCCAGATGTCGCGCCACTGCCGGATGGTGACGCTGTTGCCGAACCACTGGTGCGCGAGCTCGTGCGCGACCAGCCGCTCGGCGCTGCGCCTGCCGTCGCAGTGGTTGGCGCCGAAGATCGAGATGCCCTGCGCCTCGATCGGGATCTCCAGCTCGTCGTCGGTGACGACGACGGTGTAGCCGGCGAACGGGTAGGGGCCGAAGCGCTCGATGAACAGCTCCATCATCCGCGGCTGCCTGGCGAAGTCGTGCTCGAAGGCGGCGCGCAGCCGGGTCGGCACGACGGCGTCCATGGGGACGGCGGCGTGCGCGGGGCCGATCCGGTGCCTGCGGTAGTGCCCGATCTGGATGGTGGCCAGATACCCGGCCATCGGCTCGGGCTGCTCGTAGACCCAGGTGGTCTGGCTTGCCTTGGTCTGCTTGCGGACCAGGGCGCCGTTGGCGAGCGCGTAGTACGGCGAGTCGGTGGTGATCGCGATGCGGTAGCTGGCCTTGGAGCTGGGGTGGTCGTCGCAGGGGAACCAGGAGGCGGCGCCGTTCGGCTGGCTGGCGACCAGCGCGCCCTCGGTGAGCTCCTCCCAGCCGACCTCGCCCCACGGCCCGCGCACCGGCCGCGGCGTTCCGCCGTACTGCACGGCGAAGGTGAGCACGCCGCCCGCCGGGATCTTCTGCTGCGGGGTGACCACGAGCTTGTTGTGCTGGTGCACGTAGCGCGCGGCCTTGACGCCGTTGACGAAGACCTTGGTCACCCGCATGGCCTGCGAGAGGTCGAGCGCGAAGCGGTCGCGGACCTCGGTGGTGACCGCGGTGAGCACGGCCCGGCCGGTCAGCCGGTTGCCCGCGACCCGGTAGCCGAGCTCCAGTTCGTACCGGGAGACGCGGTATCCCCGGTTGCCGTTCTGCGGGAGGTACTCGTCGATGGGGGCGTCGTAGAACTTGCCGCCCATCACACCGTCCCTGGGTCGTTCAGGTACCAGGGGGCGATCGGGTTGCCCCACCAGCGGGTGGAGGCGGGCACGGTGTCACCGCGCATGACCAGCGAGGCCGGGCCGACGGTCGCTCCGGCGCCGATGGTGGCGGCGGGCAGCGCGACGCAGTGCGGGCCGAGCGTGGCGCCGTCCTCGAGCACGACGGTGTCCATCGCCATGATCCGATCGTGGAAGAGGTGGGTCTGCACCACACACCCCCGCTCCACCGTCGCGCCGTCACCGAGCGTCACCAAGTCGGCCTCCGGCAGCCAATAGGACTCGCACCATACTCCGCGGCCGATCGTGGCACCGAGTCCGCGCAGCCACAGGATCATCACTGGGGTACCCGTCGCGGCCCGGGCGAACCAGGGCGCGGCGACGGTCTCCACGAAGGTGTCGGAGACCTCGTTGCGCCAGACGAACGAGCTCCACAGCGGGTGCTCGTCGCGCCCGATCCGGCCGACCAGCAACCACTTGGCGAGCACCGCGATGCCGCCGGCGAACGCACCGGCGATCATCAGCACGATGCCGCTGAGCAGCGCGGTCACCAGGTGCCCCGCGGTGCGGGCCAGCGCGGCGAGGCCGAAGAGCACGCCGAGCCCGATGCCGAAGGTGACGAGCACCGGGATCAACCGGCAGGTCTCGACGGCGGCGCGGGCCAGCCGCAGCCGCGGCGGCGGATCGAAGGTGCGGGTGGTGTCGGCGTTCTCGGCGGCCCGGCGCAGCCGCACCGGCGGGCTGCCCAGCCAGGACGACCCGGCCTTGGCCTTCGACGGCGCGGCGGAGAGCACCGCGACCAGGCTGTTCTTCGGCACCCGGCGCCCCGGCGCGGTCATCCCCGAGTTGCCGAGGAAGGCGCGCTTGCCGACCTTGGCCTCGCCGATGTGCAGCCAGCCGCCGCCCAGCTCGTAGCTGGCGATCATGGTGTCGTCGGCGAGGAAGGCGCCGTCCGCGACGGTGGTGAACTTGGGCAGCAGCAGCACGGTCGACGCCTCGACGCTCTTGCCGATCTTCGCGCCGAGCAGCCGCAGCCAGACCGGGGTGAGCAGGCTGGCGTAGAGCGGGAAGAGGAAGGTGCGCGCGGAGTCGAGCAGCCGCTCGGTGGACCAGGCCTGCCAGCCGACCCGGCTGCGCACCGGGTGGTACCCCTCGGTGAGCCCGATGGCGAGCAGCCGCACCGCGACGATGGTGATCGCCGCGTAGACGCCGAGGCTGAGCAGCACCGCGGGCGGCAGCAGCAGGAAGGCGCGCAGCGCGCCCTGACCGAGCGTGGTGGTGTCGCGGATCATCCAGGCCAGGAAGAGCCCGCCTGCGGCGAGGCCGAGGATCGGCACCGCGGCGAGCCCCATGGAGGTGACGCCGAAGATCGCGACCCAGTGCGGCGCCCGGTCCGGGCGCTGGGCCGGCCAGCGGTGCCTGGCCCTGCCGACCTTGCCCGCGGGCGATCCCGCCCACTCCTGCCCGGCCTTGACCTTTCCGGCCACGGCGGAACCGGCCGCCACCTCGGCGCCGCGGCCGATCTTGCTACCCGGCAGCAATACCGAGCGGGAGCCGACGACGGCGCCCGCGCCGACCACGATCGGGCCGATGTGCACGACGTCGCCGTCGATCCAGTACCCGGCCAGATCCACCTCGGGCTCGACGCTGCAGCCCTCGCCGAGCTCCAGCATGCCGGTGACCGGCGGCAGGCTGTGCAGGTCGACGCCGCGGCCGATCTTCGCGCCGAGCGCGCGGGCGAACGGAACCATCCACGGCGCGCCGGAGAGATTCTCCGCGCCGGAGGCCTCGGAGAGCCGGACCGCGGCCCAGAGCCGCAGGTGCACCGAGCCGCCGCGCGGGTAGCTGCCCGGCCGCAACCCGGCGAGCAGCGTCCGCGCCCCGACTACGCAGAGCGCCATCCGGCCGGGCGGGGAGATGAAGAGCACGAACGCGACCAGCGTCCACCACCAGGAGAGCGCGGGGAGCCACGGCAGCGAGCCGGACCACGCCGCCACATTCCCGACGATGGCGAGCCAGGTGAGCCACTGCAGCCCGGTCAGCGTGGTGAGCGGGACGGTCGCGAGCACCTGGGCGAGCTGAGCCTTCCGCGGGGTCGGGCGGACCGTGCGGTCGACGACGGCGACAGCGGGCGTGCTCTGGTCGAGCAGCTCGGCCATGGCGCCGAGCCGGGGGTGGTCGTAGATATCGGCGACGGCGACCGTCGGGTAGCGCTCACGCAACGCGGTGACCAGCTGCGCGGCCGCGAGCGAGCCGCCGCCCAGGTCGAAGAAGTCGACGTCGGGGCCGGTGATCTCGGCACCGAGGATGGAGTCCCAGATCCCGGCGATCCAGAGCGCGGTGCCGGTGAGCTCGTTCTCCGGGTCGTCCTCGGCGGCGTTCGGCAGTGGCCACGGCAGGGCGTCGCGGTCGACCTTGCCCGAGGTCCTGGTCGGCATGTCGTCGACGATGGCGAGCCGGGGGACGAGCGGCGCGGGCAGCTGCCCGGCCAGCATTGCGCGGGCGGCGCGCAGGTCGTAGTCGGTGTCCGGGCCGGTCAGGTAGCCGATCAGGACCTTGTTGCCCGCCCTGGTGGTGCGGATGGCGGCGGCCGCGCCGGTGACGCCGGGCAGGTGCTGCAGCGCGTTGTCGATCTCGCCGAGCTCGATCCGCCTGCCGCCCAGCTTGATCTGGTCGTCGGCGCGGCCGAGGAAGACCAGGCCTTCGCGGTCGTTGCGGACGAGGTCGCCGCTGCGGTAGGCGCGGTCCCAGCCGAGCGCGGGCAGCGGGGCGTACTTCTCCGCGTCCTTGGCCGGGTCCAGGTAGCGGGCAAGCCCGACCCCGCCGATCACCAGCTCGCCGGTCTCGCCCTCCGGCACCGGCTCGCCATCGACGTTCACCACCACCAGGTCCCAGCCGTCCAGCGGGAGCCCGATGCGCACCGGCGGCTCGCCGGTCAGCCTGGCGGCGCAGGCGACGACGGTGGCCTCGGTGGGGCCGTAGGTGTTCCACACCTCGCGGTCGGTGTCGCGGGCGAGCCGCTCGGCCAGCTCCGGCGGCACCGCCTCGCCGCCGAAGATGAGCATCCGGACGCCGTCCAGCGCCTCCGCGGGCCAGGTCGCGGCCAGCGTCGGGACGGTGGAGACCACGGTGACGCCGCGCCGCATGAGCCACGGGCCCAGGTCGGCACCGGTGCGCACCAGATCACGCGGGGCGGGGACCAGGCAGGCGCCGTTGCGCCAGGCCAGCCACATCTCCTCGCAGGAGGCGTCGAAGGCGACCGAGAGTCCGGCAAGCACCCGGTCGCCGGGGGCGATCGGCTCTTCCTGCAGGAAGAGGTTGTGCTCGGCGTCGACGAAGGCGGCGGCATTGCGGTGCGTCACCGCGACGCCCTTCGGGGTGCCGGTGGAGCCGGAGGTGAAGATGATCCAGGCGTCGTCGTCGGGGGTGGGCAGGTCGGCCCAGCCGCTGTCGTCGGCGGGCGCCTCGGCGGCATCGCGGGTGCCGGGCAGGATGCCGTCGGCGGTGACGATCACCGCCACCTTCGCCTCGCCGAAGACCAGCCGGGCGCGCTCCTCGGGGTCGTCCGCGTCCACCGGGACGTAGGCCGCGCCGCAGTAGAGCACCGCGAGGATGGTGACGTACAGCTCACGATTGCCGGAAGGTAGCCGAATGCCGACCCGGTCGCCGCGCCGCACCCCTGCCGCGGCGAGCCGGTTCATCGCTACCTCGATCTCGACCACGAGTTCCAGGTAGCTGAGCACCGTCTCGCCGTCGTCGATCGCGGCGGCGTCCGGGAATTCCTGCGCGGTAGCGGTGACGATGTCGACGAGCGTGCGCGGCGGCGCGGCGAGCGCGCCGCGGCGCAGCGGGTCGGGGAGCGTGGCCGTGCCGGGCGGCGCCGAACCGGGGGCAGCGGAATCGAGTTCCTCCGGATGGAGCTGTGGTCGGACCATGACGTCCCCACCACCTTTCATCGATGTGCCCACACTTCCCGCTCGTTCTGCCATGTTCGGGTTACCAGCGGGCGAACCCGGCGGCGACCGGTTGTTCACGCTACTCGGCCGGGCGGGCATCTGCGCTGGTCGAGCGGGTGCGTCGCTGTTCATCCGGCGTTCACCCGGCGACTCCTGCCTGGTGGGGTGCGCGCCGCGGGCGGGCTGTGATCTTCGCCGGAGCGGCCCTTGACAACCCGGGCGTGGCTTTGCCAGTCTTTTCGGCAGGTCATGAGTACCAGCGTTCAGCCCCGGCTTGCTGGTCGGCAACCCTCCTCCGCGGCGGGGTGCTCCGGGTGACGACCGGGCCGTCGTCCGACCGGACGCGGCAAGCGCGGACTCGGCACTCCTGATGTTGCGGGTCCCCGAATGTTGGGATGACGTGATGACCGCTGTTCTCGAACCGACCTGTGCCCCGCTCGCGGCGACCTCCGGTGACGACCTCGCCGTCCCGCTGGTGCAGGGCGGCACCGTCGGCTACGCGAACTTCGACTACGCCGCGAGCGCCCCCGCCATCGCCGCGGTGACCGAGCGGGTCTCGACGCTGCTGCCGTACTACGCCAGCGTGCACCGCGGCGCCGGCTACGCCTCCCGGGTCTCCACCGACTGCTACGAGAGCGCGCGCGGCACCGTCGGCGCCTTCTTCGACGCCGCCGAGGACCAGGTCACCGTCTTCACCCGCGGCACGACCGACTCGCTGAACCTGCTGGCCGGCTGCGTGCCGGGCGACACCGTTGTGCTCGACATCGAGCACCACGCCAACTTCCTGCCCTGGCTCGCAGGCGGCCGCCGGGTGGTGACCGCGGCCGACACCGTCGCCGAGACGCTGCGCAGGCTCGTCGCCGAGCTGTGCCGCGAGCCGGCCGCGCTGCTCGCCGTCACCGGTGCCTCCAATGTGACCGGGGAGCTGCTCCCGCTGCGCGAGCTGGCCGAGATCGCGCACCGCTGCGGGGCGCGGCTGCTGGTCGACGCGGCGCAGCTGGCGCCGCACCGGCGGATCTCACTGCGCGACACCGGGATCGACTACCTGGTGTGCTCGGGGCACAAGCTGTACGCGCCGTTCGGGGCCGGGGTGCTGGTCGGGCGGCGGGACTGGCTGGACGCGGCCGAGCCGTACCTGGCCGGGGGCGGTGCCGTCCGCTCCGTCTCGGTGACCGAGACCGAGTGGGCTACGGCGCCGCAGCGGCACGAGGGCGGGTCGCCGAATGTGCTCGGGGCGGCGGCGCTCGCCGCGGCCTGCGCGGCGCTCGCCGCGATTCCCGAGGAGCGGTTCGTCGCGCACGAGCGGGCGCTGACCGCGCGGCTGCGGGACGGGCTGGCCGGGGTGCCTGGCGTTTCGCAGCCGCGGATCTTCACCGACAGCGGGGAGGGGGTGGGGATCGTGGCCTTCACGGTGGCCGGGTTCGCGCCGGGGCACGTCGCGGCGTACCTCTCCGCGGAGCACGGGATCGGGGTGCGCGACGGGCGCTTCTGCGCGCACCCGCTGCTCGAGCGGCTCGGGTTGCCTGCCGCGCTGCGGGCCAGCGTCGGGGTGGGGACGACCGTCGAGCACGTGGACCGGCTGATCTCGGCGCTGCACACGCTGGTGCGCGGTGAGTCGGCCTGGTCCTACGCCGCCGAGGGCGGGGCGTGGAGCCCGGTCCCCGAAACCCGTCCGCTCGGCGCGGACGCCTTCGGCGCCGCGCCCTGCGCCGGATTCTGACCCCTGTATCGGGGCCTCGAGCGGCCGCCTCGACTCGGTTGCGCTTCGAGTCGGATGGCGGGCCGGGGCGGCCGGGCCGGACCATCGCCGTGGTCCGGCCCGGCCGACCACCTCTGCTCGGTGTACGAAGACTCAGCCCAGTTCGGTTGGCTGGTGGTAGCGGCCGTCGTAGTAGAGGAGCGGCGCCGCGGGCGACGCGCCCCGGGTCTCGTCGTGGACGTGGGTGACGAGCCCGGCGACGAAGGTGTGATCCCCGATGTCGAAGCGCTGGTGCACCACCGCGCGCAACCAGAGCGGTGTCTCGTGCAGCACCGGCTCACCGGACTCCAGCTCGGCCCAGAGCGCCGGATCGGCGAACCGCTCCGCTGCGCTGCGCGAGAACCGCTGCGCCAGCTCCCGCTGATGTGCCCCGAGGAAGTGGATCACCACCGACTCGGCGGCGCGCAGCGCGTCCAGGCTGGACGAGGTGTGCGCGATGTTGAACGACACCAGCGGCGGGTCCAGCGAGAGCGAGGCGAACGAGGTGGCGGTGAAGCCGACGGGGCCGTGCGCGGCCCGCAGCGTCACGATGGTGACGCCCGCCGGGTAGTGCCGCATGGAGGCGCGGTACTGCTCGGCGGTGATGCCGTCGGAACTGGGTGCACTCACAGCAACGAACGTACGCGGTTCAGCCCATGTCGACCGGCTGTCCGGCGGTGATCCGCACCAGTTCGGTGAACGAGGTGCGGAACAGCGTGCCCGGATGCCCACCCGCCGCCCACAGCTGCGGATGCGCGGCGAGCGCGGTGTCCACCCAGGTGGAGAGGTTCGCCGGGTGCCCGAGCGGGGCGACCCCGCCCGCGGGCTGCCCGGTGACCTCCCGCGTCAGCGCCTCGGGGGCGGGGGTGAGCGCGCCCTCCAGCCGCGCCGCCGTGCGCGCCAGGTGCACCGGCCGCGCACCGGCGACCAGGAGCAGCACCGGTTCGTCGTCCAGCAGGAAGACCTGGGCCTCGACGATGGCGCCAGGGTCGACGCCGAGGGCGCGGGCGGCGTCCTCGGCGGTATCGATGGGTTCGGGCCGGGTCAGGATCACGCCGTGGTGCCCCCGCGAGATCAGGGTGTCGGAGACCCGGATCGCGCCCGGTGGCAGGCTCGACTTGCGCATGCGACCAGGGTAGGGCCGTACCCCCGGTCCGGGGTCGCGGTTCGGCTGCCGCGCAGTCTCGATGCGGCAGTTGACGATCCGCGCTCAGTACTCGGGGTAGCCGCCCTCGGGGCCGAGCATCCGCTCGATCCGCGCCGAAACGATCTTGGCGAGCGTCGCCACCGTGCGATCGCCGCAGGCCTCGTGCAGCACGGAGTCGAAGGCGCGCTCCCTATCACCGGGGGAGAGCGCCAGCAACTCCAGCTCGACGGCATTGTGCAGGTCGTCGTGGTCGGAGTAGGGCCGCCCCGCGCTGATCCGCGCCGCCCAGGTGACGCAGCAGCAGCACTCGAAGAGCGCGTGCACCGCGCGGCCGTTCGGCATGGTGTTGAAGCGGTCGAGCCCGATTCCCTGATGCATCAGCATGGCGACCTCCGAGGGGCGAGAGGACCATCATCGGCTCCGCTCCGGTGCCCGCACCAGCACCGGAGCCCGGAATTTGCACAAGCTTTACAAGCCGGGGCCGCGCCTCGATACGCTGTACAAATGACTGATTGGCAGGCCTTCACGGTCGAGACGAAGGACCAGGTCGCCCAGGTGACGCTCACCGGGCCGGGCAAGGGCAACGCCATGGGCCCGGATTTCTGGCGCGAACTCCCGGAGATCTTCGACGGCCTCGCCGCCGACGCCGAGGTCCGCGCGATCGTGCTGACCGGCTCCGGCAAGCACTTCTCCTACGGGCTCGACCTGCCCGCGATGGCCGGTTCGTTCGGGCCGCTGCTGGCAGACAAGGCGCTGGCCGCGCCGCGCACCGCCTTCCTGAACGACATCCGCACCATGCAGGCGTCGATCACGGCGGTCGCGAACTGCGTCAAGCCGGTGATCGCCGCGGTCTCCGGCTGGTGCATCGGCGGCGGGCTGGACCTGATCGCCGCCGCGGACATCCGCTACGCCAGCGCCGAGGCCAAGTTCAGCCTCCGCGAGGCCAAGGTGGCGATCGTGGCCGACGTCGGCTCGCTGCAGCGGCTGCCCGCGGTGATCTCCGAGGGGCACCTGCGCGAGCTGGCCTTCACCGGCAAGGACATCGATGCCGCCCGCGCGGAGCGGATCGGCCTGGTCAACGAGGTCTTCGCGGACCAGGCGGCGGTGCTGGACGCGGCGCACGCGCTGGCTCGCGAGATCGCGGCCAACCCGCCGCTGGTGGTGCAGGGCGTCAAGGATGTGCTGAACGAGCGGCTCACCGCCGAGGTCGCGGCCGGGCTGCGCTACGTCTCCGCGTGGAACGCCGCGTTCCTGCCGTCGGGCGATCTGACCGAGGCCATCCAGGCCGTCTTCGAGAAGCGGGAGCCTCGCTTCGAGGGTAGGTAGCGGCTCGCCCCAGGGGTGCGGGTCACCACCCCTAGGGGTGGCTGTACCAGGGCTTTTCCGCTCGTAATGTTCCTGTCGACGAGCAAGACGAACCGACAGGAGCAACGAAATGCGAATCAAGTCCTTCGCCATGGCAGGCCTGCTGGCTGCCGCCGCCGTCGCCGGGGTGTCGACGGCGGCGACCGCCTCCGCCGCGCCCGAGTACCGCACGGTCGAGACCATCTGGGTCGGCACCTACTCCACCTACGCCGCCTGCTCCGCCGACGGCGAGTACGGCCCGGCGCACCCGGACTGGAAGTACTACGAGTGCGTCCTGAACTACGACGGCGAGTGGGATCTGTACTACTCCACCTGGTGACCCGACCGGCCTCCCCTCCACCGGCCGGGCACCGCACAGAAGAGCGGGAAGACCGAATCCATCGGTCTTCCCGCTCTTCGCGTCGGTGGGGTCAGTGCCCGCCGTTCTCCTGCAACCGCTTCAGCGAGGCCTGCACCTCGGCCTCGGCCTCGGCGCGGCCGACCCACTCCGAGCCCTTCACGAACTTGCCCGGCTCCAGGTCCTTGTACCGCTCGAAGAAGTGCTTGATCGCGGCCAGCTCGAACTCCGGGACGTCCTGCAGGTCCTGGATGTGGTCCCAGCGCGGGTCGCCCGCGGGCACCGCGAGGATCTTGTCGTCGCCACCGGCCTCGTCGGTCATCCGGTACATGGCGACCGGCCGCGCCTCGACGATCACGCCGGGGAAGACCGACTCGGGCAGCAGCACCAGCGCGTCCAGCGGGTCGCCGTCCTCACCGAGGGTGTTCTCGATGAAGCCGTAGTCGGCCGGGTAGGCCATGGAGGTGTAGAGGTAGCGGTCCAGTTTGACCCGGCCGGACTCGTGATCCACCTCGTACTTGTTCCGGGAACCCTTGGGAATCTCGATGGTGACGTCGAACTCCACGCCATCTCCTTCATCGGTCGTGCGGAGTCTGCCGACTGCGCCAGGTTGTACTGAGGAACGATTGCGCAACGAGGATAGTGTGGGCGGCGAGCACTCGGGTGCGGGAGGCGGCCGCGCGGGCGGCCGGAGGAGGAGCGGCGGACACGTGACGGGTGGGAACAACAGGAACACCGGCGATCTGGCCGCGCGGCGCCGCCGCCGCACCCGGCTCTGGGTGGGGCTGGCGCTGGCCGTTCTGGTCTCGATGGTCGCGTCGGTGGCGCTGATCGTGCAGCCGTGGACGCCGGAGTTCGAGCACGGCGGGCTGACCGTCGCGGCGCCGCCCGCCCCGGTCACGGTCGACCCGAAGGTCGACCCGGCGCCATCGAACGCCGCCGCGCCGAGCCGCGGCGGCATCGAGGCGGCGCTGAGCAGGGTGATCGCCAACCCGGAGCTCGGCGCCTTCGCCGGACAGGTCACCGACGCCGACAGCGGCGCGGTGCTGTGGAGCGGCGGCGCGGACACCCCGATGATCCCGTCCTCCACGCTCAAGGTGCTGACCACCGCCGCCGCGCTGCTCGCGCTGCCCGCCGACAGCCGGGTGACCACGCGGGTGGTCGCCGGGGCCGCGCCCGACGAGGCGGTGCTGGTGGCCGCGGGCGACCCGACCATCACCGCCCGCCCGGACGGCAAGGGCTACTACCCGGGCGCTGCCAAGCTCGCCGACCTGGCGGCCGGGCTGCGCGGCCGCGGTATCGACCGCATCGTGGTCGACACCTCGGTCTACACCGGCCCGACCATGGCGAAGGGCTGGGAACCGGCCGACATCCCCGGCGGCTCGATCGCGCCGCTGGAGCCGGTGATGATCGACGGCGGCAGGCTCGACCCGCTGGTCGAGTACGCACCGCGCAGCACCACCCCGGCGCTGGACGCGGGCAGGCAGCTGGCCGCCCAGCTCGGCATCGACCCGGCCCGGGTCGAACTCGGCACCGCGGCGCCCGGCGCGGCCGAGCTGGCGAGCGTGCGCTCGGCGCCGCTGCGCGACCGGCTCAGGCAGCTCATGGTGTGGTCGGACAATGTGCTGGCCGAGACGGTCGGCCGCGAGGTGGCCGCCGCGCGCGGGCTGCCGCAGAGCTTCGACGGTGCCGCGACCGCGGTGCGCACCGTGCTCACCGAGGCCGGGTTCGACCTCACCGGGGTGAGCCTGCACGACACCAGCGGGCTCTCGGTGGACGACCGGGTGCCTGCCCGCGCGCTCGCCGCCGTGCTCACCACCGCCGCCGCGCCGACCGGCCCCGCCACGGTGAAACCGGCGGGGACCAGTGCGAAGCCGGAGGGCGGCGCGTTGGCCGCGAAGCTGGCCCCGCTGCTCGACACGCTGCCGGTCGCCGGGGCCACCGGGTCGCTGGCGAGCCGGTACACCGGCGGCGATCCGGTGGGCGCCGGCTGGATCCGGGCCAAGACCGGAACTCTCTCGGTCGCCAGCGCGTTGGTCGGATATGTGCTCGATCGCGATGGGCGCGTGCTGACATTCGCGCTGATGTCGAACGACCGGCCACCGGAGGTGAGCCGGCCCGCACTCGACGCCATCGCGGGCGCACTGCGCAACTGTGGCTGCTCCTGACGGGTGGGTGAGATGAGCGAAGGATCCAACGGGGCCGACCTCGGCCTGGTCGAGGCCGGACCGCCGCGTTCCCCGCTGACCGGGGCCGTGGACTGGCGGCTCGCCGCCCGCACCGGCGGCGCGCTGGTGCCCGCGGGGCCGCGCACCTCCCGCTACTCGGCCGAGCAGGTGGTGAGCGAGCTGGCCGAGGCCTCGCGGCGGGCCGAGGGGCCGGTGCGCGAGGTCAGCATGCTGCTCGACGACCGGCCGGTGCCGTCCGCCCGGATCGTGGACCGGCCGGGCTGGATCGAGGCCGCCGCGGCCTCCATGGCCCTGCTCACCGACGGGCCGGACGGCGCCGCGGCGGGCAGCCGGTTCGCGGGCAAGCCGGCCGGGGTGCAGGCAGGCGCCATGCTCGCGCTGCTCTCCACCGCGATCCTCGGCCAGTACGACCCGTTCACCGGCGAGGACGGCACGCTGCTGCTCGTCGCGCCGAACATCATGGCGGTGGAGCGTGCGCTCCGGGTCTCGCCGAGCGACTTCCGGCTCTGGGTCTGCCTGCACGAGGTGACGCACCGGGTGCAGTTCTCCTCGGCGCCGTGGCTGGCCGAGTACATGCGGAGCAATGTGGCGACGCTCGGCGCGGCCGCCGACGAGCCGCCGACCGAGGTGATCGGCCGGCTGCTCACCGAGGTGCGGCGCAGGCGCGGCGGCACCGGCGCGGACGACCCCGGCAACCAGGGCGTGATCGGGCTGCTGCGCGCCACCCAGGCGCCAGAGCAGCGCGCGGCGCTGGACCGGCTGCTCGTTCTCGGCACGCTGCTCGAGGGGCACGCGGATCACGTCATGGACGCGGTCGGCCCCGCCGTCGTCCCGAGCGTCGAGCAGATTCGCGCCGCCTTCGACAAGCGCCGCAAGCGCGCGGTGAACCCGGTGCAGCGGGTGCTGCGCGCGCTGCTCGGCGTCGACGCCAAGCTCGCGCAGTACGTGCGCGGCAAAAAGTTCGTCGACGAGGTGGTGAGCACCGTCGGCACGGCCCGCTTCAACGTCGTCTGGACCGACGAGACCACGCTGCCGCTGCCCGACGAGATCGACGAACCGGGGCGCTGGATCGCCCGTGTGCTCGGATAGGGCAGGAGCTTCCCGGCCCGGGCCGGGTGACGTGCCACCTCTCCTTCCGGAGACCGGCGCCGCGCTGGTGCTGCGACGGGCGGTGCGCGGCTGGCTCGGCGAGTACGCGGAGCCGGAGGCCGAGGTGGCGGTCGCGCTCTCCGGGGGCGCCGATTCGCTGGCGCTGACCGCCGCCGCAGTGGCCGAGGCCGGGCCGGTGCACGCGCTGGTGGTCGACCACCGGCTACAGGCCGGGTCCGGCCGGATCGCGGAGGCCGCGGCACGGGTGGCACTGGAGCTGGGCTGCGCATCGGCCACCGTGCTCCCGGTCGAGGTGACCGGCCCGGGCGGCATGGAGGCAGCGGCGCGGGCCGCGCGCTACACGGCGCTGGACGAAGCCCGCGCCGGCCGCCAGGTCCTGCTCGGGCACACCATGGACGACCAGGCCGAGACGGTCCTGCTCGGCCTTGCCCGTGGCTCCGGCCCGCGCTCGGTGCGCGGCATGGCCCCGCACACCCCGCCCTGGGGCCGTCCGCTGCTCACGGTCCGCCGCACCGACACCGTCGGGTTCTGCGCCGACCTCGACCTGCGGCCGCACGTCGACCCGCACAACTCCGCACCGGAGTTCACCCGCGTCCGGCTGCGCCACGAGGTGCTCCCGCTCCTGGAGGACGTCCTCGGCGGCGGGGTGGCGGAGGCGCTCGCCCGCACCGCCGCGCAACTCCGCGAGGACACCGCCGTCCTGGACGACCTCGCCGCGGAGTTGCTGAGCACCGCCCGCACCCCGGGCACCGGCCCGCACCCCGACCTCGCCGTGCCACCGCTCGGCGCCGCGCCCGCCGCGCTGCGGCGCAGGGCGATCCGCGCCTGGCTGCTCGCCGCGGGCGCCCGCCCGCCGGGCGACACCACGCTGCGCGCGGTGGACGCGCTGGTCGTGCGCTGGCGCGGCCAGGGCGCGGTCGCGGTCGGCGGCGGTACCCCGGCCCGCCGGTTGGTGGTCGAAAGGGAACATGGCAGGCTGACCCTGCGGCTCCGCGGCCGGGCGGACGGTGCGTGATCGACCACGGAAGGACACCAACGGACGTGTACGGGGACGACATCGCCTCGGTGCTCATCACCGAAGAAGAAATCGCCACGAAGACCAAGGAACTGGCCGAGCGGATCGCCGAGCGCTTCCCGGCCGGCGCCCCGGAGGGCGATCTGCTGCTGGTCGGCGTGCTGAAGGGCGCGATCTTCTTCATGACCGACCTGGCGAAGGCGCTGCCGATCCCGACCCAGATGGAGTTCATGGCCGTCTCCTCCTACGGCTCGTCCACCTCGTCCTCCGGCGTCGTCCGCATCCTCAAGGACCTGGACAAGGACATCGCGGGCCGGAACGTGCTGATCGTCGAGGACATCATCGACTCCGGCCTCACGCTCTCCTGGCTCAAGCGCAACCTCTCCACCCGCAACCCCGCCGCGCTCGAGGTGGTCACGCTGCTGCGCAAGCCGGACGCGCTGCGCACCCAGGTCGACGTCGCCATGGTCGGCTTCGACATCCCCAACGACTTCGTCGTCGGCTACGGCCTCGACTACGCCGAGCGCTATCGCGACCTGCCCTACATCGGCCTGCTCGACTCGAAGGTGTACGGCGGCAACTGAGCCCGGCTACCGCACCAGCCTGCGCAGCGCGGCCAGGTACTCCAGCCCGCGCAGCACGGCATCGGCGGGGAGCCCGAAGTCGACCAGGAAAGCCACCTCGTCCACCCCTGCCGCCTGCAGCTCGCGCAGCATGTCGACGGCGTGCTGCGGGGTGCCGAAGATTCCGTTCTCGGTCATGTAGCGATCGGCGGCGCGGGCGATGACCCCGTCCAGCACCGCGCCGGAGAGCTCGCCCTGCGGCACCCCGTCGGAGAGCCGGGACATGAGGTTCCAGGAGCTGAGCAGGTAGTCGGTGAACGGTTTCCTGGCGAGCCTGCGCGCGAGATCGCCGTCCCGATCCACGTAGGCGTGGATCATCAGGGTGACGGTGCCCGTCCCCTGCTCGCCGGGGCCGTCGGCATAGGCCGAGCGGTACGCCTCGATGCGTGTGCGCAGGGTCGAGACGGATTGGCCGAGCATGTGGGTCAGCACGAAGGTGCCGTGCGCACCGGCCGCGCGGAAAGTCTCCTCGCTGCCCGCGGTGGTCATCCAGATCGGCAGCTCGGGCTGCACCGGTCGCGGGGAGAGCGCGATGTCGGCGGGCATCCCGGCGCCGTTGCGCCGGGTGATCTTCTCTCCGCGCCACAGCCGCCGGACGGTCTCGATGGTCTCGACGGTGATCCGGCGGCGTTCGGTGTAGCCGTCCGGGCGCAGGACGAAGTCGTCGGTGTGCCAGCCGGAGGCGAAGGCCACGCCGGCCCGGCCGCCGGAGAGGTTGTCCACCACCGACCATTCCTCGGCGACCCGCACCGGGTCGTGCAGCGGCGCGACCACGCTGCCCGCCCTGATGCCGATCCGCTCGGTAGCGGTGGCGAGCGCCGCGCCGGTGACCGCCGGGTTCGGGTACGCACCGCCGAACTGGTGGAAGTGCCGCTCCGGCGTCCAGACGGCGGTGAAGCCCCGCTGGTCGGCGAGGCGCGCCGCCGCGAGCAGCAGCGCGTAGTTGGTACCCGCGTCGGCGTCGTTGTTGGCGAAGAAGAACAGCGAGAATTCCATGGGGCTCCTCCGGGAGGTCAGGACGTGGGCCGGGAGCGGAACGGCAGCCACCAGTTCCACCTGCCCATCAGCTCGAGGCCGGCGGGGACCAGGAACATGCGGACGACGGTCGCGTCGATGGCCACCGCGACGGCCATGCCGAACCCGAGCTGCTGCACCGCGACCAAGGGCGTGAGCACGAAGGCGCCGAAGACGAGCACCATGATCGCGGCGGCGGCGGAGATGAGCGGCCCGGTCCTGGCCAGACCGTGCGCGATGCTGTCCGCCGCCGTGGCCGGGTCGGCCGCGTACTCCCTGATCCGGGTGATCAGGAAGACCTCGTAGTCGGTGCTCAGGCTGAACAGGATGGTGAACAGCAGCAGCGGTACGAAGTTCTGGATCGGGCCGATGGCGGTGATCCCGAGCAGCTCCGCACCCCACCCCTCCTGGAAGACCAGCACCAGGATGCCGATGGTGGCGCCCACCGAGAACAGGTTCAGCAGCACGGCCTTGATCGGGACGAAGATCGACCGGAAGGCGGCGACCAGCAGCACGAGGATCAGCGCGAGCATGAGGACGAGGACGGTTGAGGTTGACCGGGATATCTCCGCGGTCGAGGTGATCCCGTCGGCGGCATCCCCGCCGACCAGGATCGCGAAGCCCGGCCGTTCGGCGGCGTCGGCGGTGCTTCGGATCTCGTGCACCAGCCGCTGCGTGGACTCGGAGGCCGAGCTGGTTTCCGCGTAGACGTCGACGAGCACGGTGCGCCGGTCGGCCGAGACGTAGTGTCCGACGATCTGGGCCAGGTCGTCGGGGTGCAGCCCCGCGTGCGGAATATCCGCCGGTGCCGAGACCGAGTCGACGTTTTCCAGCGCGCGGAGCCGCGCGGCCAGGTCGTTGATCCAGGCCACCTCGCCGGGGTCGGCGATCGGAGCTTCGCTCTCGATCACCACGGTGATCGGCTCGACGGTGCCGGGGCCGAACTGCTCCTGCGCCAGCAGGTATCCGGTCCGGGTCCGGCTGTCGGCGGGCAGCATCTCGGCGTCGGCGTTGAAGACCTGGAGGTGCAATCCGGGGACGGCGAGGACGGCGAGCAGTGCGCAGCCGGCGGTGAGCACGGCTATCGGCCGGGCCCGGATCCCGTGCGCCAGCCGATACCAGAGCCCCGGCCCCCGCGACAGCGCGGCGGGCAGCGGAACCCGGAGCGCATCGATTCTCGGGCCGAGCAGGAACAGCAGCGCGGGCAGCAGCACGACGCTGGTGAGCGTGGCGAAGGCGACGGCGAGCATGCCGCCGACGGCCATCGAGCGGACCACGCCGACATCGACGACGAGCAGCGTGGCAATGGCCGCGGTGATGGTGGCGCCGGAGACGGCGACCACGTGCCCGGCGGTGCGCAGGGTGTTCCGCAGCGCGATGCGCCGATCGGCGTGCTCCCCGATCTCCTCGGCGAACCGTTTGATCATGATCATCGCGTAGTCGACGCCGACGCCGAGGCTGAGCATGGTGGCGACGTTCGAGACGAAGACCGAGAGGTCGACGGTGTCCGCCAGGACCGCGAGCGTGCCGGTGGCGAAGAGCACGGCGCTCCCGCCGACCAGGAGCGAGACCAGGGCCGCGACCACACTCCGGTAGATGAGGAGCAGCATGACGGCGAGGATGGGGAAGATCGCGACCTCGGCCCGCACCAGCCCCTCGCTGCTCATGGTGTTCACCGCGCCATAGGCCGCCGCCTGTCCGACCAGCGTCGCCTCGACACCGCTCGCCGCCAGCCGGGACAGCGACTCCTGGGCGGTCGGCACTACCCGCTTCGCGGTGCCCTCGTCCACATCGAGATCGAGAATGGTGGCGACGGTGTGGCCGTCCCGGCCGGTGAACTTCGCGCTCGCCGGTCCGGTGAGCGTCGTCCAGCCGAACTCGCGGAGCGAGCGCAGCTCGGGCTCGGCGCGCACCACCGCGACCGCGGACGCCACCCGCTGCCCGAACTCCGGCGACCCCACCGCGTACTGCCGATCGCGGACGAGGAGCAGGACGCTGGCTTCGCCGCGCCCGGTGAAGCCGGTCGACAGCGCCTCGGCGGCGAGGGTGGCGTCCGCCGCAGGCACCCGCCAGCCGCCGCCGCTCAGCTTCGGCGCCAGCTGCGGGGCGAAGATCCCGGCGAGGACGGTGAGCGCGAGCCAGCAGGCGACGATCAGCTTCGCCGGTCCGCCGCGCTTCGGCTGCCCGGTCATCGCTCGGCCGTCACCGGCGTGCGGACGCCGGGGAAGAAGCCGATGTCCTCGAAGTAGGCCAGGTACCGGTCGACGATGTCCAGGTCCATGATCGGCCGCCGCGACCCGCGCCGCCCCGCGGTCACGGTGTCGTCGAAGCGCTGGGCGCGCTGGGCGCGCCAATCCGCCGTCCGGAAGAGGAGCGCGGCCCCGGCCAGCGAGTAGTCGCCGCGCGCGATCCGGACCGTGGTCTCGGCCTGCAGGCGATCGATGAACTCGTCGATATCGACGTCGCGCAGCGGGGAGCCGCGGCGCGCGGCCACCTCGAGGATCTGCTCGAAACCGAGGTGCTCGTGGTTGACCAGGTGATAGGTCGCGTTGTCCGGGACCCTGGTCTGCACGAGGTGCGCGATCGTGTCGGCGACGTAGTCGACCGGAACCAGCTCGATCGGGAAGTCCGGCAGCCGGGGCGCCAACCCCAGATCGAGGACGGCCCGGACGCAGGTCCAGAGCGAGTCCGTCAGCGGTGCGATGCCGGTACCGGAATCGCCGCTGATCAGGCTGGTGCGGTAGATCGCCGTCGGCAGCCCCGCGGCAGCGGCGGTGCGGACCAGCTGCTCGCCGACCCACTTCGAGGTCAGGTAGCCGGAGTGTCCGACCTGCTCGAAAGTCGCGATCTCGCTCTCGGCCACCGGCCCGGTCGCGCCGGTGAAGATCGAGGTGGTCGAGATGTGGTGGAAACCCGTTCCGGTCGCGGCGGCGAAGCGGAGCAGCTCCGCGGTGCCGATGACATTGGCCGGGCGCAGCCGCTCGTACTCGTCCACGTGGTTCACCTGCGCGGCGCAGTGCACGATGCCCGCGAGCGGTTCCGGCACGGCATCCCGGAGGCGTTGCCCGACATCGGGTTCGGCGAGGTCGAGCGCGATCGGCCGGATGCGGTGCTGCTCTCCGGCGACGCCGAACCGGCGCATGGCCTCGGCGATGCGGTTGCGCGCGTCCTGCTCGTCGGTGGCGCGGACCGCGCAGTGGATCCGCGCGTCGGGCCTGATGAGCAAGCGGCTCAGGAGGTGTGCGCCGAGGAAACCGGTGGCACCCGTGAGCAGGTAGTCGCGCCCGGCGGGGTGCGGGGACGCCCGGACGGCGAATTGCATGGCCGCATCGGAGAGTGCGGGCGTCACCGAGGTCTCCGCGCGATGACCGTCGATCAGGCGGGCGACCGATTCGATGCTCGGAGTACGGAAGAACTCCCGGATCGGCAGGGAGAGCGCGGTGCGGAGTTCGAGTTCCCGGTGCGCCTGGAACGCGAGCAGCGAATTGCCGCCGAGCGCATAGAAATCCTGTTCGGCCCGGAGATCCTTCGATTCGAGCAGGTCGGCGAAGACCTCGGCGACCAGCAGTTCGGTGGGGCCATCCGGGCCCCGGCCGTCGTCGGGGTCGGGCGGCTGCGGAAGTGCGGTGCGATCCAGTTTGCCGCTGGTGTTGAGCGGGAGCGCGTCCAGGACAACGACCGAGCGCGGCACCATGATGGCGGGCAGTTTCGTGCGAAGCACCTCCCGCAGGTGGGCGGGGTCGACGCGGTGCGCAACCGCGGGGACGACATAAGCGATCAGCTGGGGTCCGGTCGGGGATTCGACGGCGAGCACGGCGGATTGGGCGACCTCGGGCAGGGCTCGGGCGACCGCTTCGATTTCGCCGAGTTCGATGCGTTGGCCGCGGAATTTGACCTGGAAATCGGTACGGCCGATGTACTCCAGGACCCCGTCACTGTTCCACCGCACCAGATCACCCGTGCGGTACATGCGCTCGCCCGGGGCGGCGAAGGGGTTGGCGACGAAACGGTCCGAGGTCAGATCCGCGCGGCCACGGTAGCCCCGCGCGAGCTGCCGCCCACCCAGATACAACTCACCCGGCGCACCGATCGCGGCCGGACGCAACCGCCCGTCCAGGACGTAGACCGCCACGTTCCATTCCGGGATACCGATCGGCACGGTGACGGTGTCGGCGGTGGTCGCTTCCCAGTAGGTCACCGACACCGCGGCCTCGGTCGGCCCGTACAGATTGTGCAACCCGGCCGAGGAGATCGCCCGCAACCCCGCCGCGGTCTCCGGCGGCAGGGCCTCACCGATCACGAACACCGCACGCAGCGTCGCGACCTGCTCGGCGGTGGCGTGAGCGACGAACACCGTCAACATCGACGGCACGAAATCGGTGACCGTGACCC
>NZ_JBHSAX010000015.1:0-9681 GCF_042650385.1 Nocardia jiangsuensis
TCCGGCCCCGACCGCGGCCTGCCTGTCCTCGCCACGGCCGGACCCTACACTTAGCCAACGGATTTCAGGCGCGGAACACTAGACCCTGCCGCGGACTCCCGTTCGGAGGGCCTACTCCGGCGGCGTCCGCACCGCGATCTCACCGCTGAGCGTGTGCCCGTCCAGCAGCTTCAGCCGGTCACCGCTCCAGAACTTGCCCGGGTCGTACCAGTCCGGGCTGCGCTTCGCGCTGAGCAGCCCCATGGCCTGGTAGGTGGCGGCCACGATCTCCGCGCAGTAGGCGTTCTCCACCTCGCTCGCCTTCGGCGGCCGGGACGACCTGCGCGGCAGCTTGACCCGGCCGCGGAACCAGCGCGCGGTGAGCGTCGCGGTCGACGGGAACGGGGTGCCGTTCAGCCGGGCGATGGCGCGCAGCGCGCCGTCCTCGCGCTCCCGATCGGCAGGCGGCTCCAGCTGCCGCAGCCACGCCTGCTGCCCGTAGCGATTCGCCCAGACCAGCGCCGCGTCGCGCAGATTGTGCAGCTGCGCGCCGCGGTGCGCGGTGCCGGACCACATGTCCGGGAGCGAGCGGCCCAGCTCGGCATGCCAGATCAGCGCCGGTAGATCGTCGATCACCACGGCCATGCCGACGTGGTTGACCGGAGCGTTGGTCAACGTCCGGATCATCCGATCGGCCGTGGAATGACCACGGAACAACCAGATGTCACCTGTCCTGGTGATCTCGACAGCCCGATCGAGATCGATGTCCACACCCGCCATACCCGTAGCCTAGGCGGTATGAGGTGGTGGAAGGTGTTGGGTTTGGCGGGTGCGGCGGGCGTCGTCGCCACCGGCGCGGTCGTGGTGCGCGGCGAGCGGCGCCGCCGCGCCTACACCCCGGACCAGGTCAGGGAGCAGCTGCACAGCAGGTTCGCGCAGGCGGCGGCGGTCGAGGCGGCCCCGCCGCCCGCCGCCGAGTCGCGGCTGGCGCGGGCGCGGGCCGCGGTCGCGCGCCGCTTCCGGCGCTAGCGGGTCGCGAATTCGACGAGCCGGGCCGAGACCGGCTCCGGCGACCCGTCCCTGCGCGAATCCGGGTCCGCGGTGACCAGGTCGAGGTGGTTGTAGCCGGCCAGCTCGATCCTGGTGTCCAGCGGGCTGCCCGAGTCCGGCAGCGGGATGCCGCCGCTGCCCTGCAGGGTCAGCATGGGCAGCGTGTCGATGCCGCGCGGGTGCAGGTGGTGCGCGGTGATCGAGGGAGCGGTGGTCTGCTGCAGGTCGAAGGCGATGCGGGAGGGGAAGTACCACTCGGTGAAGTCCAGCGGCGGCTCGCAGAGGGTGCGGGCCAGCTGGGCGATCGAGGTGACCTCGCTGCCGGGATTGGTGGCGGGCGAGGTGGAAGCGGTGACCTCGTCCCAGTCCAGCCAGCGGTAGACGGTGTCGGGGGAGTAGCGGGTCGGGGAGACCTTCGGGGCGTCGCCGAAACCGCCGAAGCCGAGCGGGCCGCGGGCGATGGCGTCCGGCAGCGGGAAGTCCTTCGGGCCGGTCGGGCCGCCGGTGACGAAGCCGGTGCTGGCCTGGAGGAAGCCGAGCGGCTGCGAGTTGTCGTCGAGCAGCGCGCCGAGTACGGCCTCGTTGGTGGCGGTGAGGTCGCGGGCGTCCGGGGAGCCGGTGAGGAAGGCGGCGGCGTTCTGCGAGAGCAGGGTGCGCAGCGTGAGGTCGATATTGGGGTTGTCGGGGAGGCGACTGACGAGGTCGTTGACGCCATCGGGGGCGAGCCGGGCGGCGAGCCCGGCGAGCGCGAGCAGGTTGGTGGTCTCCGGGTTGATCACGGCGGGCAGCCGGAGCACGGGCAGCGCGGTGTCGAGTTGCAGCGAGAGGTTCTCCACGCCGCCCGCGATCTCCGGCGGGATGGCGGGGATGTCGATGCCGCGCAGGCCGAGCCCGACCCGGATGACGGTGTCCAGCGCGAACCAGCCGCCGCACTGGTTGTAGCCTGCGTCGTCGGTGGTCGCCGGGTTGCCGTCGAAGTCCCAGCCGGCGAAGTAGCCGGTGAGGAAGCCGCCGAGGGAGTGCCCGCCGCACAGCAGTTTCCGCTGCCGCACTCGCTGGTCGGGCAGCTCCAGGCGGAGCAGGTCGTACTGGTCGCGCAGAGTTTGCTCGAGGCCCTGGTCGCGCAGCCAGTCGGTGGCGGCGCCGTCGGCGTAGCCGGCGAAGCGGCGGCCGTCGACCTCGGCGCCGCCGAAGTAGTAGCCGGTCGCGGTGTCCAGGTCGCCGGTGGCGAGCGCCGCGCGGGTGCCGGTGTGGTCCTCCAGGCAGTTGGAGCGCCGGTCGAGCGCCCAGAACTCCAGGTGGATGCCGAAGCGCGCGGCCAGCGCGACGGTGTTGCGGGCGACGCCGTCGAAGGCGCCGGCGCCCTCGAAGATCCCGGGCTGCGCGACCAGGATCCGGTCCGCGGCCGCGGACTCGCTCGGCCCCGAGGCGGAGCGCCAGCGCAGGTAGGAGAGCCGGTCGCACTCCGGCGGGTGCGGCAGCGCGGTGGGCGGCAGCGGGACGTCGCGGGTCACGACGGTCGAGATCACCGAGGTCACCGGGGAGCTGGACCCGTACCCCGATTCGGTGCGCCCAGGCTCCGCCGCCGCGGGCGCCGCGCTCGCGGCCGAAACCCCCACCAGCAGCGCGCACACCGCGCTCGCCACTCGACCCCGCATCGTCGCTGTCCCTTCGGCCGTGATCCGCACATGCAACCCCGCACGGCGGTGCCACCGGACGGTACCGCCCCGGGATCATCCGGATTCACAATCCAGCCCGGTTTTCCGCTGTGAAGCGGCACAGGGTGTCGTGGGCGAGAATGGCTGCAAGTTAGCCGAACGGATCGAGGAGCCACATGGCCGAGACACTGCACGCAACGCCGGCGGACCGCTTCGGCCCGTGGATCGAGCGGCCGGACGGTGTCGACTTCCCCTACTACGCGGGCGAGCCGGTCGGGCTCGGCGCCGTGCGGTGGGCGCTGGCCTGGCTCGCGGTGGCGGCGGGCTTCGCCGCGCTGGTGCTGCTGCCGGAGCCGGACAACGTCGCCGCGCTGGTGCCGCGCGCGCTCTTCGTGGTGATCCCGCTGGCGGTGCTCGCGGTGCTGGCCCGGCCGTACTGGTCGGCGCTGTTCCGGCCGGTGCGCGGCCGGGATCTGCTCACCATGGCCGGCTTCGCGCTCCTGAACCTCGTTGTCAGCACGCTGCTCGGTCTCCTGGTCGCGGCCGTCTTCGGCGCGTCGGCCAACGCGGCTACCGACGGTATCGACGGCGCGGTGGAGGTGCTGGCGTTCTACCTCGGCACCGGCATCCAGCTGGTCGGCGAGGAGCTGTTCACCGTCATCCCGTTCCTGGCGCTGCTCTACTTCCTCACCCGGCGCGGGACGCTCTCCAGGAAGTCCGCGATCGTGGTGGCCTGGCTGGCGACGGCGGTCTGGTTCGCCGCCGCGCACCTGCCCACCTACGACTGGAACGTCGCGCAGTGCTTCATCGTGATCGGCGGCGCCCGGCTCGTCCTCTCGCTGGCCTGGATCCGCACCAAGAACCTGTGGGTCTGCTCGGGGGCGCACATCCTCAACGACTGGGCGCTCTTCACCCCGAGCATCGTCGCCGCGGCGGCGCTCGGCTGAGGCGATGAATCCGCGCGGGCCGCGCCGTCGAATACAGCGCAGCCCCCGAGCAGAGGAGTCACCGTGCCCGAGACCCGTACCGTCGCCACCGCAGGCGCCACCATCACCTACGACGTGCGTCCCGGCGCCGGCCCCGCCCTGTTCCTCCTCGGCTCGCCCATGGAGGCGGCCGCGTTCGGCACGCTCGCCGGGCACTTCGGCGACCGCACCGTGCTCACCTACGACCCGCGCGGCGCCGGGCGCAGCCCCCAGGCCGAGCCGGGCGCCGAGGCCGATCCGGCCCAGCACGCCGACGACCTGCAGGCGGTGCTGGAGTCGGCCGCGCTCGGCCCGATCGATGTCTTCGCCACCAGCGGCGGCGCGGTGAACGCGCTGGCCTGGATCGGCAGGCACCGGCCGGAGTCGGTGCGTACCCTGGTCGCGCACGAGCCGCCGGTCGCGCAGTTCCTGCCGGACCGGGACGAGGTGAACGCGGTCTGTGCCGACATCTACGCCACCTACCGGGCGAAGGGGGAGGGGGCGGCGATGGCGAAGTTCATCGCGCTCGTCTCCCAGCGGGGGCCACTGCCCGCGGGCTACGCGGACGCGCCCGGGCCGGACCCGGCCGCCTTCGGGCTGCCGGACACCGACGACGGATCGCGGACGAACCCGCTGCTCGGCGTGAACATGCGCGGCTGCGGGCGGTTCGAGCACGACCTGGACGCGCTGCGCGCCGCGCCGACCAGGATCGTGCTCGCCTCCGGCGCCGCTTCCGGGGCCGAGCTCGCCGCGCGGGGCGCCGAGACCTTCGCCGCCGCGGGCGGTTTCGAGCACGTGCTGTTGCCCGGCGGGCACATCGGGTTCCTCGGCGGGGAGCACGGGCAACAGGGCGAGCCCGAGGCCTTCGCCGCCGCCCTGCGCGACATCCTCGCGCACTGAGCGGGGCATCCCCCGTAGGCGCCCGCTCCACGCGACGTCCTCGCGCATCGAGCCAGGCACCCTCGTAGAGTCGGGCCCCATGGAGACTCGTCGGCTCGGCGGCGACGGCCCCGACCTCTCGGTAGTCGGGCTCGGCTGCAACAACTTCGGCATGAAACTGGATCTCGCGGCGGGCGCGGCGGTGATCGAGGCCGCGCTGGACGCCGGGATCACGCACTTCGACACGGCGGAGATGTACGGGCCGGGCACCTCCGAGGAGATCATCGGCGCCACGCTCGGCACCCGCCGCGACGCCGTGGTGCTGGCCACCAAGTTCACCCCGCGACCGCAGGACGAGCCGTACCGGCCGGGAATCCTGCGGGACCGCATCGTCGCGGCCTGCGAGGCCAGCCTGACCAGGCTGCGCACCGACCGGATCGACCTCTACTACCAGCACTACCCCGATCCGGCGGCGCCGGTCGAGGAGGGGCTGGCGGCGCTGGACGAGCTGGTGCGGGCGGGCAAGGTCCGCTACCTGGCCTCGTCGAACGTCTCCGGCGCGCAGATCTCCGACGCGGCGCGGGCCGCCGAGAAATCCGGTGGCGCGCGGTTCACCGGCACCCAGGTCGAGTGGAGTCTGCTGGTCCGCGAGGTCGAGCGCGAGGTGGTGCCCGCGGCGCGGACCGAGCACCTCGGCATCGTGCCGTACTTCCCGCTGGCGTCCGGGCTGCTCACCGGGAAGTACCGGCGCGGGGCTGACTTCCCGCCCGGTTCGCGGTTCGCGCTGGCCGCCCGGTTCGCCGATCGGTACGTGGCCGACGAGAACTTCGACCGGGTCGAGCGGTGGACCGAGTTCGCCGCCGAGCGCGGGCACACGCTACTCGAGCTGGCCATCGGCTGGCTGCTCGCGCAGGAGCCGGTGAGCTCGGTGATCGCGGGCGCGACCACGCCGGAGCAGGTGCGGCAGAATGTCGCCGCCGGGGCGTGGCGGCTGACCGCGGCCGACCTGGCCGCGCTGGGGTGACGGGGCCGTCCGGCGCGCCCGCGGCACCGCAGACCGTCGAGTTGCCAGGAGGAAGTCCATGGCCGAACGCACCCCGACCAGCCACGAGCGCGCGACCGGGCTGCCCTGGGACGCCTCGTACCGCGAGGGCCCGGCGCCCTGGGATGTCGGCGGCCCGCAACCCGCCGTGGTGCGCCGCGCCGACGCCTTCACCGGGCCGGTGCTCGACGCCGGCTGCGGCAGCGGCGAGAACGCCCTCTTCCTGGCCGGACGCGGACTCGGGGTGTTCGGCGTCGACGTGGCGGAGACGGCCATCGCCCTGGCGCGGGAACGCGCGGCCGAGCGCGGCCTGACCGCCGAGTTCGCCACCGCCGACGCCCTGCACCTGGCCGACCTCGGCCGCACCTTTCCCGAGGTGCTGGACTGCGGCCTCTTCCACACCTTCGACACCGCCGAGCAGCGCGCCTACGCCGAGAGTCTCGCCGCGGTGACCGAGCGGACCCTGTTCCTGCTGTGCTTCGCCGACGAGGGCGACGACCCCGGCCCGCACCCGGTCTCCCGGGCCGGCCTGGCCGCCGCCTTCGGCGCATCGACCGGCTGGCGGATCGCCGCCGTGGAACCGGACCGGATCATGACCCGGTTCCACGCGAACGGCGCCGCCGCCTGGTTCGCGACGATCAGGCGGGAGTGAAGCGCGCGGGCAGCGATTCCAGCCCGCGGATCACCACATTCGGCTTGTAGACCGGCGCGTCGTCGCGCAGTTCGATGTCCTTGACCTTGCGCAGCAGCACGTCGAGCAGCACCTCCATCTCCAGCAGCGCCAGCGGGGCGCCGAGGCAGTAGTGGATGCCGAGGCTGAAGCCGAGATGCTTCTTCGCCGGATTCTTCGGGTCCGAGTAGCGCGCGACGTCGAGCCGGTCGCCGTCGGCGAATGCCGCGTGGTCACGGTTCGCGGAGTTGATCAGGATGACGACGCCCTCGCCCTGCTCGAACTCCCGGCCCGCCACCGTGATCGGCCGGGTGGCCGCGCGGGTGGTCATCTGCACCGACGGCTCCATGCGCAGCAGCTCGTCGGGGGCCGTCTGGGTGAGCTCGGGGCGGGCGCGGAGGGCGGCGATCTGGTCCTGGTTCCGCATGAGCTGCAGCAGGCCGGTGCCGATCAGGTTGGCGGTGGTCTCGTGCCCGGCCACGAAGGTGGTGATGCAGGTGGCGAGCAGCTCCTGCTCGGTGAGCACGTCGCCGCGGTCCTCCACCTGGGAGAGCGCGCTGAGCAGGTCGTCCTTCGGGTTCGCCCGGCGCTCGTTCAGCAGCTCACGGAAGTACCCCATGAAGCCGCGCGACCCGGCCGAGCGCGCCCTCAGCGCCTCCTCGGGCAGCGTGTAGTCGTGGTCGAAGCCGCGGGCCAGATCCTGCGACCAGCGGTGAACCTGGTCGTAGGCCTCGTGCGGCACGCCGATCAGCTCACAGGCGATGATCAGCGGCAGCGGGTAGGCGATCTTCTCGATCAGGTCGAACTCGCCCGCCGCCAGGCAGTCGTCGACCAGCTGCTCGGTGAGCTCGGAGATGCGCGGGCGCAGCCTGGTCACCATGCGCGGGGTGAAGCCCTTGGTCACCAGGTTGCGCAGCCGGGTGTGGTCCGGCGGCTCCATCCACAGGAAGGAGGTGGGCAGCTCCTCGGGGGCGTCCTCCGGCCTGACCGTCGGGTGCATCATCCCGGCTTCCTCCGCGTGGCTCCACGCGGTGGTGGAGAGCACCGCGGCGCAGTCCTCGTAGCGGGTGAGCACGTAGTGGCCGAGCGGGGTCCGATGCATCGGGCCGGCGTCGCGCAGGGTGCGCGCGGCGGCGTACGGGTCGGGGCGCCCCTCCGGGCCGAACAGGTGGGCGATGGCGTTCTCGATCGCGGAATCCTGCTCCGCGACCGCCGTTGTCGAGTCCATTGGTCCCTCCGGTGTCGTTGGATTCTGGTTCCCGGCCGCGGCGCTGCGGCCGGTCACCCGGTCGGCTCGTTCGCGCCGTTCGCGCTGCGTGGCAGCAGGATGCGGCGGGCGAGGGTGGGCCGCAGCAGAGCCGCGGGTGGGTCGACGAGGTTGCCGACGCGCAGGAAGGTGCGGGCGACCAGCGGGTCGGCGTGCGCGGCGCGGTGTGCGCGCGCCACGTAGGCGTTGGTGAGTCTGGTGCGGACCGTGCGTGTGCCCTCTACCCCGGGATTGGCCAGGTCCGAGCCGGCCGAGAGGCGCCAGGCGACGTCGACCACCGCGCTCGCCGCCGCGTAGAACCGGGCGGGGAGGTCGGGGTTCGTGGTGCCCGCGGTCAGGCAGTCGCGCAGCACCAGCGCCTGCTGGGCGGCGACCGCCATGCCCTGGGCGTACAGGGGGTTGAAGCTGCAGAGGGCGTCGCCCAGCACCAGGAAGCCGGCCGGGACGGTGCGCAGCCGTTCGTAGCGGCGGCGGAGCGGGGAGCGGAAGCGGTGCGGGGTGATCTCGCCGAGCGGCGCGATGCCGTCGACCAGGGCGTGGATGTCGGGTGCCGCGATGGTGGCGGCGAAGGCGGTGAAGCCGGTGGGGTCGGTGGGCGGGTGGTCGCCGAGCATGCCCGCGAGGGTGACGTGCCAGCGGTCGCCCTCCACCCGGATGGCGCCGCCGCCGCGCCCGTCCGGGCCGGTCGAGATGATCACCGAGGACTGGTTGTCCAGTTGCCCCTCGGTCCGCGGGAACAGTGCCGACGCGTAGCCGAGGTCGACCTCGAGCCGCTCCTCGGCCGGGGCGGGGAAGCCGAGGTCGGTGAGCCATTGCGGGGCACGCGAACCGCGGCCGGTCGCGTCGACCACCAGGTCGGCGGTGAGTTCGACGTCGCCGACGGCCGGGTCCGCGGTGCCGTCGGTCACCCGGACTCCGCGCACCGCACCCGCGTCACCGACCAGCGCGCGCACGGTACCGGTATGCGACCGAACCCCCGGCATCGCCAGAACGCGCTCCCGGACAACGGCTTCCAGCAGCGGCCGAGTCGCCATGACCGAGGTCAACCCGGTCGGCGTCGCCGCCAGCCGGGCCCCGCCCAGGTACCACCTGGTACCGACCAACGCCTCCGCGGTGGTCGCGCCACGGGCAGCCGCCTCGCCGGTGAACCCGGGAAACAGCTCCTCCAGCACCGTCCGCCCCCGATCGAGCAGCCCGTGCAGGTGCCGCCCCTGCGGCACCCCGCGCCGCCACCCGGCTTCCAGCGAATCCCGCTCCACGAGAACCACTTCGGTGCAGCGATCGGCCAGCACCCGCGCCGCGAGCAACCCCGCGATCCCGGCCCCGAGGACGACCGCCTTCACAGCGTCACCGGCAGCGAGACGATCCCGCGGTGGATGAGGCTGGGCCGGTACTCCACGGTGTCGGTGGCGAGTTCCAGCTCCGGCGCCCGGTCCAGCAGCGCCCCGATCGCCGCCTCCGCCTCGATCCTGGCCAGCGGCGCGCCCACGCAGTAGTGGATCCCGAGACTGAAACCGAGATGCCGACGGGCGGGACGGTTCCCGGCATACCGGGTGATGTCGAAGCGATCGGCCTCCGGATACACCCGGTCGTCCCGGCTCGCCGACGCGGTGAGCACGACGACCCCGTCCCCGCGCCGGAACTCGCGCCCGCCGACCACCGTGTCCCGCAGCGCGACCCGGATGGTGAACTGCGTCGGCGCGTCGTAGCGCAGCATCTCGTCCAGCGCGGGCCCGATCAACTCCCGGTTCGCCCGCAGCAGCCGCAGCTGGTCCGGGTTGCGGAGCAGCGCGAGCATGCCGTTGCCGATCAGGTTGATCGAGGTCTCCATCCCGGCGACCAGGGTGAGCAGCGCGATGCCGATCACCTCCGGTTCGGTGAGCGCGCCGTCGCCGACCGCGGCGATCAGCGTCCCGAGCAGGTCGTCGCCGGGGTCACCCGCGCGCTGCGCTACGACCCGCGCGAAGTACCCCATGCACTCGAGCGCCGCCGCGCCCCGCGCCGCCACCTCGGCCTCACCGAGCATGGAGTCCGGGTCGGTGCCGCGCGCGATGGCCAGCTGCCAGGCCCGGAAGAGCGCGCCGTCGGCCGGGTCGGCGCCGAGCAGCCGGACCGGGACCATGGCCACCGCGAGCGGCACCGCCAGGTCGTTCAGGATGTCCAGCTCGCCG
>NZ_JBHSAX010000016.1:0-58132 GCF_042650385.1 Nocardia jiangsuensis
CACCGGCACCACCGTTACCCACTCGGTGCTCACCGCCGCATTCCCGACCCCGGAGCCGAAGAACCATGCGTGATGTCGTCATCTGCGAACCCGTCCGCACCCCCGTGGGCCGCTACGGCGGCGCGCTCGCCTCCCTCACCGCCACCGAGCTCGGCGTGGTCGCACTGCGCGGACTCCTCGATCGCACCGGTGTGGCGCCGGAGCTGATCGAGGACGTGATCCTGGGCAACTGCAATCCGAACAGCGAGGCACCCGCGCTCGGCCGGGTGGTCGCCCTGGACGCCGGGCTGCCGGTGACGGTCGGCGGCATGCAGCTGGACCGGCGCTGCGGTTCCGGGCTGCAGTCGGTGATCCAGGCGGTGCTGCAGGTGGGCAGCGGCGCCAACGAGGTGGTGGTCGCGGGCGGCGCGGAGAGCATGAGCAATGTCCCGTTCTACTCCACCGACATTCGGTGGGGCGCCGCCCGCAGCGGCGTCACCATGCACGACGGGCTGGTCCGGGCGCGGGAGACCGCGGGCGGCAAGCACCATCCGGTGCCCGGCGGGATGCTGGAGACCGCGGAGAACCTGCGCCGCAAGTACGCCATTCCACGTGCAGAGCAGGACGCGCTGGCGCTGCGCTCGCACCGCAATGCCGTCGCCGCCATCGAGTCCGGCGCAGCCGCCGAGCAGATCGTGCCGACCCCGATCCGCACTCGCTCCGGCGAGGCGTTCGTCGACACCGACGAGCATCCGCGCGCCGACACCACCCTGGAGGCGCTGGCGAAGCTGAAGCCGGTGCGGGCGAAGATCGACCCGGACTCCACGGTGACCGCGGGCAATTCGAGCGGCCAGAACGACGCCGCCGCGGTCTGCCTGGTCACCACCCGCGCCGCCGCCGACCGGCTGGGGCTGACCCCGCTGGTGCGGCTCGCCGCCTGGGCGGTGGCCGGGGTGGAGCCGAGCCTCATGGGCATCGGCCCGGTGCCTGCCACCGGCGCCGCGCTCGCGCAGCTGGGCCTCACCCTGACCGATATCGACCTGATCGAGCTGAACGAGGCCTTCGCCGCCCAGGCGCTGGCGGTGCTGCGCGAGTGGGAGTTCGGCGCGACCGACCTGGAGCGGGTCAACGTGCACGGCTCCGGCATCTCGCTCGGGCACCCGGTCGGCGCCACCGGCACCCGCATGCTGGCCACCCTGGCCCGCGAACTGCACCGCCGCGACCTGCGGTACGGGCTGGAGACCATGTGCATCGGCGGCGGGCAGGGGCTCGCCGCCGTCTTCGAGAAAGTGGCCTGACATGCGGGTTTTTCGTTCGCTCGACACGCTGCGCGGCGCCGTCGGGACGGTCATCGGCCCCGGCGAGTGGCTGACCGTCGACCAGGACCGGATCGACACCTTCGCCGCCGCCACCGGCGACGACCAGTGGATCCACGTCGACCCCGTCCGCGCGGCCACCGGCCCCTACGGCGGCACCATCGCGCACGGGTACCTCACGCTCTCGCTGCTGCCGCTGCTCGGGCGCGACCTGTTCTCGCTGCAATTCGGCAGTGCGCGCATCAATTACGGCAGCAACAGCGTCCGCTTCCCGGCGCCGGTGCGGGCGGGCACCCGCATCCGGGCGTCGGCGGTCGTCACCGAGGTCGAGGCCGGGGAGGGACGGGTGATGCTCACCCTCCGCTGGACGGTCGAGAACGAGGGCAACGCCAAACCGGCCTGCGTCGCGGAGACCCGAACCCTGGTGCTGCTGTGAGCGGTGGCGCACCACGGGACGGCGACGGGGTTGCCGCGGCCCCGCTGTCGGGGCTGCGGATCGTGGAGATCTCCAGCTTCGTCGCGGCCCCGCTGGCCGGGCTCACCCTGGCCCAGCTCGGTGCCGAGGTGATCCGGATCGACCCGCTCGGCGGCGGCCCCGACTACCGGCGCTGGCCGCGCACCGACGCAGGCGAGAGCCTGTACTGGACCGGGCTGAACAAGGGCAAGCGCTCGGTCACCGTCGACCTGCGCGCACCGGAGGGCCGGGCCGCGGTGCTCGGGCTGATCACCGCGGGCAGCGGCATCGTGCTCACCAACGCCGCCCGGCCCTGGCACGGCTACGACGCGCTCCGGGCGCAGCGCGCGGATCTGATCCACCTGGAGATCACCGGCCGGGCCGACGGTGGCACCGCCGTCGACTACACCGTCAATGCGGCCACCGGCTTCCCGCTCGTCACCGGTCCGGTGGAGCACAGCGGACCGGTCAACCACGTCCTGCCCGCCTGGGATGTCGCCTGCGGGCTCTACGCAGCGCTGGCCATCACCGCCGCAGTGCGCCACCGCGATGCCACCGGCGAAGGCAGCCGGATCGTGCTCCCCCTGGAGAACGTGGCGCTGGCGATCGCCGGACACCTCGGCTTCCTCGCCGAGGCGGCGGTGAACCGCACCGACCGCCCGCGCATCGGCAACGCCCTCTTCGGCCAGTACGGCGCCCCGTTCACCGCCGCCGACGGCACCACCTTCATGGTCGTCGCGCTCACCGCCAGGCACTTCACCGACCTCGTCACCCTCACCGGCACCGAAGCCCCCATCGACGCGCTGGCGAAAGCACTGGAAGCCGACTTCGCCGATGAAGGCGACCGCTACCGCCACCGAGCCGTACTGACCGGGCTCTTCACCCCCTGGTTCCGCGAGCGCACCGGTCCCGAGGTCGAGGCGGAGCTGAGCGGCACCTCGCTGCTGTGGGACCGCTATCGCAGCTTCCTCGAACTGGTGGACAGCCCGCGGGTCACCGGCAATCCGCTCTTCACCACCGTCCACCAGCCCGGCATCGGCGACCTGCCCGCCCCCGGCACGCCCATGCTCATCGACGGTGCCCACGCTCCGGCCCGCGCCGCACCGCTCCTCGGCGCCGACAACGGCGACCTGCTGCCCCGCGCCGCCCCGAGCACGGAACCGCGCGCCGAGTTCGCCCCCGACCATCGAACGGAATCCTCGTGAAACTCGCGCAGACCCACGGCCTGACCGATATCCAGACCGATATCCTCGCCACCGTCCGCACCTTCGTGGACAAGGAGATCATCCCGGTCGCCCAGGAACTCGAGCACACCGACACCTACCCGCAGGCCATCGTGGACCGCATGGCCGAGCTCGGGCTGTTCGGGCTCATGATCCCGGAGGAGTACGGCGGGCTCGGCGAATCGCTGCTCACCTACGCCCTGTGCGTGGAGGAGCTGGCCAGGGGCTGGATGAGCGTCTCCGGGGTGATCAATACCCACTTCATCGTCGCCTACCTGCTGCAGCGGCACGGGACGGAGGCGCAGAAGCAGCGCTTCCTGCCCCGGATGGCGACCGGCGAGGTGCGCGGCGCCTTCTCCATGTCCGAGCCCGAACTGGGCTCCGACGTGGCGGCAATCCGCACCAGGGCCGTGCGCGACGCCGACGGCGACTACACCCTGGACGGCCGCAAGATGTGGCTCACCAACGGCTCCACCGCCACCCTGGTCGCCGTGCTGGTGCGTACCGACGAGGGCGCCGAGCGCCCGCACGACAACCTCACCGCGTTCCTCATCGAGAAGCCGGCCGGGCTCGGCGAGATCGCGCCCGGGCTGACCATTCCCGGCCGCATCCACAAGATGGGCTACAAGGGCATCGACACCACCGAACTACTGCTCGACGGCTACCGCGCCGCCGCCGACACCGTACTCGGCGAGGCGCCGGGGTACGGCTTCCGGCAGATGATGGACGGTATCGAGGTGGGGCGGGTCAATGTGGCCGCCCGCGCCTGCGGGATCGCCATTCGCGCCTTCGAGCTCGGGGCGCGCTATGCGCAGCAGCGCTCGGCCTTCGGCAAGCCCATCGTGCAGCACCAGGCCATCGAGTTCTCCCTGGCCGAGATGGCGACCAAGGTGGAGGCCGCGCACCTGATGATGGTGAACGCGGCCCGGCTCAAGGACTCCGGGGAGCGCAGCGATGTGGCCGCCGGAATGGCGAAGTACCTCGCCAGCGAGTTCTGCAACGAGGTGACGCAGGCGGGGTTCCGCATTCACGGGGGGTACGGCTACTCCAGCGAGTACGAGATCGAGCGGCTCATGCGGGAGGCGCCGTTCCTGCTCATCGGTGAGGGGACGAGCGAGATCCAGAAGCGGATCATCGCCCGCGGGGTGCTCGCCGACTACCGGCTCTGAGCCGCGGGGAGCCGGCCGGGCAGCGCGGACGTCCGCCGCGAGGGCGCTTCCCGCGCCGCCGGATCAGCTACCGGTGGTGACGGGGTCCGGCCGGTCCTCCGTGGCGGCGGCCGGAGCGGGGCCTGCGGTTCCGCCGCCGGTGCCGGGGCGGCGGCGGCCACGCACGGCGAGGTAGGCGGCGAGCAGGACCAGCAGCCCGCCGACGACCGCGATGCCGATCGGTACGTAGACGAAGACCAGCCGGAGCGAGTCCCGCCCGTCCTGCGCGGAGCGCGCCAGCGCGGTCACCGTCTCCGGGGTGAACCGCAGCTCGCCCGCGTACACCACGACCTGGTTCGGGTCACCGGGGGCGGCGGCGAAGTACGAGGTGGGCTGGACGACGGTGTCCAGGACGCTGCCGGTCTCCGGCTCCACCCACATGTCCTGCACCAGCGTGTAGTACAGGTTCATGGTGAGCACCTCGTCGCCGGCCAGCCCCCACTTGGCGGCGGGCAGCGGGAGCCGGGCGGGCTGGCTGTTCGCGGGCGAGCCCGCCATGTCGTAGTCGCGCACCTCGAAGCGGAAGTGCAGCACCTGCTGCCCCTCGATCTCCCGGTCGGCATCGAGGTACCTGGCGGTCACCGGGGTCAGGGTGGCGGTGTCGAAGTACGGGAGGTCGGCGCGCGCGGTGTCGGCGGGGAAGGTCCAGTAGGTCCCGGTACGCGCGGGCGTCGGCTTGGCGGTGGCGGCCGCGGGGGCCTGCATGGTGGATTCCGGTGCGGCCACGGCGATCCGGGTGCCCGGGTCGACGGTCACGACATCGATGGCGCTGTGGAACTCGGTGCCCGCACCGGTGACGCCCTTGGCCTCGGTGCGCACCACCAGATCGTCGGCCTCGGTGCGCGATTCGGCCGCGGTGGTGGTATCGATCCGGATCTCGGTTCCCTGCTCCACCTTCAGCGGCCCCGGCACCATCACACTGGACCGGTCGAGCAGGCTGGCGGTTCCCGCCAAGACGGTCTCCTGCGTGAAATCACCGGGCACCCGGACGGCGGAGTCCCGTAGTTGCCCGGGCGCGAGCACGGCGGCGGCCACGAGTAGGACACCGAGAACGGCGAGAGCGGAAACGAGAATCTTGCGTGTCACAGAACGACACTCCCTATTTCGACAATGACGAGCGCTACGACCGTAGTCACATCTGTCGCGCTCCCGGCCGGAAACGAAGTACTTTCCGCCGCCGGTATTTTCGATTGCCGGATCAGGGCAGGTAGACGCGGCTGGCGAGCCGGCGGCCGTCGACCAGCTGCATCGTCATGGCCACCCGGCTGCGGTCCACCCTCGGATCCTGGGCGGCGGCATTGGTCACCGTCTGGTCGATGAAGAGCAGCACCTCGACCTCGGTGTCGGTCGCCGATTTCACCGCGGCGTCGAGCACGGTGCCCTGCCCGGTCGCCTTGTTGTCGACCAGCAGCTGGCGGAGCTGGCCGCTGGAGCGGGAGTACATGTCCTTGAACTCGCCGGTCGAGCCGTCCAGGACGGCGGCGAAGCCCTGGTCGAGGTTGTTGGAGTCCACGCTGGTCAGCGTGGTGCCGTAGGCGCGGGCGGCATCCAGGGCCGCGGCGGAGGCACTGTCGACGTCGCGCTGCTGCTGCAGCTGCCAGGCCAGGATCACGACCGCCACCAGCGCGGCGACGGCCACCGCCGCGACGATCGGCAGGGCGAAGCGGCGCACCGTCGCCACCAGCACGATCAGCACGAGCTTCGCCTTGCTCGGCAGTACGAACTCCGGTGTCGCGGGCTCGGGCGTCACACCGGGCTCAGGCGTCATACCGGTCTCGGGCGCGACCTCGGCCTCGGGCACCACCTTGGGCTCGGGCGCAACGCCGGTCTCGGGCACGACCTTGGGCTCGGGCATCACGCCGGTCCCGGCGGGGTCGGCGGCACTGGTGTTCTTCGACATCGGTACTCCTCGGTGGTCGGTACTCAGCGGGGCGGCTGCAGGGTGGTGCGGGTGTCGTCGATCGGCAGCGGGATCGTCCACGGCCCGATCGGGGCCGGACCGGTGGTGGCGTTCGGATCGGCGCCCGGTGGGGCGAGCCCGGGAATCGCCGCGCCCGGCGGGCGCGGGGCATTGTTCGCGCCGCGCACCAGGATCGAGGGGTCGTTCGCCGGGCACCCGGTGTAGAGGTAGGGCTCGGGGTAGTCGGGCACCGACGGCGCGTGCCGCGGCACCTGGTAGTCGCAGGAGTAGCGGGGATAGAGGTTCACCAAACCCCAGATCCCGCCGTCCCGGATCACCATCGACAGCGCGTCCAGCGCGGACCCCGCCCGCTGGGTCGGGAAGAAGAACTCCTGCAGCGCGGGCACCCGGGGGTTGGTCATCTCGGCGAGCGTGGACAACCCGGTGAGCAGCTCGACGATCGAGCCCCCGTTGTCGCTCAGCACCGAGTCCACCGCGGCCAGCGTGCCCGGCGCGGTGTCGAGCAACCGGACATAGCCGCCGGTCTTGGCCTCGACTCCGCGCAGCATCTGCGCGCTGTCGGCCGCGAGCGCGCGCAGCTCGTCGGTGCCGCCCGCCACCGTGGACGAGACAACGGCCGAGCGCACGGCAGTCACTATACAGTGACTCTTACCGTTGACATAACTATAACCTGTTTCAGCCGCTCGGGCGTCCCGATCGCCGATCCGGTCCGGGGCAGATCGCTCCACGGTAACCTGTACCGTTGCTGTTACAGTTTTGCCCTGGAGGATGACCATGACCGCACGAGAGCTCCGCACGGACGACCTCGCGATACCGCTCGGACCGGACGGGCTCACCCCGGAGTGGCTCGCCGCCGCGCTCTCCGGCCCGGTGCCCGCCGCCGTCGACAGCGTCGCCGTGACCCCGATCGGCACCGGTCAGACCGGTGCGACCTATCGGCTCACCGTCGGCTACGCGGCGCCGTGCGACCGGCCGCGCAGCTTCGTGGCGAAGCTGCCCGCCCAGGACGGGTCGGTGCGCGCCGGAGTCACGCTCGGCTACCTGGCCGAGGTCGAGTTCTACTCCGCCGTGGCGCACCGGACCAGCGTGCCGGTGCCGCGCTGTCACTACAGCGCGATCAACGAGGACGGCTCCGAGTACGTGTTGCTGCTCGACGACCTCGACCCCGCGATCCAGGGCGACCAGCTGGCCGGCTGCGACGAGGAGACCGCGCGCCGGGCCGTGACCGCCCTCGCCGGGCTGCACGCCCCGTCCTGGTGCGATTCGTCCTGGCTCGAACTGCCCGTCGGCTCCATGCCGAAGCCGGGCGACTCGGCGGCGGCGGGCGGGCTCGGGCAGGTCGTCGAGATGGTCGCCCCCGCGATCCTGGAGCGCTTCGGCCCCTTCCTGGACGACACCGACCGGGATACCCTGCGGCTCGCGCTCGAGCTCATGGGGCCGTGGCTGCTCACCGACACCGGCCGCTACGCGCTGATGCACGGCGACTACCGGCTGGACAACCTGCTGCTCGACGCCGACCGGCTCTTCGTCGTGGACTGGCAGACCCTCGGCGTCGGACTACCCGCGCGCGACCTCGCCTACTTCATCGGCACCTGCCTCGACCCCGAGCTGCGCGCCGACGCCGAGCAGCGCCTGGTCGCGGCCTACCATGCCGAGCTGCTCCGGCACGGCGTGCCCGGCTACGACCTGAAGACCTGCCTGGCCGACTACCGCCTCGGCATGCTGCAGGGGCCGTTGATCATCGCGCTCGGCGCCGCCTTCGCGACGACCACCGACCGCGGCGACGACCTGTTCCGGGTGATGCTGCGCCGCAGCTGCCGCGCGATCCGCGAACTCGGCACCCTCGAACTCATCCGAGCCGCCGCCGCTCCGGCCTGACCCCCGCGTAACCGATATTCTTACTGTTAGCCTTACGGTAATGGCCGCGCCCGGTTCGTCGGGCGGGCGGTACCGATCGGAGAAGCCGAGCGTGGACCTGGGATTCGAGAACGCGACCGCGGTCGTGGTCGGCGGCAGCCGCGGCATGGGGCTCGCCACCGCGCAGTGCCTGGCCGACGAGGGCGCCCGGGTCGCGGTGGTCGGCCGGACCGCCGCGGACGTGGCGGCTGCGGCACATGATCTGGCCGAGCGCGGCAGCCCGGACGCGGTCGGGATCGCCGCCGACGCCTGCGACCCCGCCGCCGTGCGCCGGGTCTTCGACGAGCTGGGCGAGCGGTGGGACGGCGGCCTCAACGCCCTGGTCAATACCGCGGGCCCGAATGTGCAGGGCCGCTTCGAAGCGCTGACCGTGCAGAGCTGGCGCGAGGCCGTCGACCACGGCGCGATGTCGATGGTGCACTGCGTGCAGGCCGCGCTGCCGCTGCTGCGCCGGGCCGAGTGGGCGCGCATCGTCAACTTCTCCGCGCACTCCACCCAGCGCCAGAGCGTGAACCTGGTGGCCTACACCGCCGCCAAGGCCATGGTCACCAGCATCTCCAAGAATCTCTCGCTGCTGCTGGCGCCGGAGGAGATCCTGGTCAACGTGGTCTCCCCCGGCACCTTCGTGACCCCGGCGCTGCTGGAGTGGGCGCGCTCGGCCGGTGTGCACACCGACGATCCGTACGAACTCATGCGGGCGATCGGCGAGCACTTCGGCCACCCCGCGCACATGCCGCGCGCCGGGCGGCCCGAGGAGATCGCCCCGGTCGCCACCTTCCTCGCCTCGCGGCGCAATTCCTACACCACCGGCGCCGACGTGAACGTCGACGGCGGTTCCGACTTCACCTGACCTTCCCGGAGTGCACCATGACCCGCATCCTCGACGAACTCGGCTACTACCTCCTGCCGGGGGCGGGCGGCGCCGGCCCCGCCGGTGTCCTCGACGAAGCGAAGCGCGGTGAGGAGCTCGGCTTCGGCACAGCGTTCGTCTCCGAGCGCTGGAACATCAAGGAGGCGGCCACGCTCAGCACCGCCGCCTGCGCGGCCACCACGCGACTCCGCGTCGCCACCGCCGCGACCAACCACAACACCAGGCACCCGCTGATCACCGCCTCCTGGGCGACCACCCTGCACCGGCTCTCCGGCGGGCGGTTCACGCTCGGGATCGGCCGCGGGGTGCCCGGGCTGTACGACCTGTTCGGCATTCCGTCGGTGACCACCGCGCAGATGGAGGAGTTCGCGCGGGTCATGCGCACGCTCTGGAGCGGCGGGGTGATCAGCGACTACGACGGTCCCCTCGGGCAATACCGGACGCTCTACCTGGACGGCAACTTCCGGGAGGAGATCCCGCTCGGGCTGGTCGCCTTCGGCCCGAAGAGCCTGGCGCTGGGCGGGCGGGCCTTCGATGATGTCGTGCTGCACACCTATTTCGGGCCCGGGACACTGCGCCGGTGTTCGGACACGGTGAAGCGCGCGGCCGTCGACGCCGACCGCGACCCCGACCAGGTCCGGGTGTGGTCGTGCCTGGCGACCATCGGCGACCACCTCCCCGAGGAGGTGCGGCGTGCGCGGCTGGTCGGGCGGCTCGCCACCTACCTGCAGGGCTACGGCGACCTCATGGTCCGCACCAACGACTGGGACCCGGCCGTCCTGAAGCGATTCCGCGAGGACTCGGTCGTGCAGTCGATTCCCGGCGCGATCGACCGCGTCGCCACCGACGAGCAGCTGCGGCACATCGAGGAGCTGTTCCCCGCGTCCTGGACCGAGAACGCCGCCACCGGCACCCCCGAGGAGTGCGCCGCCCGCATCCGCGCCGAGTTCGAGCACGGCGCGGACCGGGTCATCCTGCACGGTGCGACCGCCGACGAGCTCGCCCCGATCGTCGCGGCCTACCGGGCGGGTGACCCCGCCACGGTCGCCGGCGCCGAGACCGCTGCCGAAAGGACCGACGCCCCGTCGCGATAGCCGCGGACCCGTAGCCCGGTGCGGCGGATCCGGCCATGCCCCGGATCCGCCGCACCGGAGCCGGGCCGGTCGCCGCTCACCCCTCGGACTCGGGCCTGCGCACGTTCCACTCTCCGGTGAACACCGGATCCCGCTTCTCCCGGAAGGCCGCGTACGCCTCCGGCACGTCCGCGGTGGCGAAGGCGACGGACTGTGCCCGCGCCTCCCCGGCCAGCGCCTCCCGCATGCTCCGATCGGCCCCCTCGTTGAGCAGCCCCTTGATCTGCGCCAGCGCCACCGGCGGCCCGGCGGCCAGCCGCGCGGCCGTGGCGTCGGTGAAGTCGTCGATCTCGTCCTCCGGCGTGAGCCAGGTGACCAGCCCGAGGGCATGAGCCTCCGCGGCATCGACGGTATCCGCCAGTAGCGCCAGCCGCTTGGCCTGTTGCAGCCCGACGAGTTTGGGCAGCAGCCAGGAGCCACCGCAATCGAGGGAGAGCCCGCGCTTGGCGAAGATCTGCGCGAAGCGCGCCTCCGGGGTGGCGATGACGAAATCGCAGCCGAGCGCGAGATTCCAGCCCGCGCCGACCGCGGCGCCGCGCACCTTGGCGAGGGCCGGGATGGGCAGCTCGTGCAGGTGCTGGGCCACGTCGGTGATCGCCCGCAACTTCTCGAACGGCGCCGCGTACGGGTCGCTGTTCACCACATCGGCGCCCGCGCAGAAGGCGCCGCCGGACCCGGTCAGCACCAGCGCGCGCACCGTGCGGTCCCGCGCGACCTCCCGGAGCGCGTCGGCCAGCGCCGCCCACAGCTCCGGGTTCAGGGCATTGCGCCGCTCCGGCCGGTTCAGGGTGAGCGTGCGCACCCCGTCCCGGTCGGAGCGCAGCAGCACGCTCACAGGAACATGTCCGCGGTGAGCGGGCCGCCGCCGGGGGTGACCCGATAGCGATCCAGGTCGGTGACCCCGTGCGCGCGCAGCACCTCCTCGTCGAGGAAGAAGTTGCCGGTGGTGGTCGCCGGGGCGGTGAGCACCAGGTAGGCGGCGTCCGCGCAGATCTCGGGGGTGCGCGAGGCGGCGAACCGCTGCTCGCCCCCCGGCCGGTTGCGGATGGCCGCGGTGCCGATCGTGGTGCGCGGCCACAGCGAGTTCACCCCGATCCCGTCGCCGCGCAGCTCCTCCGCCAGGCCGAGCGTCGTCAGCGACATCCCGTACTTGGCGATGGTGTAGGCGAGACACGAACCCGCCCAGCGCGGATCGAGGTTCAGCGGCGGCGACAGCGTGAGTACCTGCGGATCACGCCCGGCGGCGGCGGACTTCCGCAGCGCCGGAATCGCGAGCTTGGACAGCAGGAAGGTGCCCCGGCAGTTGATGTCCTGCATGAGGTCGTACCGCTTCATCGGCACCTCCTCGGTCCCCGCGAGGTCGATGGCGGAGGCATTGTTCACCACCAGATCGATCCCGCCGAACCGCTCGACCGTCTGCTCGACCGCCACGGCAACGGTGTCGTCGTCGCGGATGTCACCGACGACCTTCAGCACCGCCCCACCCGCCCGCTCGATCTCGGCCCCCGCGGTGTGGATGGTGCCAGGCAGCTTGGGATGTGGCTCGTCGGTCTTGGCGATGAGCGTGATGTTCGCGCCGTCGGCAGCCGCACGCAGCGCGATCGCCAGCCCGATCCCGCGGCTGCCGCCGGACATGATCAATGTCCGGCCCGCGAGTGACCCCATCAGGTGGTGACGATCGTCGCGCCTGCGGTGCCCGGCGCACCGTAGAGCAGGGCGAACCCCGCCTTGGGCGCGCCGGCGACCTGCCGCTCCCCCGCCGTCCCGCGCAGTTGGTGCACCAGCTCGTGCAGCTGCCGCATCCCGGAGGCGCCGATCGGCTCGCCGTTGGCGATGAGCCCGCCGTCGGTGTTCACCGGCAGCGAGCCGGTGATCTCGGTGGCGCCCTCGGCGATGAGCTTCTCCTGGTCGCCGTGCGCGCAGAGCCCGGCCTCGGCCATGTGGATGACCTCCGCGCCCGCGTCGGTGTCCTGCAGCTGGGCGACGTCGATGTCGGCCGGGGAGATCCCGGCGGCCTCGAAGGCCGCGCGCGCGGCGTGCACCGACGGCGCGGCCTCCTCCTGGACCGGCGCGTAGGTGGTGTTCACCTCGTAGGCACCGTAGGCGCGGGTGCGGATCTCGACGGCGCGCACGTACACCGGCTTGCGCGCGGAGAAGCGGTGCGCGATGTCGGCCCGGCACATGATCACCGCGGCGGCGCCCTCGTCCGGGGCGCAGAACATGTAGTGCGTGAGCGGGTAGTTGAGCATGGGTGCCGCCAGGATGTCGTCCTCGGCGACCGGCTTGCGGCGGAACGCGTTCGGGTTCAGCGCGCCGTTGCGGTAGTTCTTCGCGGCCACCTTGGCCAGGGTGCGCTGCGAGATGCCGTGGTCGTGCAGGTAGCGGTTGGCCTTCATGCCGAAGAACTGGGTGGTCAGGTACTGGCCGTTCTCGCCGTACCACTTCGGCATCCCGACCAGGGTCGGGTCGACGGTGAAGGCGCCGCGCGGGTGCTTGTCCATGCCGATCGCGATGCCGACGTCGTACTTGCCGAGCCGGATGGCATCGGCAACGGCCTCGGTGGCGCTCGCGGAGGTCGCGCAGGCGTTGAAGACATTGGTGAACGGGAGGCCGGTGAGCCCCATCATGCCGACGATGGCGTCCGGGTTCGCGACCTCCCAGCTGCCGCCGACGGCGAACTGCATGTCCTTCCACTCCAGCCCGGCGTCGGCCAGCGCGGCCCGGATCGCGTCGGTGCCCATCTGCATGGCCGACTTGCCCTCGAAGCGGCCGAACGGGTGCATCCCGACGCCGATGATCGCTACCTCGTTGGTCATCAGGACTCCTTGCTCGACAGCGGCTCGAAGGCGAAGGTGAGCACCTCGTCACCGGCGGTGTCGGTGCCGAGGTGGACGGCGGTCAGCGCGACCGGCATCCCGAAGGTGAGCTTCTTCGGGTCGTTCTCGGTGAGCCTGCCCTCGACCCGGATGACGTCGCCGAGCTGGACCAGCCCGACGCCGAACGGGACGAAGGTCTGCTGCGTCTCGTCGCCGAGGTACGGGGCGCCCGGCAGGAAGCCCTGCGTGGTCCAGGCCACCAGGGTCCCGGTGCGCGGCAGGGTGATCCGCTCGACCGCGGGCTTGCTGCAGCGCGGGCACAGCTCCTGCAGTGGGAAGACGGTCGCCGCGCAGTCGGCGCAGGCCCCGCCGACGAGCTGGTAGTCCTCCTCCGGCCAGGTCGAGATATCCGGTGCGATCATTCTCGGCATCGTGTGATTCCTTTCAGGAGACTTTCTGCGGGGCGGCGGCGGCGCGCAGCACCGCGATGGCGGCGAGCGCGACGATGCTCACCCCGACGATCCACAGCACCGGACCGGCCACCGAACCGGTGGCGAGCAGCAGCGCGCCGCAGACCAGCGGCGCGGTGCCGCCGCCGAGCACGGTGCCGATGTTCTGGCCGAGATTGGCGCCGGTGTAGCGCACCGGCGCGGGGAAGAGCCCGGCGATCAGGCCGAAGCCGGGCGCCATCACCGCGTTGGTGAGGGTCAGGTAGACCGTCATCCCCGCGGCGAGCAGCACCGGGCTCTCGGTGCTCGACAGCAGCGCGAAGACCGGCCCGGCGAGCAGGATGAAGCCGCACAGGATCGCGGTCAGCAACTCGCGCTGGCCGACCCGGTCGGCGAGCCTGCCCCACAGCGGGGTCCAGAGCGCGCCGAGCACCATGGCCGTCGCGTACGCGGCCAGCACCGACTCCGCGGGCAGGTCGCGGTTGCCTGCCAGGTAGACGCCGAACCACTGGGCCACGCCCGCCGCGCCGTTCACCCCGATCGCGATCGCGCCCGCGATCAGCACCTCGCGCCGGTAGCCGGCCAGCACCACGCGCAGCGGAGACTTCACGATGCGGTCCTCGCGGACCAGGCGGGCGAACTCCGGCGAGTCCTCCACCCGGCGCCGGATGATCAGCGCCACCAGGGTCAGCGGCGCCGCGACCAGGAAGGGGATCCGCCAACCGTGGTCGGCCATGAAGTCGCCGGAGGCGAAGATCCCGAGCAGCGCGGCGAGCACCGCGCCGCTCGACCCGCCGAGCCCGGCGCCGTAGGGGGTGAGCGAGGCCAGGAAGGTGCGCCGCGAGGCGGGCGCCGACTCGAGCGCGAAGGTCACCGAGCCGAGCATCTCCGCACCGGCCGAGAGGCCCTGGCCGATGCGCAGGGCCACCAGCATGATCGGGGCGAGAATGCCGACGGTGGCGTAGGTCGGCAGCAGCCCGATCACGGTCGAGCAGGTGCCCATCAGCACGACGGTCGCCAGCAGCGCGGTGCGCCGACCGCGGCGGTCGCCGACCCGGCCGAACAGGATGCCGCCGATCGGGCGGGCGACGAAGCCCGCGCCGAAGACCGCGAGGCCGAGGAGCAGCGAGACCGCGTCGTTGTCGGCGGGGAAGAACAGCGGCGCGAAGTAGACGGCGAGCACGCCGTAGAGCGCGAAGTCGTAGTACTCCACGAAGGTTCCGACGAAGCCGGCCACGGCCGCGCGACGGGCGTGCGGCGGGATCCGTTCCGCGCGGATCTTCGTCATTTTCCCGACCTCCTCGCCCCTGCCGCCTTCCCGGTGATGGTACCTTACGGTAAGGTCAACGGTAATTGCTACGAGGTGGAGCCATGAACTCGAGAATTCCCTCCGGGCTGGAGGACCTTCTGCACCGCCCGATAGTCGGCGTCCTCGCCACCGTCGCCCCGGACGGGACGCCGGATCAATCGCCCATGCGGTTCACCTGGGACGGCGCGCACCTGCGCATGAGCCACACCATCCCGCGCCGCAAATTCACCAGCTTGCAGGCCAATCCGAACTATTCGTTCGTCATCACCGACCCGGAAGCGCCCGCCCGGGTGCTGGAGACCCGCGGGTGGCTCGTCACCGTCGAGGGCGACCAGGACGGCAAGTTCTACGCCGAACTGGCCGAGCGCTACGGCGACACCGGCGGCGGGCCGCCCGACGACATCGACGACCGGGTCGTACTGATCCTGGACACCACGCGCTTCGTCGCGAAATAGCCGCCCGAAGGAGGGCCTGTGACACATCCCGCGGAGATTCCGATCTTCGACGCCGACGCGCACATGTACGAGACCGCGGACGCGCTGACCAAATTTCTGCCCGAGCAGTACCGCCAAGCCGTGCAGTACGTGCAGATCGGACGGCACACCCGGCTCGCGATCAACGGCCGGATCACCGACTTCATCCCGAATCCGACCTTCGACCGGGTGGCCGCGCCCGGCGCGCACGAGAAGTTCTTCGCCGGCGAGAACACCGACGGCCTCACCCTGCGCGAGATGCAGGGCGCTGCCATCGACGCCCCCGCCGCCACCCGCAACCCCGAGGACCGGATCGCCGAGCTGGACCGCCAGGGGGTGCGCGAGACGCTGAACTACCCCACGCTGGCCAGCCTGGTCGAGCACTCCGCCGCCGACGATCCGCAGCTGACGCTGGCGATCATCCACGCGCTCAACCGCTGGATGCTCGAGCACTGGACCTACGCCTACCGGGACCGCGTCTTCAGCACGCCGATCATCAACTGCGCCGAGGTGGACGGCGCGCGCCGCGAGCTCGAGTACATCCTGGAGCACGGCGCGAAGGTGGCGCTGATCAAGCCCGCGCCGGTCAAGGGCGTCAACGGCTGGCGCTCGCCCGCGCTGCCGGAGTTCGACCCGTTCTGGCGCGACGTGGAGAGCGCGAACCTGCCGATCGTGCTGCACGCCAGCCAGCCCCCGCTCGACGAGTACGTCAACAAGTGGGAGCCGCCCGCCACCAAGAACTTCATGGCGATGAGCTCGTTCCGCTGGCTCGCCCTCGGGCACCGCGAGATCTCCGACATGATCGGCAGCCTGATCTGCCACGGCACGCTGACCCGGTTCCCGAAGCTGCGCATCGCCAGCGTGGAGAACGGCAGCTCCTGGATCCACCCGCTCTTCCACGACCTGCGCGATCTCACCAAGAAGATGCCGCAGAACTTCCCGGAGGACCCGCTCGAGGTGTTCCGCCGCAATATCTGGGTGAGCCCGTTCTGGGAGGGCTCGGTCGCCGACGTGGTCGAGACCGTCGGCTGGGACCGGGTGATGTTCGGCTCGGACTACCCGCACCCGGAGGGGCTGCCGGAGCCGAAGGGCTACTGGAAGTACGCCGAGGGCATGGACACCCGGCGGACCTGGGACTTCATGGGCGACAACGCCCGCAGGTTCATGGGGCTGCCGATCGAGAACCCCGATCCGACGGCGCGGCAGGCGCCCGCCGCCGCCACTGTGTGAAGGAGCAACCGTGGACAAGAACGACATGATCCTGGTCAGTGTCGACGACCACATCATCGAACCACCCGACATGTTCGCCAACCACCTGCCGGCGAAGTACGCCGACGACGCACCCCGGCTGGTGCACATGGACAACGGCGCGGACATGTGGAAGTTCCGCGATCGCGTCATCCCGAACGTGGCGCTCAACGCGGTGGCCGGCCGTCCCAAGGAGGAGTACGGCTTGGAGCCCGAGGGCCTCGACGAGATCCGCCCCGGCTGCTACAACGTGGACGAGCGGGTCAAGGACATGAACGCCGGCGGCGTGCTGGCGCAGATGAACTTCCCCTCCTTCCCCGGCTTCGCCGCGCGGCTCTTCGCCACCGAGGACTCCGACTTCTCGCTGGCCCTGGTCCAGGCGTACAACGACTGGCACATCGACGAGTGGTGCGGCGCCTACCCCGGCCGCTTCATCCCGATGGCGCTGCCGGTGATCTGGGACGCCGAGCTGTGCGCCGCCGAGGTGCGCCGGGTGGCGAAGAAGGGCGTGCACTCGCTCACCTTCACCGAGAACCCGGCGGCGCTGGGCTACCCGAGCTTCCACCACGAGCATTGGAAGCCGCTGTGGGAGGCGCTGGTCGACACCGACACGGTGCTCAATGTGCACATCGGCTCGTCGGGCAGGCTCTCCATCCCGGCCTCGGACTCCCCGCCGGACGTCATGATCACCCTGCAGCCGCTCAATATCGTCTCCGCGGCCGCCGATCTGCTGTGGTCGCGCCCGATCAAGGACTACAAGGACCTCAAGATCGGGCTCTCCGAGGGCGGCACCGGCTGGATTCCGTACTTCCTCGAGCGCATCGACCGCACCTACGACATGCACTCCACCTGGACCGAACAGAACTTCGGCGGCAAGCTGCCCAGCGAGGTCTTCCGTGACCACTTCCTGACCTGCTTCATCAGCGACCCGATCGGGGTCAGGCTGCGGCACGAGATCGGCATCGACAACATCGCGTGGGAGATGGACTACCCGCACAGCGACTCCATGTGGCCGGGCGCCCCGGAGGAGCTGAACGGAGTCTTCGCGGCGGAGAACGTCACCGACGACGAGATCGACAAGATGACGCACCTGAACGCCATGAAGTGGTACTCCTTCGACCCGTTCAAGCACGTCCCGCGGGAGAAGGCCACGGTCGGCGCGCTGCGCGCCGCCGCGGCCGGGCACGATGTCAGCATCAAGGCGCGCAGCCATCACCAGACCTCCTCGTCGGAGAAGCTGGCGGCCTTCCAGGCGCAGATCGCCGCCGCCACCGCGCACACCGCGAGCGAGTAGTCCCCGGACCGCGCGAGCCCGGACGCCGAGCGTGTCCGGGCTCGCGCGATCTCCGGCACCGCTGCGGCGGTTACCGGGCTCGCGCGATCTCCGGCACCGCTGCGGCGCCGCCGGGTTACCGCTCGGCACTCGCGGCGGCCGGCGCGAGCACTCGGCTCAGGAATAGCGCCTGGTGCTCGCGGATGGTGTCGTGGCGCTGCTTGCCGGGGTAGACGTCGAAGTGATCGCAGGGATAGTGCCGGACCTGTGCGCGGGCCCGCGACGCCGCCTTCGCCGCCGCCGACGGCGGCGCGTAGCGGTCATAGTCGGCGATCTGGACCAGCACCGGGCAGCGCACCTCGGCCGCGGCGCGCAGCGGCGCACGGCGAATCGCATCGAGCGCGATACTCGCGGCCACCTCGTTGCGCCAGGTGGGTCCCGCGATGGAGGCGTAGTCGGCGGTGGCGCCGGGCAGCGTGAGCAGCGCCAGCTCACCCGGCTCGCCCACCGCGGGCAGCGTGATCCGCTCGCGCCCGGCCGCGGCGGCACGGCGGTCGCGGGCGGCGGCGAGCAGCAGCCGCGCGGTCGTGCCCGCCCGGTGCCAGCCCGGCTCCGCAGCGGGGACCGGACCGGCGGCCAGCGGTGCCGGCCGCTCGACCGCGGCGCCGGACACCAGCGGCGTCAGCGCGATCACCGCGGCGATGTCGTCCCGTCCGGCCGCCGCCTCCAGCACGGTGCCACCGGCCATGGAGACACCCCACAGCACCAGCCGGTCCGGATCGACCTCGGGAAGCCGGGCGGCCGCGTCGAGCGCCGCGCGGTAGTCCGCCAGCTGCCCCGACGGCGAGATCACCTGTCGCGGTGCGCCTTCGCTGGCGCCGAAGCCGCGGTAGTCGAAGGCCAGTACCTCGGCGCCCGCGGCGGCCAGGTGCCGGGCGAACGATTCCAGACCGGAGTCCTTGGTACCGGCGAAGCCGTGCGCCATGACGACGGCCGGGCGCCCGGCCGGACCAGCCAGCCGCGCGTCGGCGGCCCGGAAATGCCAGGCGTGGCAGCGCACCCCGGCCGATTCGAAGGTCGTGTTCTCCATCAGGCCACCAGCTCCCGCGCCCGCGCGGCCGCCTGCGCGCGGCGCCTGCCCTCCGGCAGCTCCTCGAGACGCAGCTGCCGCTCGTAGGGGAAGAACTCGACCTGCTGGGTGTGGCGCGGCCGGTCCAGTACGTGCCCGAGGTAGCGCTGCTCGTCCGCGGTGATGATCCGCTCCATCTCGGGCGCGGGCGGTGGCAGGTACTCGCCGGCCGCGTAGGCGGCGATCAGCCGGGCCTGGCACTCCACGAAGGGGAACAGCGTCGGCACCGACTGCGCCAGCCCGGCGAAGGCCAGGTCAGGGGTGCCGGGCTGCAGGATCCGCTTGTAGAGCCGGATACGATTGCCCGGCGCGCTGAGGAACTCCGGGTCGAAGAACGGGAAGCTGATGTTGTACCCCGTGGCGTAGATGATCACGTCGATCTCGGCGCTGCTGCCGTCCTCGAAGCAGACCCGCGCGCCGTCCAGCCCGCTGATGTTCGGTTTCGGCGAGACATCGCCGGAGCCGAGCCGCAGCGGCAGCTCGACCGACTGGGTGCCGTGCGCGTCCAGGAACCGGTGCTCCGGGCGCGGCAGCCCCCAGCGCTCGGGGTTGCCGGAGATGAACTCCGCGAAGGCGTTCACCGCCGCGCGGTAGACCGGCCGGGGGACGAAGGGCAGCGCCGCGCCGTACTTGTCGACCGGCCGCCCTGCCATGTACTTGGGCACGATCCACGAGCCGGAGCGGGTGGAAAGGTGCACGGTATTACCCAGGGAGCGGGACGACAGCTCGACGGTGATGTCGGCGGCGCTGTTGCCGAGGCCGACCACCAGGATGCGCTTGTCGCGCAGGTCGAGCGGGTGCGCCGGGTCGATGTAGGCGTGTGAGTGGATCACCTCGCCGTCGAAGTGCCCGGGGAAGTCCGGGAAGCGCGGGTCCCAGTGGTGCCCGTTGGCGACGACCAGGAATTCGGCGTCGTGCCGTTCGCCGTTGCCGAGGTGCAGCGTCCAGCCGCCCTGGTCGTGGTGCTCGGCGCGGACCACCGCGGTGTCGAAGGCGATGCGGTCGAGCAGGTCGAACGATGTGGCGTAGTCGTCGAGGTACCGCTTGATCAGGCTGTGGTGCGGGAAGTCCGGATACGTTTCGGGGATCGGGAAGTCGCGAAACGACAACTGGTACTTCGAGGTGTCGATGTGCAGCGACCGATAGGCGCTGGAACTCCCGTTCGGATTCCCGAACGCCCAGTTGCCGCCGATGCGGTCGGAGGCCTCGAAGCAGGTGTACGGGACTCCGTAGTCACTCAGCATCTTTCCCGCGGTCAGCCCGGCGATGCCCGCGCCGATGATCGCCGTCGACGACGGCTGGAACAGTCCCATGTTGTCGAACTTTCTGTTGGTATTTCGGTAAGTCGCATAGTATGGCAATCCGCAGAAGCTGGACAGCAAATCGGAGGTACCGTGGGCAACAATCGGACTGCCGTCGTGATCGGCGGCGCATCGGGGCTCGGCGCCGCGACGGCGCGGGCGCTGGCGGCCACCGGCACCCGGATCGTCGTCGCCGACCGGGACGGCGCGGGCGCGGGTGCGGTGGCGAAGGAGATCGACGGCATCGCCAGGGAAGTCGAGATCACCGACGAGGCCGCGGTGCAGCGGCTCTTCACCGAGGCGGCGGCCGCCGGTGCCGTGCACACCGTCGTCAATACCGTTGGCACCAGCACCTGGGGCCCGATCGTCGACCACGACGCCGCCGAGTGGCGGCGGGTGCTCGACATCAACCTGGCCGGCGCCTTCCTGGTCCTCAAGCATGCCGCGCGGGTGCTCACCGACGGCGGCTCGATCACCTCGCTGACCTCGCTCAACGGTAGACAGCCCGGCGAGGGCCTCTCCGCCTACTGCGCGTCGAAGGCCGGGCTGTCGATGCTCACCCAGGTCGCGGCGCTGGAGCTGGCGCCGCGCGGCATCCGGGTCAATGCCATCGCACCGGGCCTGGTCATCACCCCGCTCACCGCCGGGATCGACGGTATTCCCGGCATCCGGGAGGACTACCTGGAGAACACCCCGCTGGGCCGACCGGGGAAGCCGGAGGAGGTGGCCGCCGCCGCGGTCTTCCTGAGCTCGGACGAGGCGAGCTGGATCACCGGCGAGGTGCTCGACATCAACGGCGGCGCACACCTCATGCGGTACCCGAACCTGCGCAAGCACCTGGCGGCGCTGACATGACCGAGCCGTACGGCGGCCGATTCACCGGGCGTTCCGCCCTCGTCACCGGCGGCGGCTCCGGCATCGGCGCCGCACTCACCCGTGCGCTCGTGGCGGCCGGTGCGCGAGTGCACTGCGCCGACATCGACGCGGCGGCCGCCGCCCGGGTGGCGGCCGCCGCCACCGGCCCGGGCAGTGCCGTCGGCGTCGAACTCGACGTCACCGACGCGGTCGCCGTTGCGGCGGCGGTCGCCGCGGCAACGGCTCCGACCGGCCGGCTCGACCTGCTCTTCAACAACGCCGGGATCGTCATCGGCGGCCCCACCGAGGAGCTGACCCTCGAGCAGTGGAACCGCATCATCGACATCAACCTGCGCGGTGTCGTGCACGGCGTCCAGGCCGCCTATCCGCGGATGATCGCGGCGGGCACCGGCCACATCGTCAATACCGCCTCGGCGGCGGGGCTGATGGCATCCGGGCTGCTGACCAGCTACTGCGCCACCAAGTTCGCGGTGGTCGGGCTGTCCGAGGCGCTGCGGACCGAAGCCGTGCACCACGGCGTCGGGGTGACGGTGGTGTGCCCGTCGGCGGTCGAGACACCCATTCTCGACAGCACCGACAGCAGCGGGTTCGCCGGTCGCGCGTTCTTCCTCGGCGCCGAGAACACCGAGCGGGCGTACTCCCCGGAGCGGCTGGCCGCCGATGTGCTGGCCGCGGTCGCCCGCGATCGCGCCCGGGTGGTGGTACCGGGGCGCACCCGGGTGGGGTGGCTGGTCGGCCGCGCCGCGCCCGGCTTCCTGGCCCGCCGGACCGCGCGCTACGTCGGCACCCGGCTGCCGCGAGCCGTCACCGGCCCGACGGCGAGCTGACCGAAACCCGGGCCCGCTTCACCGATCAGCGTCGGTGAACGTGATGACCCCTCGGATATTGCGGCCCTCCAGCATGTCCCGGTAGCCGTCGTTGACGTCCTCCAGCCGGTACCGACGCGTCACCATGTCGTCGAGGTTGAGCTTCCCCGCCCGGTAGAGCGCCAGCAGCCGGGGAATATCGTGCTGCGGGTTGCCCGCACCGAAGATCGTGCCCTGCACGTTCTTCTGGAACAGGGTCAGCATGGTGAGGTTCAGCGTCGTCTCGGCGTCGAGCACGCCGCCCATGGCCACGACGACGCAGGTGCCCGCCTTCGCCGTCAGCGCCAGGTACATGTCGAGGTCCCGGCCGTCCATGCGGCCGACGGTGACGATCACCTTCGCCGCCATTCCGCCCGCTGTCACCTCGGGAACGGCGGCCAGCGCGGCGGCGATGTCGGGGTAGACGTGGGTCGCGCCGAAGTGCACGGCCTGCTCGCGCTTCCAGGCGACCGGATCGATCGCGAAAACGTAGCGGGCCCCGGCCAGCACCGCGGCCTGCAGGGCTGCCGCCCCGAGCCCGCCGATCCCGATCACCGCGACATCCTCGCCCGGCCGCACATCCGCCGACCGCGCCACCGCGCCGAACCCGGTGGTGACCCCGCAGCTCAGCAGCGCCGCGACCGCGAAGGGGATCTCCGAATCGATCTTCACCACGGAGCTGCGGTGCACCACCAGGTACGGCGCGAAGGTGCCGAGCAGCGACATCGGATACACGTCCCGCCCGCGCGCCCGCACCCGGAACGACCCGTCGGAGACCGAGGCCCCCGCCAGCAGCCCGGCACCGAGATCACAGAGGTTCGTCCGGCCCGCCCGGCAGGACGGGCACCGGCCGCAGGCCGGGATGAACGACAGCGCGACGTGGTCACCGACCGCGATGTCGTCCACTCCCGCGCCGACCTCGACGACGACGCCGGCACCCTCGTGCCCGCCGAGGATCGGGAAGGACGCCATCGGAATGTCGCCGGTCACGAGGTGGTGATCGGAGTGGCAGAGCCCGGCGGCCTCCATCCGGATCTTCACCTCGCCGCCGCGCGGCTCCCCGATCTCGATCTCCTCGATCGACCACGGCTGGTGGAAATCCCAGATCAGCGCACCCTTGGTCTTCATCGAGCGCACGGCCGTTCGCCGCGCTCGAGCCGAGGCGGACGCCCCGTCACCACAGCAGCCCGTTGAGCACCGCCGTCTGCGGAATGTCCTCGACCGACACCAGCCCGGCGGGAGCGTCGCAGACCCAGTCGATCGCGTTGACCACCCGGGCCGCGGTGGAGATGCAGCCCGCGTCGGTCGGATCGAGGACCGGGTGGGAGACGTGGGTGTTGATCTCGATCCGCGGATCACCCTCGACCACGACCCGGTGCACACCGGAGTGCCCGTCCGGCGGGAAGTCCCAGTCCGGTGCCGCGGCCGAGGTGAGCCGGTTGACGTGCTCCATCGTGATGACCACCTTGCCGTTCAGCACCCCCTCGGTGGCGAACCGGACCGCCGCCATCTCCCCGGGCTGCACCGTCATCATGGTGCAGTCGATGCGCTCCGGGGTGAACCACCGTTCGGTGCGCTGCGTGACCTCGTCCAGGGTGATCCCGAGCGCCGCGGCCAGGCTGCGCACCTGCCCGCCCCACATGGAGGCCACCACGCCGGGCAGGTACAGCGGCGGCAGCTCCGCGTCCTCGGCCACCCCGAATCCCATGGCCGCGCCGGTGAATTCGGCGTCGTCGTAGTTGCCGTAGTCGAAGATCTCCTGCACCGCGACCGACTCCGCCCTGGTCACCAGCCCCAGTGCGGTGTGTACCAGCGTGTCGCCGGAGTAGCCCGGGTCGATGCCGTTGATGTACAGCGAGGAGCCGCCCGCCGCGCACGCCTTCTCCAGCGGTTCGCGCACCCAGTCCTCGGCGTGCCGGGGGGCGACCATCCACACCAGCGACGACCCCACCACATTGATGCCTGCCGCGAGGATCGCCGACAGCTGCTCGATCGCCTCCACCGGCCTGGTCTCGGCGAGCGCGGTGTACACCACGCAGTCCGGTTTCAGCGCGAGCAGCGCCTCGACGTCGTCGGTGGCGAGCACACCGGTGGGCTCGCCCCAGTCGCACAGCTCGGCGGCGTCGCGCCCGATCTTGGCCGGGCTCGCGGCGTGCACCCCGGCCAGCTCGAGGTCGGGGCGGCCGATGATCGCCCGCAGCGAATGCCGTCCGACATTGCCGGTGGAGAACTGAACTACTCTGCGCATGGTCTCGCCTGTCTCGTAGGTGGAGTGGATGGAACTGTTTCTCCCGCGGGGCGCACGCTGATCGGAACGCCGGTCAGCCGGGACATCCCCGCCAATGCCTCGATATCACCGGGCTCGCTCGACATCAGCAGGTTGACGTTCACCCCGCCGACCTGGTTGGCGAGCCGCCATCCCCCGGTACCCCGGTGCCCGTAGCCGTGTGGGATGGCGACCGCGCCCCGCACGATATCGCCGGTCAGCTCGACCGGGAGCTCGATCGAGCCGGTCGCCGAACTCACCCGCACCGCGGCGCCGTCGGCGATCCCGAGCCCGGCGGCGTCGTCATGGTGCATGAGCGCGCGGTGCGGCCGGTGCGCACCGCGCCGGAGCAGCGGCGAGTTGTGCATCCAGGAGTTCTCCGAGCGCGGCTCGCGCATGCCGATCAGCCGAAGCGGATAGCGGGCGGTGCCGGTCTCCCCGGCCAGCGCCGCGATCTCGGCGGCGATCTCCGGGTGCCGCAGGTGCACGCGCCGGTCGCCGTAGGCCAGCACCTCGCCGAGCACGCCGGTCGCGATCTCCGGAGCCACGACGACGCCGTGCGGGTGTGCGCCGGTGAGCCGGTCGAAGGTCAGCCCGGTGCGCCCGGCCCCGGCGCCGCCCGCGGACAACCGGATGATCAGATCGGCCAGCGGGCGCGGGTGGAAGCGGCGTCCGAGGCGCCGCAGGGCGGCCCGGAGGAGGGCGAGTGCCGCGAAGACCGGAGTGCGTTTCGACATCCGCCGCATCAGGTCGTCGATGATCTCCCACTCCGTACGCGCCCGGCCGGGTGGCCGCACGACGGCTTCGGTGGCCTGCCGGAACGGCGTCGCCTGGAACTGCTGGAAGGTGAGCGCGAAGTCGTCGCGCTCGTACATCGTGGTCACCGGCAGTAGATAATCGCAGTGCGCCGCGGTCTCGGTGCGGTAGAAGTCCAGCCCGACCATCAGGTCGAGGTGCTCGGTCGCCGCCTCCAGTTCGTCGCCGTTGGGGACCGAGAGCACCGGGTTGCCCGCGCTCACGAAGAGCGCGCGGATCCGGCGCGGCCCCGGCGTGGTGATCTGCTTGGCCATGAGTGCGGCGGGTTCCGCGCCGATGACCGGGCCGAAGCCGCCGATGCGGCCCCGATCGCGCCGGTAGGCCCGGCGCAGCAGCGCCCCCATGACCACCATCGCCCAGCGCTGCCCGCGGATGCCGAGGGTGCTGAAGACGCTGCCGCCCGGGATGTCGAGGTTGCCCGCCACCAGGTTCACGGCATCGATGAGGTAGTTCGTCAGGGTGCCGTGCCGCCCGACGCAGGTGCCGAACCGGCCGTAGACGGCGGCCCGCGGGGTCCCGGCGAGCGCGCGGGCCAGCTCGCGCACCTGCTCCGGGGCGATCCCCGTCGAGCCCGCCGTGGACTCGGGGGTGAACGGCGCGGCCTGCGCGCGCAGCCACCCCAGGTCGCGAACCCGCGCACCCGGCCTGGCGAGGTCCTCGGCGAAAAGCACTTGGAGCAGCGAGAGCAGCAGGAAGGCATCGGTGTCGGGAACGATCCCGAGCCATTCGTGCGCGGCGGCGGTCTCGGTCCGGCGGGGATCGATCACGACGACCCGGCCGCGGCCGCTGATCTCGCGCAGCCGGTCCTTGATCCGGGGCGCGGTGAGGAAACTGCCGTGCGAGACCAGCGGATTCGCGCCCATGACCACCAGCAGGTCCGTGCGGTTGAGGTCGGGGATGGGAACCGAGAGCGGGGAGCCGTAGAGGAACTGGCTCGCCAGCAGCCTGCTGCTGGTGTCCTGGGTGGAGGCGGTGAAGTAGTGCGAGTGCCTGCCGATGCCCTTGATGAAGGCGATGACCCCCATCAGGTGCGAGTAGCTGAACGCGGCCGGGTTGCCCATGTACCAGCCGACCGCCCCCGACCCGTGCGCGCGCAGCACCCGGGTGAGCCGCGCCGCGATATCGGCCATGGCCTCGTCCCAGCCGACCTCCTCGAAGCCGTCCGGGCCCCGGCGCAGTGGCGTGGTGACCCGGTCGGGGTCGTTGACGACCTCGGTGAAGGCGACGCCCTTCCGGCAGGCGAAGCCGCTGGACAGCGGCTGCTCGCGATCCGGGCGCAGCGAGGTCAGCCGCCCGTCCTCGACGGTCGCGATCATGCCGCAGAGCGGTTCGCAGATGCGGCAGAAGGTCACCACGGTCTCGGTCATCGCCTATCTCCCGGCGAGATTGGCCGTCATCGGCGGCAGGTCGGCGTAGGTGACGATGCCCGGCGCCGCCGCCACCACCGCCGGGATGGCGTTGATCGCGGGCGAGGCGGTGAGCACGGTGCCCATCATCGCCATGCCCTCGGCGGTGAGCTGCTCGAGATCCGCCGGGAGGAAGTCGACCCGCATGATCACCCGCGGATCGGCGTTCACCTCGACGGTGTAGCCCATGTCGGTGGTCCAGGCGGGCTCGATCTTCGTGCCGAGCGTCCAGCGGGCGACCAGTTCGATCACCGCGGCCCCGCCGACGATGCCGGACCAGGTGATCTCGATACCAGCCACGGTCCCGGCGGTGACGGTGCGCGCGGCGACCTTCAGATCCGCGGTGGCGTGCGCGAATTCGACGTCGTAGCGGATCTCGTCCAGCTCGACGCCGAGCACCCGGGCCGCCACCTCCACGGCATCACGGAATTCCGCGACGCCGACGGCGACGTCGTCGGCATGGCCGGGGTCGCCGGCAGGTCGGCCCCAGCCGAAATCGTCCTGGTTGCCGTCGGCGGAGAGGACCATCAGGTCGAACTGCTCGATCACGCGCAGCGACCGCAGATTGCGCGTCACCCCGGAGGCTGCCGCGGCCAGGTACTCGATCCACCCCGGATTCACGCCGCTGCCGAACAGGCTGGCGCCACCGGCCGCCGCGGCCCGCTCCAGCCGGGCCCTGGCCTCGGCGCCCAGCGCGGCGCCGGTCATGAACTCCGCGGTGGTGACGATATTGATCCCGGCCTCGAGCAGCCTGGACAGGTGCTCGACGTCGGGGAACAGCGGCATGTAGGAGACGCAGTCCGGCCGCAGCGCGATGATCGCGTCGATGTCGTCGGTGGCCGCGACGCCGAGGGTGCGGCCGAGCCGAGCCAGGTCACCGGCGTCCCGCCCCACCTTGTCGGCGCTGAAGGCGTACAACCCGACCAGCTCCATGTCGTCGCGTTCGACGATCGACCCCAGTGCCGCCCGCCCGACGTTTCCGGTGGTCCATTGCACGATCCGCAGTGTCACAGCGGGTTCCTCTCCTCGACGGACGGTGGATTCGCGGTGCGCCGACGCGATGTCACGCGCGAACCGCGTGCGAGCAGCGTCGTGTAGGAGACGCCGAGCAGGCGCGGGAGCGCGGCCGCGATGCGGCCGTCGGGGCCGACGAGAATCCGCGCCTTCCCCCGGTCGACGCCGCGCAGAATCGTGCGCGCGGTGCGCTCCGGCGTGGTCAGCGCGGCCTTGTCGAACAGCGTCCTGGCCACCTCGGCGTCCTCGGCGCTGGTGCGCATGTTCTTGCCGAAATTGGTCTTCACCACGCCGGGGTGCACACAGTGCACGGTCACCGGGCGGTCGTTCATGATCATCTCCTGGCGCAGCGTCTCGGTCAGCCCGCGCACCGCGAACTTCGAGGCGCAGTACGCGCCCTGCGCGGGGACGGCGATCAGTCCGAAGGCGCTGGACAGGTTGATCAGCCGGGCCGGGCGATCCGCGCTCCCGGCCTCGATGAGCTGCGGCAGGAAGGCCGTGGTGCCGTTCACCACGCCGCCGAAATTGATGCCGAACAGCCAGTCCAGATCCGCGGGCTCCATGCTCTCGATCTCGGCCATCAGGTCGACACCGGCATTGTTGAACAGCATCGACGCCGGCCCCAGGTCGGCGCGGACCTGCTCGGCGTGCGCGCGGACCGCGGCGCGGTCGGCGACGTCGAGGTGGTAGGTGGCGACACTGCCCGGCGCGCAGGCCGCGCTGGTCGCCGCGAGCCCGGCCGCGTCGATGTCCGAGGCCGCCACCCGGGCGCCATCGGCGGCCAGCGCGATGGTCAGCGCCCGCCCGATGCCGGAGCCCGCGCCGGTGACGACCGCGACCCGGTTGCGATATTTCACGGATGTTCCCCCGTTCGCCGGCGCGCGGCGCCGGATTCGATGATGGCTCCGATGCGCGCGACCGAGGTCTCCAGGTTCTGCCGCAGGTCGGCCCGGCGATCCCGGACCAGCAGGAACAGCCACTCGAAGGCGAGAATCGAGGTGGGCAGCGCCACGCACATCCGGAATTCCTCGGTCAGCCGCGTGCTGTCGCCGCCCGGCTCCAGCCGGTACGTCCACTGCGTCCAATCCCCGCCCATGGCCTGGACCACGAACGAGAATCGTTCGCCCGGAATCGATTCGACGATCGTCGCGTCCGTGCGCCAGACACCGAGCCGCCGCCGGTTCCAGGAGCGGAACCCGGCCGGGCCCAGCCGCCGCACGCGCACGGTCTCCGGGCTCCACTCGGGTATCCGGGTGACGTCGGAGACCAGCGCGTACACCGCGTCGGCCGGGGCGGCGATCTCGATCGAGGCGCTCAGGACCTCGCCCGCCTGGATTCGGCCCACGTCAATCCGCCGGCTTCGGATGGACGACCCCGGGCAACCGGAGCAGCCCGAGCTCGAGATGGCCGAGCGGCCCCGGCGCGGCCGCGCACACCGCGGGGATGGCGTTGACCGCGGCCATGGCGGTCCAGGTGTAGCCGAGGTAGACGGGGTTACCGTCCGGCCCGGCGCCCGCGCGCAGCACCAGCTCGGTCGGCGGGTCGCCGTCGATCACCAGCAGGTGGTGGCTGTGGCCGTAGTTCCACGCGGGCTCGATGTCGTCGTCGCCCATCGTGTACTTGGCATGGAAGGTGATCAGCGGAGTCCCGCCCGACCACGCCGTCCACCGGTGGTGCTGACCGGCGACCGTCCCGGCGGGCACGACACCGTGCACGCCGGGGATGTCGCTGGTCTCGGTCCCGGTGTAGTGGATGTCCGCGGTGGCGGTGGCGATCTCGATCTCGGCGACGGTGACCTCGTCGATGGTCCGGCCCAGTCCATCGGCGATCACCGCCATGGACTGCGCGAAGTACGGCACCGAGGCGCCGAGCAGCGCGGGCTCCGCCCGGAACTGCTCGGGCGTCTTGCCCATGCCGGTCCACTCGATGTACTTCGACGGTTCCTGCCGGAAGTTCACCACCTCGTGCACGTGGATGTGGTCCACCCGGCTGGCGAGCCGGGCCAGGGTCAGCGGCAGCAGGTCGCCGGCGTAGCCGGGGTGGATGCCGCCGCCGTGGAACGAGGTACCGCCCTCGGCGCAGGCCTGTTCGATGCGCGCGAAATCATCCCTGGCGATCTCGGTCGGGTAGTACGGCCCGGTCGAGGTGACGACGTTCTTGCCGCTGCGCAGCAGCCGGCAGACGGTGTCGGTGTCCGGCCACAGCGGCGAATAGAACACGCAGTCGGCGTCGAGCGCGAGAATCTGCTCCACGTCGTCGGTGGCGGCCAGCCCGATGGGGCCGATGCCGGCGATCTCGCCGGCGTCCCTTCCCGCCTTCTCCGCGGCGAAGACCAGCACGCCGACCAGCTCGTACACCGGGCTCTGCGCGAAGTGCCTGAGCGCCGCCTTGCCGACGCTGCCGGTGGCCCACTGCACGACCCGGTACGGCCGCTCCGCTTCGGTAGCCAATGTCCACACCCTTTCTAGCGGCCCGGCAGGGAGAAGATGCCGCTGGTGTCGATCGGCGCGACATCGGTCGGGTTGCCGTCTTCGTCCAGCGTGCCGAGCAAGGCCTCGTCCGAGCAGATATTGGCGACCACCGGAATGGGCTTGCTGCCGCACTGGAAGGTGCCGCCCGCGGAGAGCGTCAGCGGCGCGGGCTGCGGCATGGCGCCCAGCCGCGCGTTCACCGACTGCCTGCTGAGCTCATCGGGCATGCCGTCCAGCGCGGAGCGCAGGCCGAGCAGGGTACGGAACACCGAGGCGGCCTTCTTCGGATCCTTGGCACCCGAGCCGTCGACCACCGCGTCGAACAGTTTCGTGTCCGGCTGGGCGGGGTCGAAGACGGTATTGACGATGATCTTCACGCCCTCGTAGCCGCCGGGTATCTGCGCGGCGGTGTCGGCGTCGCCGACACACTGGGTCACCGCCATGACCGGCTGCGTGGTGTTCAGCGTCCGCATGGCCTTGATCGCCGCGGTGCAGAACGAGACGTCGCCGAGCAGGTGGAACATTTCGGGCTGCTCGGCCAGCGCGGCCTGGATCTGCGGGGTCATGTCCGCGGTGCCGAGCGGCACCGGCACCACGTCGACCTGCGCGCCCGCATTGCCGAAGGCGAAGGGGCCGAGCTGCTTCAGCGGGTCGATGGCGGTCGGCGAGTCGACCGCCAGGATGGCGACCTTCTTGAAGTTCTGCTGCTTGGCGTAGGCCGCGGGCACGCCCGCGAGCGAGTTGAGCGCGTTGATCAGCACGTAGGTGTTCGGCAGCAGCAGCGACTGCTGGCCGCCCGCGGCGGTGAGGTAGGGCATCGCCGATGGCGAGGTGATCGAGGCGACGGTGTCGGCGTTGTTGGCCTCGCCGCTGACCACCGCGACCGCGTCGGACTGGACGAACTTGTTGGCGCAGTTGCGCGCCAGGCTCACCTGGAGTTCGTCCTCGCAGGTGATCAGCTCGATCGGGCGGCCGTTGATGCCGCCGAGGTAGTCGTTGATGTAGGTGGCGGTCGCCTTGGCCACCTCCAGTTCCTCGGTGTACACCGGCGCCTTGGGGCCGGTGGTGATCAGGCCGATCCGCACCGGGGCGCCGGTCGCCTTGTTCTCCTGGCCGAGCACCGACTTGTCGGCCGGGCTCGACGCGGAGCCGTCGTCGCTGGAACAGCTGGTGGCGAGGAGCGCGGCCGAGACGGCGAGACACGGCAGCACCGCCCATCGGGTACGGGTGAAGAGGGACATGACGATCTCCTGGGGACGGTGGTCGGCGCCGTTGCGCGACCGGGGTGGATCAAACGGTGGCTGTGGGGGTTTCGCCACCGAGGTAGGCGGCTTCGAGACGCTCGGGCGCCCGCTGCAGTTCCGCGGCGGTGCCGCGCAGGGTCACGTCGCCGTGCACGAGCACGACGGCGTCGTCGGCGACCGCGAGGGCCAGCCGCACGTGTTGTTCGACCAGGACGACCGCCGCCCCGGCGTGGTCGGCGATGTGCCGGACGGCCGGGAGCAGGTCCTCCACGATGACCGGCGCCAGCCCCATGCTCATCTCGTCGATGAGCAGCACCTCGGGGCCCTGGATGAGCGCGCGCCCGACCGCGAGCATCTGCTGCTCGCCGCCGGAGAGTGCGCCCGCCGCCACCTTCCGGCGCGGCCGCAGCGCGGGCATCAGGTCGAAGATGTCGTCGAGCGGGCGGCCGGTGCGGCGCCGGGCGATCGCGAGGTTCTCGGTGACGGTCAGGCCGGTGAAGAGCGCACGATTGTCCGGGACCAGCACCACCCCGGCCCGGTTGGCGCGCGCGGGGCGGCCCGTCGGCAGCGGGGTGCCGCCGACGGCGATCTCCCCGCCGAGGGCCGGAAGCAGCCCGGCCACGGTCAGCATCAGGGTCGTCTTCCCGGCGCCGTTCGGCCCGAGCAGCGCGGTCACCGTCCCCGAGCGGACCTCGAGGTCCAGGTCGCGGACGATGGCGAGCTTGCCGTACCCGGCGGTGATTCCGTTCAGCCGCAGACTCATCCGACGACCTCCTCGGCGAACATGGTGCCGAGGTAGGCCTCGGCGACCTTGGGATCGGTGCGGATCTGCTCGGGTGTGCCCGAGGCGAGCGTGCGGCCGAAGTTCAGCACCTGAACTTGATCGCAGACGCTGAGCACCAGGCTCATGTCGTGCTCGATCAGCAGGATCGTCACCCCGCTGGCCCGGATCGCCAGCAGCCGCTCGCCGAGCCAGCGGCTCTCGGCGGTGTCGAGGCCGCCCGCGGGTTCGTCGAGCAGCAGCACCGCGGGCTTCCCCGCGAGCGCCCGCGCGATCGAGACCAGTTGCCGCTGCCCCTGGGACAGCTCGCCCGCCGGGGTGTCGCAGACCTCGACCAGTCCGAGCAGGGCGAATATCTCGTCGAGCTCGGCGGCGCTGCCCGCCTGTTCGGCCCGGCTCCGGCCGGAGAGCCCGACCAGCACGTTCTCCCGGACGCTGAGGTCCTCGTACAGCTCGATGGCCTGGAATGTCCGGCCGAGCCCGGCGTGGATCCGGCGGTGCACGCTCATCCCGCCGAGCTGCACGCCCGCCAGCGTCACGGTTCCGCCTGCGGGGACCGCCCCGCTGATCGCGTCGATCAGGGTGGTCTTGCCCGCCCCGTTGGGACCGATCAACCCGACGATCGCGGCCTCCGGCACCGCGAAGCTCACGTCGTCCACGGCGAGAACGCCGCCGTAGTGCACCGTCACCCCGTCCAGCTCCAGCAGCGGAGCGCCCGGCACCGAGTCCGGGCGCGGGAGGGGCACCTGTGCGGTACCCGGCACCGAACCCGCTCGCGGCGCCGTCTTCTTCCCGGTTCTGGCCAGGGCCCGCTGCGCCGGGGCGACGATGCCCTCCGGATTCGTCAGCACGGTGATCAGCAACCCGATTCCGACGAACACCTGGTACCAGGATCCCGCGGCGTCACCGAGGTTGCCGAGCAGCAGGAACGCCACTCCCCCCGCGCCGAGCACACCGCTGAGCAGGCCGCCCGCGATCGAGGTCGTCCCGGCGAGATAGACGATGGCGAACAGACTGAGCCCGGCCAGCGCGGTGAAGGACTGGAACGACACATTGGTCTGCTGGTAGGCGAGCAGGCTGCCGCCGATCCCGGCGATGAACGCGCCGATCGCGAACGCCGCCAGCTTGGTGCGGACCACGTCGACGCCGGATGCCGCCGCCGAGCGCTCGTTGGCGCGCACCGCGAGCATCCGGGTGCCGAGCCGGCTGCGGCGCAGGTAGGCAACGCCCGCCCCGACGACGGCCAGCACCGCCAGGCACAGCAGCCCGAATTCGAGGCGCGGGAAGTTCTCGCCGCGGCCGATGCCGAGGCTGTGGCCGAAGATCACCGGGTCCGGGATGTCGATGCCGCTCGACGGGACGAGGTCGAGATTGCGGAACCAGACCGCCTCCACCGCGTAGGCCAGGGCCAGGGTGACGACCGCGACCGTCAGGCCGCGGATGCGAAGCGCGGGCAGCCCGACGACGACACCGAGCACGGTCGCCAGCGCCGCGGCCAGCAGCGGCGCGAACGGGAACGGGATGCCCCAGTCCGCGGCGATCGGCCCGAGCAGGTGCGCCGCGGCGCCCGCCAGCGCGAGCTGCGCCAGCGATACCTGCCCCGCGTACCCGGTCACCACGACCTGGGAGAGGCCGATGATGGCAAGGATCAGCGTCGTGATGATCGCGACCCGCAGGTCGCCGCCGGACAGGATCAGCGCGGCACCCGCGGCCAGCACGCCGATTCCGGTACACAGCAGGACTTTTCGCGGATAGGGCGCGGTGCCGAGCTCGGTCACGATGACCGCGCCGCGCGAGGGAAGCGGCCTGGCCCTGATCACCAGCACGACCAGGATGACGATCAGCGGCACCAGCTCCACCAGCCCGCTCGAGGGCAGCCACTCGTAGGTGCGCGACAGGTAGGTGGCGTCGGATTGCAGCATGCCGATCACCAGCCCGGCCGCGACCGCGGCGACGACCGAGGAGAACCGGCCGATGATCGCCGCGGCCAGCGCGGGCACGATGAACAGCGAGTAGCCGGTCGGGCTGAGCGGGACGATCGGCGAGATGAGGATGCCCGCCGCGCCCGCGACCGCCGACCCGATCATCCAGTTGCCCGCGGCGATCCGATCCGGGGAGAGCCCGCTGACGTAGGCGCCCTCCTCGCTCTCGGCGGTGGCGCGGGTGGCCAGCCCGAAGCGGGTGAACCGGTACAGCGCCGCCAGCGCGAGCGCCAGCACCACGATGCTGATCCCGAAGTAGATCCGGTCCTGGGGGATGCGCAGCTCACCGACGGTCCAGATGTCGACCGGGAAGATCGCCTTGACGCCGACGGAGTTCGTTCCCACCTGCTTGGCGGCGACGGCCACCAGCAGGATCATCAGCGCCAGCGAGGCGACGGCGCGAGCGATCGGCGGCGCCTTGCGCAGCGGGCGGAAGACGACGACGTAGAGGAGCAGCCCGAAGAGCGCGGACAGCGTTACCGCGACCGCGGCCGCCACCGCGAAGCCGGGGTCGCCGCCGATGTCGACCGATTTCGGCAGGCCGGGCAGAAGGATCACGAACTCGCCCTTGCGTAGGAACGCGTAGATGTAGGCGCCGTTCAGCGCGATCGCTCCGGTCGCGAAGTTGAGGACCCCCGAACTCCGGTAGACCAGGACCAGCGCGATGGCGAGTGCGCCGAAGACTCCCCCGCTGCCGATCCCCAGCAGCAGGAACTGCAGATGCTCGGTCATGCCCGTCGCCCCGCTGCCGTGCGCGGCGCCCCCACACCGGTATCCCCCGCGACTGTGTTCCCGGTCGAATCCGAGATGGTCGAACGCATCGCGTACCTAACTGTCAGATGGGCCGCCGGTGTGGCGCAGGTAACACTACGGTAGCTACTACCGTAAGCACAATAGTCAACCATTCGGCAATTTCCGCGACGGAAAACCCCAGGCCATGGCGGTGAAAGGCGGCCGGCGCGCGGCCTGGATCAGGACATGAAAAAGCCCGGGTGCGAATCGATGTCGCACCCGGACCCGTCGGTGGCGCCGGTCAGCCCGGCAGCGCTTCGAGCGCTCGATCCGCGTGGATGTTCATGTTCAGTTCGCTGTGCACGGCCGCCAGCACCCGCAGGTCGGTGCCGATGACGAAGGTCGCCCGCTTGGCGGGCAGCCCCGGAAGCCTGCGCTTCAACCCGTAGGCCTTCGCCACCTCGCCGCCGTCGTCCGCGAGGAGGGGGTAGCCGAGCCGGTGCGCCTCGTCGAACCGCCGCTGCTTGGCGACGTCGTCGGCGCTGATACCGACGATCCGGGCGCCGCGGGCCGCGAACTCGGCGACGATGTCGCGGAAGTGGCAGGCCTCCCTCGTGCATCCGGGGCTCAGCGCGGCGGGGTAGAAGAACAGCACGACCGGCCCGGCGCTCGCGAGCGCGGAGAGCCGGACGGGTTCGCCGCGCTGGTCGGACAATTCGAAGTCGGGTGCTTGGTCGCCGACATTCGGCATGAGATCCTCCTCGACAGCTCGGTCGCCCGACCCTCGCGTCCGCCTCGTGCGAGTTGCCGACGCTGCGTGCGGGGCGATGACCTAAGCTGTTCTCCTCGTGAACACCGAGGTCGCCCCGGTCGGCGGCCAATTAATGCACCATCATGGTGCATCAAATGGGTGAGGTTGGCAATGGGTGCAGCGTCTCCGGCTCGGGGCCGCCGCCGCGACCCGTCGATCGACGCGCGCGTGCTCGCCGCCGCCGTCGACGAGCTCGCCGAACGCGGGATAGCCGGCTTCGCCACCAACAGCGTCGCCGCCCGCGCCGGTGTCGACAAACGCGGCATCTACAGCCGGTGGCCCGATCGCGACCGGCTGATCACCGACGCGCTCGGCACCCTCGCCGCGGGGCTCACGGTGCCGGGAACCGGGTCGCTGCGCACCGACCTCCTCGCGATCACGCCCGCCGTGGCCGCGGTGTTCACGAGCCCGCGGGTCGAGATCCTGCAGCGGTGCGTGCAGGAGGCCCAGCAGTTCCCGGCCATCTACGCCGCCTTCCGGCGCGACTCGATCGACCACTGCATGGCGGTCGTCGAGGAGGTCTTCCGCGCCGCGGCCAGGCGCGGCGAGATCGCCGGTGATCCGGTGCTCGCCGCCGAGGCCTTCACCGGCATCCTGCTCACCCGGACCAGCTTCGGCGGCCGGGCCGCCGCCCTCGGGCCCGAGCAGGAGCGCACCATCGTCGAGTTCATCGTGCGCACCTTCACCTCGGACGAGCCGAGGGAACAGCGCTGAGGTCGCGCCCGCTACCTCACCCGGCGGGCATACGTGTCGCATTCGGATCCGACGCCGGTCCCATCCTCGAACCGATCTCCGCCACCGCACGTCTGGCTGACCTGAGTAGACGAGCAAGGAGGGGTGATGGAATCCATCAAGGCAGGCATCGCGGCGCTGGGGCGCGCCAACACGCCGCTGTCGCTGCGGCTCACCGTCGCCGAGGTGCGCCCGCTCTCGCCCGGGTCGTGCTCGAAGGGGCCGCGCTCGCGCAGTACCGCGCGCCGCGCCCGGCGGACGCGTTCGAACTCGAGCTGTCCGCCGACGACACCGGGCGGCCGCTCCTGCGCGCCTGCACCGTGCGCGCGTTCGACGCGGACGCCGAGCGCCTGACGCTGGACATCGCCCGCCACGAGCGCGGGGTCGCCGTGAACCGGCTCGCCACCGTGAGCCGGGGCGACGCGGTGACGCTCGCCGGGATGCGCCCGGAATGGGTTGTCGCGGAGGGTTTTCGCGACCACATCCTGGTCGGCGACGACACCGCCGTCCCGGCGATCGCGGCGATCGTCGACAGCCTCGGGCCCGAGCATCGGATCCGGGTGTACGCGGCGCTCACCGACCCGGCCGACCGCGCCCCGCTCCCCGCGCACCCGAACCTCGAGCTGCGGCTCATCACCACCGTCACCGAGCTCGAAAGTCATGTCCCCGACGTGGTTTCCGAGCACCGCACCCAGGTGTGGGTGGCCCCCGAGGCCGCTGCCGTCCGACGCGTCCGCGCCCACGTGCTCGGCTCCTGGGGCATCGCCCGCGCCGACCTCCTCGCGCGGGCCTACTGGAAGCGCAGCCTGACCAACACCGACACCGACGCGGCCAGCCTGCTCGGCTACCGGGAAGCGGTGCTCGCCGGGGGTGACATCCACGATCCGGCGCTCGCCGAGCGCATCGATCTCGGCTCCGAGTAGCGCTGTCGCCACCGGCGCGCGATGGGCTCCCGTTTCCGGTCGACCTGCACCTCCGAGGTCGGGCAGAATGCCCGTCGCAGCGCATCGTCCGACAGGGAAGGCTGGAAATGATCTGGACCATCGACGCACCGGAGTACGACGAGACCGGGGGTGTCCGGATGGAATGGGAAGCCGGCTTCTCGATCCTCGTGCAGAACCACGGTCCGGAGATCCTGATCCAGGCGAACCGCGCCGGGCTGATCAGCCTCGCCCGGATCCTGCTGACCCTGGCAGGCACGACCACCCCGGCGGGTGCGCACGTGCACCTGACGGGCGGCCAGGAGATCGACACCGATCTCGGCCTTGTCGTGGACAGGCTCGAGGACTGACGCGACGGGCCTGGCGGGCGTTGCCCGCCATCTCGCCCACGATTCCCGAGCAGACGGCACCGAGCCGGGTGTGGTCCTCTTCGACGGCGCGACAGTAGCGAGTCCGCAACACAATGTCTACCCTCCGCACTACAGATTTTTCCCACGGTCACCCATCGACATAACCGGTGCCGAGCCGGGTATCGACCACTCGTAGCGCGGGGTGACGGGAGGCAGGGCAGGTGTCGGCGAAGGATTCGACGGGCGGCGGGCTGGGTGACACCACCGCGGCCGAGCAGATCGTGGCCGCGTTCGCCCGGATGGCGGGGATGTTCCTGACCCACCGGACGGTGGACGAGGCGCTGGCGACCATCACCGAGCTCGCGGTGCAGACGGTGCCGGGCACCGCGGGCGCGGGGCTCACGCTCTTCGACAGCGCGGGCGAGCGCGGAACCACGGCGGCGACCAGCGACCTGGTCGAGCGCGCCGACGCGCTGCAGTACGAGCTGGGCGACGGCCCGTGCCTCACCGCGTCGGTGGAGCGGATCGTGGTCCGCGTCGACGACGTCGGCACCGATCCCCGCTGGCCGCGCTGGGGTCCGCGCGCCGCTGCGCTCGGGCTGGTCTCGACGCTGAGCGCTCCCCTCGTCGCCGGTGAGCGCGGGCTCGGCGCGATGAAGGTCTACGGCACCGGCGCCTACGGCCCCCGCGAGGAGCACGTGCTCACGCTGTTCGCCGCGCAGGCATCGCTGCTGGTGGCGCAGGTGGTCGGCGCCGCAGAGGCGGAGACGGTGAGCGGCCGGATCACCGACAAGCTGCGCGGCCGGGAGGTGATCGCGCGGGCCACCGGCTTCCTCATGGGCCGGGACGGGGTCGGCGAGCACGCGGCGTTCCTGAGCCTCGCGCACACCGCGCGCGAGCAACGCACCTCGATGCGCCGGGTCGCCGAGCAGCTCACCGCCGCGCGGGAGGACGAGCAGTGGTGACCGGTTCCCGCGAATCCTCCGGCCGGGATCGCGCCGGGGAGCAGCAGCGCAGCTTCGCCGCGGCGTTCGAGAGCGCCGGGCTCGACGTCGAGGAGTTGTGGACCGAGTACTTCGGCATCGGCGGCGATGCCGGGTTCCTCGAGGTCGACGCCTACGTGCACGGCATGACGACGCTGTCCGCGCGGGACCGCGACATGCTCGCGCACGTCGTCAACGAATATCTCGACCAGCGCGCCGAGACCGGGCGCGCCACCTTCAGCCGCCCCTTCCGCAATCCGCGCCCGACCACCCCGCCGCTGTCCGCGCTGGTCGAACTGGTCGACGGCGTCCACCTCGCCGCACCGGACCGGCTGCCGGTGATCGCGCGCGCCGCGGGCACCGCGCTCGGCGTCGAGCTCACCGTGCACCTCGTCGACTACGAACAGCGCGCACTGCGCCCGGCCACCGGAACCGGCGCACCCCCGCTCGACCTCGACACCACCACCGCGGGCCGGGCCTTCCGCGAGCTGGAGGCCCAGACCTCGTCGACCGACCGGGCGCAGACCCTGTGGATGCCGCTGCTCGACGGCATCGAGCGGCTCGGCGTGCTCGAGATCGGCGTCCCCGATGCCGAGGACCTGCGCGACCCCGGCCTGCGCGCGCACTGCCGGTGGGTGGCGCGGCTGCTCGGCCACCTCGTCACCATCACCACCCACTACGGCGACGGACTCGACCGCGCCCGCCGCACCCGGACCCGCACCCCGGACGCCGAACTCCTCTGGTCGCTGCTGCCCCCGCGCACCGCCGGGGTGGGCGACATCGTGGTCAGCGCCGCCGTCGAGCCGCGCTACGACCTGCGCGGCGACGTCTTCGACTACGCCTTCTCCGAGACCACCGCGCAGCTGCTGATCCTCGACGCCTCCGGTGACCGCGCCGCGCTGATCGCCGCGACGGCGCTCGCCGCCTACCGCAGCGCCAGGCACGCGGGTGGCGGGCTGCTCGAGCAGGTTCGCTCGATCGAGGAGAGGCTCGTCGCCCGGTTCGGAGCGGGCTCGCTGGCCACCGCCGTGCTGGCCGAGCTGGACCTGGACAGCGGACGGCTGTGCTATCTCAACGCCGGTCACGCCGAGCCGCTGGTCATGCGCGGCGGCACCATCGCCGACCCGCTCGGCGGCGGGCAGGGTGTACCGCTCGGCCTCGGCGCGGCGACCGAGCCCGTCGCCGAGGAGAAGGTGCACCCCGAGGACTGGCTGGTCCTCTACACCGACGGCATCACCGGTGGTCCCAACGGTGATGAATTCGGCCTGCGGCGGCTGGCGGAGGTGCTGCGCCGGGAGGCGGGCACCGGCCATCCGCCGCCGGAGACGGTGCGGCAGGTGATCGCCGCGGTGCGGGAGCACCACCGGACCCCGCTGCGGGAGGACGCCACCGTCGTGCTGGTGCGCAAGCTGGGTCCGGCGATCGCGCCGCGACGTCCGGAGGACGAGAGGCGGGACTCGCTCGACCGGTGACGGGCTCCTACCGATCAGCCACCGGGAATTACCCTGTTCCGCATGACCTCTGCCCTGCGGCGCGCCCTGACCGATCCGGGCCTCGCGGCGCTGCCGGAGCACCGTGTCGTAGCCGGATAGAGAACGGTCACGGCGTGATCCTTCAGAAGACCTACCAAGTCACGAGAAGGAAGTTTCACGCGATGACCTCTGTCAACGATATCGACCTGCCGGCGATGCTGTCGGATCGACTCCCCGCCGCGAGCCCGGACCTGCTGCGCGAGATGCTCGTGACGTTCATCCAGGCGTTGATGAGCGCCGTAGCCGACGCGGTCTGCGGTGCCGGCTACCGGCAACGCTCCGACGAGCGGGTCAACCACCGCAAAGGCTACCGCCACCGCGACTTCGACACCGGCGTCGGCACGATCGACCTCGCGGTGCCGAAGCTGCGATCGGGGCCACCCGGCGGGTGCGTCCTGGCAACGCTGTCGGACCCATTACACGGTGAACCTCATGAGCATCACCCCGAAGAATTCGTGGCCGTGGGTACGGACCCTGTTGCATTCGGTGTTCGACCAGGCAGATGCTGAATCTGTTGCCACACAATATGATCAGATGCTCGACACGCTTTCCGAGAAACTGCCGAAGGTCGCCCATCACCTCGACGCCGCTCGCGCCGACCTGCTCGCCTCCACCGCGTTCCCCAAACAGATCTGGCGTCAGATCTGGTCCAACAACCCCCAGGAACGGTTGAACAGGGAGATCCGCCGCCGCACCGACGTGGTCGGGATCTTCCCGACCGAACCTCCATCATCCGCCTCGTCGGCGCGGTCCTGGCCGAACAACACGACGAATGGATCGAGGGACGCCGCCACCTGGGCCTCGACGTCCTCGCCCGCTCACGCGGGCGCGCCGAACGCACAGAACAGGAGCAAGCCCCCGCTGAACTGACCGCCTGACCCACCCCGATCACGCGCAGACCGTTCCCTACACCACGCAATTGGACTTGACCTTACAGCTGACCGGCACCGGATGGAGCAACACCACGAGTCCTGCTACTTCGGCCGGCCGCTGGCGAGCGACACCAGGCCGGCCGCGGATCCGCCGATACAACGGCCGCACCATCCCGCACAACGGAGCTCCGGAAGGCGCGCTGCCCTCCGACGAGCTACTGTGCCGGACATGGGACGTGTAGTAGGGGCCTACCTGTTCATCCTGACCATCGCCGCCGCCGCGTTCGGCACGAGCGGGTGCGATTCCTCCGACACCTCGACGGCACCGCCGTCCGCTACATCCGCGAACACCGGCACGACGACCACTGCGCGCAGCACCGTGGCCGCTTCGACCACCACCGTCGCGGCCGCACCGGTTCCGCCCGGTGACCTGACCGCTATGCCGTGCACCCAGTTCCTCGAGCTGGACGACGCCACGCAGAAATCGACCCTGCCCGCCCTTGCCGCGCAGCTCGGCTACCCGACCCGGGTCAACCCGAGCAACTTCCGGATCGTGCAGACCCTGTGCCGCAATGATCCGAGCAAGCTGGTCAAGGACTGGCTCGGCCGCGAATAGGCGATCGTCGGTTCCGGTGTCGATGCCGGTGGCGCCTGCTGCATCCGCACCGGCTTTTCCTCTGGGCGGGTCGAGATCTCGGGGTGGGGTCGGGGGTGCACCCGGAGGTGCCCGCAGCAGGGACGTTCGTAGAGTCCTTCTCGTGCGAACAAACGCTTTCACGGTGCGGACCGATGTCGTCTCGGCAGCCTTCGGTGTTGCCGCGGCCGCCGGCCTTGTGCACGCGCGCTCCCTCGTCGCGGCCGGTCACCGAACACCGTGGCATCACCACCCGCCACGACGAACCGAGCTGACTCGCGGTGAGCTCACCACCGTCCACGCTCCTCGACCCCAACCCCGCTGGTCAGCTGTAGCCTAGGAGCCACCCGCCGCAGCGAATGAGCAGCCCACCGGGGATGGTGAGCATTTCCGGACTGGGGACCAGGCCCCCTTCCGGGCAGCGTCCCCCGCGCACTTCCACAGGCACGACCGGCCCGGGTGAGCCGTCCGCGCGCCGCCAGGTTCTCAGCACCGTGCCCGGATCGGTCTGCTCGATGGCAGCCACGTACTCACCCAGCAAGCCGTAGTACCAATACAGGGCGGTGCGCACCTCGGCGTCTTCGGACACCCATCGTGCGTCCCGGGCGATGTATTCCACGCCCGCGCGTTGCCGCAGCAGTACGCCCTCGGCGTCGGCGGCGAGCACCCGTTGTGCCCCCGGCAGCGGCTGAGGGTCGTGGGCGCCGTCGAGCAACACTGTGTTCTCACCCCACTCGGCCGCCACCCGCTCGCCGGAGCGATGCGTCATCGGAATGTCTTTACCGACCGGCCGTGGTATCACGTAGGTGCGCGTGATCGAGCCGTCGCGACCGGATAGTGCCGAGACCCGCAGTTCGTCGGGGTCCAGGCATCGGAAGGCCTGATACACCGTCGAGGTGGTCGTGTCGAACCAGCTCCGGGCCCCAGGGCAGTCGGGATCTACCGCCCGCGCCGACCAGCGGCGAGCGCCGGTGCGGGAATCGTAGGAGACCAGCACGTCGTCCTCGGTCCGGAACAGCGGCTCCGGCAACCCGAAACCGCGTCCCCGACGCTCTGGGGACTGCGGGTCCGGGTGGTCACGGGTGAAATCCGAGACTTGCCACAGCAGTTCCCCGGTCAGCGCGTCGAGCGCGGTCCAGCCCCGGTACTCCCAGTAGGCCAGCACGACACCACCGTCGAGGGAACGCAGCGAACCCGGCTGCACCCCGATTCCGCCTTCGCGCTGGGTGCGCCGATAGTGCCAGAGCTCCTCCCCGCTGCCACCGTGATAGGCGGTGATCCCGCCCGAATTCGCCACCACGAACCCAGCACCCGCCACCACGACATCCGCGGGATATACGCGCCCCGGATTACCCAGCCAGACCTCATACCGCTCGATGCCCAGCCCGGCGGGAACGGGCGGGACCGCCACCGCGGCGACCGTGCGGAGATCGATACCGCGCGCATCGTCTCCGGCCCGCACCGCCAATCCCGCGGCCAGCACCGGCACCGACACCGCGGCCACCAACGGCACCACCAGCCCCCGCCCCCGCAACGGAGCCAGCGCCGCGGGCGCCAGCGCTGCGGGCAGCAACAGGATCGAACCGGCCACGATCAAGACACACCCCGCGACGATGACCGGGACCGTGATGGTCAGCGGCCGGACCGCCTGCAGCGTCTGCACGACCGCCGCCGCGTCCCGGATCAACGCCATCGCCGGAAGGACCACGATCCCGGCGAGCACCGCAAACAGGACCCCCCAGTCCCGCCGCGCGTACTCATCGCCCTCGTTCCAGCCACGCCGCGCCAGCGCCACCGCGACGACACCGACCCACAACCCGACCGCCAGCGCCACGACCCCGAAGTAGACGGGCTCAGCGTCTATTCGGGAGATGTCGAAACGCCCCATCCCGTAATCCCAGTCGGGCCGCACGGGCCGCGGGCCCACAAACCTGCCGTAGCAGGCCAGCACCGTCCCGCCCCACACCGAGACCGCCCCGACCACGGCCGCGAACCGAACCGCTCCCACCCCGATCATCCCCACCTCTTCTCCCCGTACGCCGAGATGCGCAACGCCCGCAAGGCTATCGGCCACACGTGACGACCGCCCGCTACACAGATCGTCACGACGGCGGCGCCGGTCCGCCCGACCTCGCCACTACAGGCTTCTGATCCGGTCCCCGGCAGGCGGACTGGCTCCATCCAACGGCGCGCTCGCCGCGTGCGTCACCACACCCACGCTGACCTTCCTCGATCGGCGCACCCTGCTGTCGTCCCGGCGCGACAGCGACGCGACGGTCACCGGCGACACCGAGTTCACCGCCCGCCTCTCGACACCGTCGACATCATGTGACCGCGGAGGCCTGCCTGACCATGTACAGCCTCATCCTGTTCAGCGCAGGTGGGAGGGTGTCTATTCGTACCTGCGGGTCAGCAGGTGAGCCAGCTGTGGTTTGCCCGACCCGCTCAGATCGTCGAGGGCTGTCGGCCGTCCGGCCATGGCCATCAATAGCGATTCCCCCGGACCGGTAACGATCGGTCCCCTCCCGCGCCGTCGCCCTGGATCGCGCCGCGGCGCTCCTCGCCGCAGGCTCACCGCGCGCGTCAGCACCGCATCGAGCTCGGCCACCGACGGCACCCACCGCCACAGGAGCAGACGCCGCCGGGGACGACGTCGTGCTCGGGCCGGATCCCGCGCAACCGGTGACGACCGACCCCGCCGCGAGAACGGCCGCCAGCACGACACCGGCGGCAGCATGCCCGCGACCGCTCACCGGCTGCTTCCTCCGGCCGGCCCAGGCTCAGGGCCGGGGATCCAGCCTGGCCCCTGCCCCTCGAAGTACCTCCACCCCGAACTCACAGCCTGCTGCTATCCGGGCCGCCGGGACCGCCACCCGCGGGCCACCGAGCGGGAGCAGCGCGCGGGCTCGTCCCCGGCCGCGACGAAGAGCGCGGTCAGCAGGGGCTCGCCGTGCGCGAGCGCGGCGTCCGGGAGCGGGCCGGTGGCGACGAGGCTCGCCAGCCCGTGCCCGATCACCCACATCCGCAGCGCGGTGGCCTCCGGGTCGGTATCGGCGGCGAACCGGCCCGCCTCCCTGGCTCGCGCGGCGGCGGCGATCAGCAGCCCGAGCGTGGCGCCGGCGGCCGGTGCGTCCTCCAGCTCGGCGGTGACGTCGAACATCGCGCGGTAGAGGTCCGGGTTCGCGACGGCGTTCGCGAGGTAGCCGGCGCCGAGCGCGGCCAGATCGCGCACCGGGTCGGGACCTGTTCGCACGGTGGCCAATTCGGCCGCCAGCCGGGTGAAGCCCTCTTGGCGCACCGCGCGCCACAGCCCGTCGATGCCGTCGAAGTAGGTGTAGACGGCCATGGTCGAGACCTCGGTGCCCGCCACCAGGGCGCGCAGCGTCACCGGCTCGCGCCGGGCCAGCATCTGCGCCGCTCGCTCCACCAGCAGTGCCCGGGTCCGGGGGTTCTTCGTCCGTGCCATGGACACAGAATACATAACAACGTTATTGTATGAGCATTGAACACCCATTTCGAAGGAGCCTGATATGACCGTGGAACTGCGCAACCCGGACGGCCTGCCCAAGCCGGAGATCTACCGGCAGTCCGCCATCGCGACCGGAAGCCGGTTCGTCTTCCTGGCCGGGCAGGTGGCAAGGGACGCCGACGGAAATCCGGTCGGCACCGGCGATTTGGCGGCACAGGTGGAGCAGGCGTACTTGAATGTGGCGACCGCGGTGGCGGACGCGGGCGGCACCTTCGACGATGTCGCCAAGCTGACCATCTACCTGGTCGACTGCTCACCGGAGAACCTGCCGCTGCTCGGCGAGGGCGCCGGGCGCGCCGCCGCGAAGCTGGGAGTCGACCCGACCAAGCCGGTCACAGTGCTGCAGGTGGCCGCGCTGGCCGAGCCGGACCTGCTCGTCGAGGTGGAGGCCATTGCAGTACTCGATTGACCCCGCGTGGATCAGCCCGACGACGGCGGTAGTCGCGGTCGCGGGGCGCCCCGCGCAGCCGGTACTCCAGCAGCGCGCCCGGCCAGTTGTGGGTGTCGCGGCCTGTGGTGTCGCGGTACCGGTTGCGGCAGCCGGAGTCCCAGGGCAGCGGGCGGGCGAAGCGGCGGGACCCACAGCCGCAGCACGTCGCGTCGCGGCGCCGGTACCGGGCGTCTCATTGTCGCGGCAGTGACGTCCAGGTCCGCGCGCTCGAGGAGCCCGGCGCCATCGGCGCAGCTGGCGTTCCAGCGCGAGAGCCGCCATCGCCCGCCGGCTCGACACCATCGCGATTCGCCTGCTCAGGCTGCAATACCTGCGAACACCTCGCTCAGGCGATCGCCGAACCGCATCACCAGCACCCGGCGCTCGCGCTGCGCAAGCTCGCGCGTCGCCGCTGCCGGCCCGGTCGAGTACGGCCCTCGGCCGGCCGGCCGATCTGTAGTGCTTCGGTCGTGACGGCGACGGGCGGTGCTGTCAGCCGAAGAAGTCGAATTCGAAGACGTGGCCGCCGATGGTCACGCTGTGGATATCGAAGAAGTAGTCGAGCGGGTAGGACCAGAAAAACAACCCCGAGACCATGAGGAACGGGAAGAAGATCACGCTTTTCATCCATGCTCAGGGGTCGAGCGCGGCGACGTGGTCGTTGTTGCCGGGCCGGTACAGCACCACGATGCGGTGGCCGGGACCATCGGTATCGATCGCATCAACCACCTCGGCTCGGCGCGGTTCCCCTGTGCGGGTGACGAACTCCACGGTCGGGTAGTACTCCGGCTTGTCGTCGCTGTCTTTGCTGTCGCGGACCGACACGATGACACCGCGGGCCCAGAACCCCAGTGTCAGCAGCATGATCCGTTCCACGGTTACCCACACGTTGTAGAACCCACCGAGTATCAGCAAGCCCCCGAGCCCGAACACCAGCGCCGCTCCGACGGGCTCCCAGTTTCCCTGCACGTCAACAGAGTATGGCGTCGGAAACACGCTGTCGCTGGGCGAGAACTGCACTCTGCATCCGGAGTTCCGGGTGTGGCCTGCGTGGAGCGGTACAGAGCGGCTCGGGAGATCCCGAAGGTACCGGCGGCTGGGGACCACTTCGCGTTCCGGGCACGCTCGCATCAGGGATCAGACCGCGCTCAGGGGGACCGGAACAGGTGTCGTCGTTCGGCGGGATGTCGGTGCATCGGTAGAGACGTTCATTTGATGCGGGCGGAGATCACGGTGACGACCTCGATGGCCGCCGCGCACAGCTCGGGGTCGTCGTCGGGCTGCTCGGTGGCGTATTCGAACTGGATCGCCCCGCTGGAGGGCACGCCGACCCAGATCTTGTACTTGCGGGAGCCGGTGCGGTTGCGCTCCACCGTCAGGAATCCCGGCCGTTGCCCGATGGTGAGATCGCGGGATTCTTCCATCCGATACTCGGCCACTATATCGGTGTACTTGTACCGATACTCCGGGGTGAAGAACATCTTGATCTTCTTCGGTGCTTCGGGGGCACTGCGCCAGTGGCAGAACCCGAGGGAGTCGTCGATCGGCTCCGGGGTCTGGAATCCGAATCGGTGCAGATCCTCGGGCCCGAGCACGGCGCACTGGTGATATGCGAGCTGGGTCAGGATCCATGGTGGCGGCGGTAGCGGGTCGTCGGGACCGAGGACGGCCGGCCGCCGTGCCGGCCCGGCATGGCCGGGAACGTCTCGATCGCTCACCAGGACCGCCACCGGCAACGCACCCAACACGACGGCCACGACGGCCATCGCACCCCGTATAAGGACAGCACTGATCATCGCTATTCCCCTCCTCCCCCACCCATCACTCCAGAACCGGCCGATTCGGGCACGGTGGGTGGCCCCGGCGACGCGCATCGTGCGGCGGTGTCTGATTCGGGTGGCCACGAGCCGGCGTCGGGGAGGACGCGGCGAGTGCTTCGGCGGTTACTCCAGGGACCCCGATGCGGACGAGTACGTGCCCAGAGCGGCAGACATCCAGAAGTGTTCAGCGGCTCGCAACCGCAGGACCGCGATATCGCGCTACGTTCGAGAGTTCCTGCAACGGAGTTCGAATCGGGGAGGATTCGCATGTTGTACTTCCGGGCTGTCGCCCTTGTGGGCGTCGCGATCTTCTTCTTCTCGAACAACGGCGGGCCGTTGGGGGTGGCGCTCACCGTCGTCGCGGTCGGAATGCTCGGCTTCGCGATCGCCAACTCGCTCGGCGTGGTGGAGGTACAGCGCGACGGTCGCTGGTCGGCCGGGAGCAGTGACAGCGGCGGCGGGTACGACGGGGGCGGTGGTGGTTGCGGGGGCGGTGGTTGCGGAGGTGGCGGAGGCGACTGAAGCCGCCGCAGACAATCGCGGCCGTAAGGGCGGTCGGTCACGGGTGGTCGACGCCGACAAGCGCCGCGCGATCCTGGCCCCGCTACGCCGAAGCAAGTCTCTGCGCGAGATCGCCTGTGGGGTCGGGGTCCGAGCGGGCGAAGAAGTCGTCGAACTCGCCCAGCCGGGTCGGTCGATCCGTGGTCGGCAGCGTGCACGCGGACAGGTTCATCATCGTCTCGCACAGGTCGTCATCGGTCATACCAGCACGGTAAGCCTGAACTCCGGTACAGGATGCAACCCGCAGCCGGCAGCGGACCCCGCGGCCCAGGTCGAAGGCGACCCGGATGCGCCCGAGTCGGGACGCCGATCGTAGGGGGCTTACACCAGCAGGACTGAAAGCGCACACTTTCGAAGGTGGCCGCTTTCGAAGGCGTGGATGTCACCGTGCTCGGTGGCCCGATGCGCAAGGGGATCATCGAGCGCCGGGCGCAGCGGCCGAGCTCGGTGCGCGAGCTCGCCGAGCAGCTGCCGATCACCCCGCAGGCGGTCTCCCAGCGATCGTGAGCGCGGGCGCCGACAACCTGCCACCCGGTGCGTTCCACCGGCCCGACACACCAACGCGAACACAGAACCGGACACCGAGCATTCGCCACGACCGGCACCCTGCCTCGGGCGCGACGCTCGTCGGCGGCCGAGAGCAACCCGCGATCATCTTGCCGCGTGTGATTCGTGATCACGCCGCGGTCAGGTGTAGGCAGCAAGGTAGCGAAGCCGGTGGTGCCCCGGGCTGGAGCCGGTAGTCGTCGCGTGCTATCCGGTCTGTTCACGGTTACGGCGGGACCTTCCCGGAACCGTCCGTCTGGCAGCAGAATGCTGGCCCCAGCTGGGACCCTCGGCGTCGCCGACGCGCTTACCTGCCCCCTCGAACCGGAGCGGACGCCTCCAGGGCTGCTTGTAGACGATTTGTCTGCGATCACTACTACAGAGTTGCGCCGAGGCGGGCCACCGGCCGAGCGCGGCACCACGACCTCGCCGAGCAACGGCGACAGCATCGGTGAACCGCTTGCCTGCTCAGACGTCACCGCAACGGCCAGGCCGCGCCCGGGGCCGGTGGCGCCGCGCCCACTGCTGCGGACAACGAGGCCGCGCTCGGTGCGCGAACCGAGGCGTCAGCGCTGAATTCGGCCAGGCGGCTGGGTGGCAAGAACCCGGCGTCCCGCACAAACGGGCGATGCTCAGGCGATAGGTCTGGTCGGAGGATACTATCTTTTGCCTCCCAGCCCGATATCCGCGATCAGCGCGCAAATTCGCGCAATGTGTGAGCGATTACCGAAACCACCCGCTTCGCATGTTTTTCCAGGTAGAAGTGGCCGCCGTCGAAGGTGTGCAGCGTGCCGCCGGCAGCGGTGTGCTCGTGCCACTGCTCGGCCTCCGCCACCGTGGTGCGCGGATCGTCGGTGGCGGTGAGAACGACGATGGGCGCGGTGATCCTGGCGCCGGCGTCGGCGTGGTACTTCTCCACGGCCTGGTAGTCGTTGCGGATGGCGGGGAGCACCATGTCGCGCATCTCCGGGTCGGTGAGTACGCGCGAGTCGGTGCCGCCGAGCTTGCGGATCTCCGCGAGGATGGTGGCGTCGTCGCGAAACCGCGCGCTCTCGTCGCGGATGACGCTCGGTGCCCGGCGTCCGGAGGCGAAGACGACCACGGGCCCGTTGCCGCTCCGCTCGCAGCGGCGCGCGACCTCGAACGCGAGCACGGCTCCCATGCTGTGGCCGAAGAAGGCGACGGGGCCGTCCAGCACGGAGATCAGCGCGCTGTGCACCCGGTCCGCGAGTTCCTCGATGGTCGGGACGAACTCTTCCCTGCGGCGGTCCTGTCTGCCGGGATACTGCACGGCGCGGACGTCGAACTCGGGCGTCAGCGCTGTCGAGACCGGGAAGTAGTAGCTGGCCGAGCCACCCGCGTGCGGGAAGCAGATCAGGCGGGCGCCTGCGTCCGGCGCGTCGTGGTAGCGGCGGAGCCACAGTTCTGTATCGACCGGTGTGGTCATGGACGATTCCTTTCGGGTCGGGGTCGAATGCGTGCGGCCGCCGTCAGCGGTCGATGATCGAAGACGATCGGAGGTGCTCGTCCAGGGCGGCGGCGGTGCGCGGCGCGTACTCCTCCATCATCGAGAAGTGGTTGCCGTGCACGTCGAGAACGGTATGGTCGTGCGGCCAGACCGGGCGCCACTCCCGTGCCGCGTCCTGCTCCGAGAGCGGGTCGGCGGCGCGGACGAAGATCGCGGGGGACGTGGTGGGCGCCGGTTCCCAGTCGCCGAATATCCGGAAGTACCTGCCCATCGCCAGCAGGGTCCGGTCCGTGATCGGGACGGCGCCGCCGTCGCGCGCGAGGAAGTTGTCCATCATCGGCGCGCCGACGGCGAGGATCTCACCGCGGCGGGGCAGGAAGACGTCCATCAGGAACAGGCACGCCGGTTCGAGCCCCATGGTCTCGAGCCGTTCGGCGGTCGCGTGCGCCACCATGCCGCCCGCCGAGTGCCCCAGGAGTGCGAAGGGCCGGTCGGCGAGGTGCTTGGCGATCGTGGCGGCCAGCACGTCGGCGAGTACCGCCACCGAGCGCGGCGTGCGCGGCTCGCCGGCGAAACCGGGGTACCGCACCGCGGCCACGTCGCGATTCCCGGCGAAATGCGCCGCGAATCGCGCGTATTCGTGCGGGCCGGACATCGCGCCGAAGGCCGGGAAGCAGATGAGCCGCGGGGTGTCGGCGCCGCGGGCCAGCCACACCGGCTCCTGTGGCTCGGCGTCGTCCGCGTCGTCGAGGCTCGGCAGCAGATCGCCGACGGTCATCAGCATGTCCAGGGCGCGGTCGTGCCTGCCGCGGGCGCAGGTCAGCGCGAAGAGCGACTTGATGTCGACACCGGCCGCGGTCGGCGCGGGCGCGGGCGCCGCGGTCTCGGCGAGCAGGGTGGTGAGCCGCGCCGCCAGTTCGGCCGGGGTCGCGAACTCGAAGACCACACTGGCCGGGAGCCGCAGCCCGGTGGCATGGCCGAGCCGATTGCGCAGATCGACCGCGGTGAGCGAATCGAAGCCGAGCTCCAGGAAGTTCCGGTCCGGGCCGACGGTCTCCGGGCCGCGGTGCCCGAGCACCGCGGCGGCGGTGGCGATCACGAATTCCTCGATCGCGCTCGCCCGTTCGGGTGCCGGAAGCGCCGCGAGCGCGCCCGCGGTGTCGATCTCGTTCACCGCGACGCGGCGAGACCGCAGCTCGACCAGGTCGCGCAGCAGCGGGTGGACGACGCCACCGGCGGCCTGCGCGCGCAGTGCGCGCGGGTCCAGCGGCACCGGAAGCACGCAGGCAGGCCCCGCGCCGGTGGCGATGTCGAACAGCGCAAGCCCGCTCTCGGTGGACAGCGCCGCCGACCCCGCGTCGTGCAGCCTGCCGCGGGCGCCCGCGGCCAGGCCACCGGTCATCTCGCTCCGCTCGGCCCACAGCCCCCAGCCCAGCGAGACGGCGGGCAGGCCGAGCGCCCTGCGATGCCCGGCCAGCCCGTCCAGGTAGGCGTTCGCCGCGGCGTAGTTGCCCTGCCCGGCGTTGCCGAAGGTCGCCGAGGCCGAGGAGAAGAGGACGAAATCGGTCAGCGGCAGCTCGGCGGTGAGTTCGTGCAGGTGCCAGGCGCCGTGCGCCTTGGGGCCGAAGACGGTGTCCACCCGTTCCGGGGTGAGCGATTCGATCACCCCGTCGTCCAGCGCTCCCGCGGCATGCACGACGGCGACGAGCGGATGGGTCGCCGGGATGTCGGCCACGACCCCGGCGAGTGCCGCCCGATCGGTGATGTCGCACGCGGTGATCTCGACCTCGGCGCCCGCGGCGCGCAGGTCGTCGCGCAGTTCGCGGGCCCCGGCCGCGTCGAGCCCGCGCCGGGAGAGCAGGACCAGCCGGGCCGCGCCCGCGGCCGCGGAGTGCCTCGCGACGGCGCTGCCGAGTACCCCGGTTCCGCCGGTGATCAGCACCGTTCCCGGAGCTGGCCGGCGCTCGCCCGACCGCGCGGCGAGCCGGTGCACGCGCGGGGCGTAGTGCCGGTCGCCGCGTACCGCGAGTTGCGGTTCGGTGCCGCGCACGACGTCGAGCAGGGCGCCGCTCTCGAGGGCGCCGGTGTCGAGGTCGGCGAGTACGAACCGGTCCGGGTTCTCCGATTGCGCGGTGCGCAGCAGGCCGAGCACGGCCGAGCCGGATACGTCGGTGACCGGGTCGTCCGCGCCGACCGATACCGCTCCCCCGGTCACCAGGACGAAGCGGGCCGACCCGAGCGCCGGTGCCGCGAGGTAGCGCTGTACCAGCGTGAGCACGGTGCGGACGGCGGCGGCGGCGCGGCCGGCGGCGCCGCCGGCGACGGCGACCGGGACGACGACGGTGTCCGGCCGTTGCCCGGCCTCGTCGATGTGCTCGAGGTCGGCCAGCACCTCGATATCGACACCCCGGAGTGTCGCTCCCCGGATCAGACTGCGGATCCCACGCTGGTCGCACAGCGTGCCGGTGTCGAGCAGCGCCCAGGTGGCCGGCTCCGCGGCGGCCGGGGCGGTGTCGACGGGTATCCAGTCGAGGGTGAACAGGTGCCGGTGGGCAGGCTGTTCGGCAGGCCCGATCCCCCCGGCCGGTGCGGGGCGCAGGGTCAGCGATGCGATGGTGATCACGGGTGCGCCGGTCAGGTCGACCGCCGTGAGCGCGAGCCCGTTGCCGCCGTCGGGGCGCAGCCGGACCCGGAGTGTGGTGGCTCCCGTCGCGTGCAGGGTGACGCCCGCCCAGGAGAAGGGCAGCATCCCCTGCGCCGGGGCGTCGTCGCGCCGGGCGACGGCGACCGCGTGCAGTGCGGCGTCCAGGAGCGCGGGGTGCAGCCCGAACCCCGCGCTCTCCGCGGTGCCGGGGAGCGTGACCTCGGCGTAGATGTCGTCGCCGTGCTGCCACACGGCGCGCAGCCCGCGGAAGGTGGGGCCGTAGCCGAAGCCGGATGCGGCGAGATCGTCGTAGTGCCCGTCGATCTCGACCGGCACCGCCGCGGCGGGGAGCCAGTCCCGCGACGGGGGCGGGGCCGGCGCCCCGGCGGTGAGCGTGCCGGTGGCGTGGCGGGTCCATGGCTGGTCGGTGTCGTGCGGGCGGGAGTAGATCTCGATCGTCCTGACCTCGCCGGTGCCCGACAGCACGACCTGCAGGCTCGCGACGGCCGCGCCGAGGACGAGCGGGGTGTGGACGATCAGCTCGTCCACCCGGCCGCACCCGGCCCGGTCCGCCGCGCAGACCGCCAGGTCGACGAAGGCGGTGCCGGGAAGCAGCACCGAGCCGAGTACCACGTGATCGGCCACCCACGGGTGGGTGGGGGTGCCGATGCGGCCGGTCAGCACCACCGTATCGGCGTCGGCCACGTCGAGCGCGGCGCCGAGCAGGGGGTGGTCGACCGGGTCGAGCCCGAGGCCGGTCACGTCGGCGGTGCCGATGACGCCGGGCTCGAGCCAGTACCGGTCGTGCCGGAACGCGTAGGTGGGCAGTGGGATCCGGCCGCCGGTTCGGGGCCAGTCGACGGGGGTGCCGGTGACGAAGAGTTCCGCCGCCGCGAGCAGGAGTTGCCGTCGCTCGGGCTGGTCGCGGCGCAAGGTGCCGACGGTGACCGTGCCGGGGAGTACCGGGTGCGGAGACACCTCCACGAGTCTCGTCAGGCCGTCCGCCTGTGCGGCGGTGACCGCGCCGTGGAGGTCGACGGTCGAGCGCAGGTTCTCGTACCAGTACGTCGCGTCCATCGCGGTGGTGTCCAGTACGGCGGCGGTGACCGTGGAGTACAGCGGCACCCGGCTCGGGCCGGGTCGTATGCCCGACAGTGTTCGCGTGAGCTCCTCGCGCAGGATCTCGACCGCGGGCGAGTGCGAGGCGTAGTCGACCGGGAGCCAGCGGGTCCGCACGTCGGCGTCCAGCTCGGCGGCGAACTCCCGGAGAGCTTCCGTGGTGCCCGAGAGAACCACCGAGTCGGGGCCGTTCACCGCCGCGATCGAAATCCCGGGACGCTCCTCGACCGGTGCGCCGACCGACAACATCGTTCCGCTTCCACTCAGCGAACGCAGCGCGGCACTGCGCAACGCCACCACACGGGCACCGTCCTCGAGGCTCAGCGCACCGGCCACCACGGCGGCCGCGATCTCGCCCTGCGAGTGACCGATCACCGCGGCGGGCTCGACGCCCAGCGACTCCCACACGGCAGCGAGGGAAACCATCACGGCCCAGAGCACCGGTTGCACCACATCCACGCGGGCCAGCGCCTCCTCGTCACCCAGCGCGTCGCGCACCGACCAGGACACGTGCGGGGACAGGGCCACCGCGCACTCGTCCAGCCGGTCCGCGAAGACCGGCGACGATGCCAGGAGCTCGCGGCCCATTCCGGCCCACTGCCCGCCCTGGCCGGGGAAGACGAACACCACGCCGGAGGGCGGGCGTGCCGTTCCCGTCACCACGTCCGGATGCGGAACCCCCCGAGCCAGAGCGTCCAGCCCCGCCAGCAGCTCGTCGCGCTCGTCGCCGACCACCACCGCCCGGTTCTCGAACAGGGCCCGCGTCGCTACCAGCGAACCGGCCACCTCGGCCGGTGTCCGCTCCGGGCGTTCGCGCAGCCACGCGGCCAACCGGCCCGCCTGGGCGGCGACGGCGTCCGCGCCACGGCCCGACACCACCCAGGCCACCGGCCCTCGGGTTTCGGCGGGCTCGGGTGCGGCGACCTCCGGCGCCTGCTCGAGAATCACGTGGGCATTCGTCCCGCTGATCCCGAACGAGGACACCGCGGCCCGTCGCGGGCGCTCGGCGTCCGGCCACTCCCGCGCGGTCGTCAGCAACTCCACCGCTCCGGCCGACCAGTCGACATGCGGCGTCGGCTCGTCCACGTGCAGGGTCGCGGGCAGCACCCCGTGCCGCAGCGCCATCACCATCTTGATGACGCCCGCGACCCCGGCCGCGGCCTGGGTGTGGCCGATATTCGACTTGATCGACCCCAGCCACAGCGGGGCGGCACGGTTCTGCCCGTAGGTCGCCAGCAGGGCCTGCGCCTCGATGGGATCGCCGAGCGAGGTGCCGGTGCCGTGCGCCTCGACCACGTCGATATCCGCGGTGGTGAGCCCGGAGTCCGCCAGTGCCTGCCGGATCACCCGCTGCTGGGCGGGGCCGTTCGGCGCGGTCAGGCCGTTGGAAGCGCCGTCCTGGTTCACCGCGCTGCCGCGCAGCACCGCCAGCACCCGATGCCCCTTCGCCTGCGCGTCCGAAAGCCGTTCCAGCACGACCACCCCGACGCCCTCGCCCCAGCCGGTGCCGTCCGCCGCGTTCGCGAAGGCCTTGCACCGGCCGTCGGCGGCCAGCCCGCGCTGCCGGGAGAACTCCACGAAACTGGTCGGCGTCGCCATCACCGTGACGCCGGCGGCCAGCGCCAGCGCACACTCGCCGCGGCGCAGCGCCTGCGCCGCCAGATGGATCGCCACCAGCGACGACGAGCACGCTGTGTCCAGGGTGACGGCGGGGCCCTCGAGCCCGAGCACGTAGGCCACCCGCCCGGACAGCACGCTGGCCGCGTTGCCGGTCAGCAGGTATCCGCCGGCGTCGTCGAGGGCGAACTGGGCGACGACGCCGTAATCCTGGCCGTTCGTTCCGGCGAAGACCCCGGTGTCGCTGCCCTTCAACGACCGCGGATCGATCCCGGCGTGCTCCAGCGCCTCCCAGCTGCTCTCCAGCAGCAACCGCTGCTGCGGATCCATCGCCAGCGCCTCCCGCGGCGAGATCCCGAAGAACCCCGCGTCGAAAAGCCCCGCGTCCCGCAGGAATCCGCCCGCGCGCGTGTAGGAGGTGCCGGGATTCTCCGGGTCGGGATCGTAGAGCGCCGTCGCGTCCCAGCCGCGATCGGCGGGGAATTCGGCGATCCCGTCGCCGCCATCGGCCACCAGCCGCCACAGCTCGTCCGGTGCGGCGACGCCGCCCGGGAACCGGCAGCCGATTCCCACCACGGCCAGTGGCTCCTTCGCGCGATCCTCGAGTTCGGTGATCCGGCGGCGCGCCTCGATCAGGTTGGTGGTGGCGCGCTTCAGATAGTCCCGGAGCCGGTCTTCGGTCATCGTTGCATTCCCCTCGTCGGCGCGATCATTCGAGTTCCAGGTCGAGGAGCTCGAAGATCTCGTCGTCCGATGCCTCCTCGATTCTCGCCGCGGTATCGGCCGCGGCGCCGCGGCCGGTCAGTTCGGCCCGCAGCCGGGTGACGACCTGCGCGAGCCGCTCCACCGCCGCCATGCCCGCGGTGGCGTCGAGCGCGGTATCGGTGATCCGGCCCTCGATCTGCTCGAGCAGGGCGAACAGCTCACCGGTGCGGTCGGTCAGCTGCTCGTGGATGTGGGCGGCCAGCTCCGCGAAGGTGGGGTAGTCGAAGATCAGGGTGGCGGGCAGCCGCAGCCCCGCTGACACCTGCAACCGGCGGCTCAGCTGCACCGCCGTCAGCGAATCGAACCCCAGATCGCGCGATGCCCTGGTGAGATCGACCTCGGCCGGATTGCCGTGCCCGAGCACCTCCGCGACCTCGGCGCGGACCAATTCGAGCACGGCCCGCTGTTGCTCGGCGCGGCCGAGCCCCGCGAGGCGCTCGGCGAATGCCGTCCGGTCCGGCTGCTGCCCGGCGGCCTCCCGCAGCGCGGCCCCGACCTCCGGGATGTCGTGCAGCAGCGGCCGCGGCCGGGAGAGCGCGAAGGAGGCGTGGAACCGCTCCCACTCCACATCGGCGACGGTGAGCGCGGTGTCGGCGTTCGCGATCGCCCGGTACAGCGCGTCCAGCGCCGATTCCGGCGCCATCGCGGGCAGGCCGCGGCGTTCCATCTGCTGCTGTGCGGTCGTGGTGATCCCGGCGCCGTCGGTCTGCGCCCACGGGCCCCAGGCGATGGCGGTCGCCGGGAGGCCGCGGCCGCGGCGGTGCTCGGCCAGCGCGTCGAGGTAGGCGTTGGCGGCGGAGTAGGCGCCCTGGCCACCGCCACCCCACACCCCGGCCGCGGAGGAGAACAGGACGAACGACCCGACCTCCGGGTACTCCTCGAGCACCTCGGCCAGCGCGGTCGCGCCGGACAGCTTGGCCGCCACCACCGGGGCGAGCAGCTCCAGGTCGAGTTCGGTCGCGGGAGCGTACTGGTGGACGTCGACGCCCGCCGCGTGCACGACGGTGGTGAGCGGGTGTTCGGCGGGGAGCTCGGCGAGCACCGCGGCCAGCGCGGCCCGGTCCGTGACATCGCAGGCCGCCACCCGCACGGGCACGGTGTCGGTCAGTTCGGCGACGAGTTCGGTGGCGCCGGGAGCGGCCGGGCCGCGCCGGGAGAGCAAGAGCAGTCGCTGCGCCCCGTTCGCCGCCGCCCATCGGGCGATGTGCGCGCCGAGCGCGCCGGTGCCACCGGTGATCAGCACCGTTCCCCGCAGCAGCTCGCCCGCGTCGATGCCGGGGCCGGCCGGGGCGGGGACGAGACGGCGCAGGAAGGTGCCGGAGGAACGGATCGCGACCTGATCCTCGCCGTCCGTCCCGGAGAGCACCGCGCCGAGCGCGCGCCCGGCGCGGGTGTCGATGCTCTCCGGGAGGTCGATCAGCCCGCCCCAGCGTTCGGGATGTTCGAGCGCGACGACCCGCCCGAAACCCCACACCATCGCCTGCACCGGTGCGGTGAGCAGCTCGGAGTCCCCCACCGAGACCGCGCCGCGGGTGACGCACCACAGCGGCGCCCGCACGTCGGCGGTGCCGAGCGCGCGGACCAGCTCCAGCGTTCCGGCCAGGCCGCGCGAGACGCCGCCGGTGCCGGGCAGTGGCTCGTCCAGCAGGCCGAGCAACGAGAGCACCCCGGCGATCGGGGTCTCGGTCGCCGCGCCGAGCAGCGCGGGCCATTCGGTGCTGTCCCGCGCCGGGTCGACGGTCACCGGGGTGGCGCCGTGGTCGCGCAGGGCGGCCACGCACGCGGCGGCGGTCTCCTCGTGTCCGGGGGCGGTGACGAGCAGCCAGGTGCCGGAGAGCCCGCCGGTGCCGAGCGGGGCCACCGGTGTCCGCCACTGCACCCGGTACCGCCAGGAGTCCGCCGCCGTGCGGGCCAGGCGGGCGGAGCGCCAGGCCGTCAGGGCTTCGCGCACCGATCCCCACTCGTCGGCGTCACCGGATTCGACCAGGCGCCAGAATTCGGCGTCGACGTTCTCCGGGGTGGACTCGAGCCAGTAGCGACGATGCTGGAACGCGTAGGTGGGCAACGGAACCCGGCGCCCCGGCCGGACCGCGGCCCAGTCGACATCGATACCGGCGGTGAAGACTCGGGCGACGCCGTCGAGCAGTGCGCGTTCGCCGCGCAGCAGCGCTGCCGAATCGAGGTGGTTGGTGACGTCCCGGTCGGCCAGGTAGGTGAGCGCGCGGGAGAACTGGACCGTGTCCCGCACATGAGACACCCAGTATTCGACAGAGGTCGCCTGTTCGGCGGTCAGCAGTTCCCCGGTGCGGTCCGAGACCACCGGAA
>NZ_JBHSAX010000017.1:0-3599 GCF_042650385.1 Nocardia jiangsuensis
AGGACAGACTCGTCCCCTCGAACCGCAACGCCGTTCGCTCCGGAGTGCGCGCGATCTGCTCGTCCAGCAACGCGACCAGCGTGGTAGCTGGAACTTCCCGCCCGGACCTGTTCCACTCCACCACCATTCGATCCCGCTCGCCCACCGGAACCACCGGAAGACGCCACACCCCGACCTCCCCTCCGGCGGCGAGAAACCCGCCGAGGAACTCGAGAAAACGCCGGTGCTGCACCCCCGCCGCACCCGCACCGTAGACCTCGGGATTGCTCTCGAAGTCGATGCGCGTTCCGTCCCGCCCCGGGTAGATATTGACCGCGAGATCCTCGATGCTGCCGGTGGAGAGCACGGTGAAGGTGCCTGCCGCCGTGCCGAAGCGGAGCCGGGTATCGAAGAGCATGACGTTGATCCACGGGCCGAAGTACGTGGCGTCCGAGGTGGATCGGCCCGCGTCGCGGCGCATGTCCTCGTGCCGGTAGCGCTGGTGCCGCAGCGCACCGGAGATCTCCACCCGCACCTGGCGCAGGAGCTCGGCGACGGTGGTGTCGAAGCCGATGTGCAGGCGGAGCGGAACGATATTGGCGACGGTGCCGCCCGATCGGCGCATGGCGGCCGTGGTGCGGGCGGTGACCGGCAGGCTGAGCACCACATTTGGCGACTGGGTCATCTGGGCCAGGTAGGCGGCGAAGGCGGCGATGAGCACGCCGGCGGGCGAATCGCAGTGGCGTTGAACGGCGGCGGCGAGGAGTTCCTCCTGCGCCGCGCTGAGATGGGCGGAGTCGATGGTGCTGACGGCGGAAGGCGGTGCCGTGCGGCCGGTGAGGCCGCTGTGGCCGGACCAGCCGGCGACCCGCTGCGCCCAGTGCTTCCGGTCGGTGTGGAAGCGGGTGCTCTCCCGGTAACCGATCTCGGCGTCGTACAGTGCGCGCAGGTCGAGCGCGCGGAACGGCGGGGGCTCGGTGCCGAGCACCGCGCAGGTGTACAGTTCGGCGACCCTGGCGGTGAACCCGGCCGCGCCGAAGCCGTCGAGCATGATGTGGTGCGCGCAGGAGTACCAGAACCAGCGGTCGTCGGCGATGCGGAGCAGTGCGGTGCGGATGAGCCGCCCGCCGAGCAGGTCCATCGGGCGGGATCGGTCGGCGCGCATCCACTCCTCTGCGGCCGCCACCGGCGCTTCGGCTGCCCGCAGATCGACCTGTTCGAGCACGTAGGCGAGGTCCGGGTCGACGACCTGGCGAACCTCGTCGCCGGTTTCCAGTAGCCGGAGGAAGCCGGAGCCGTACTCGGCTCCGGCCTCGCCGCAGGTGCGTTCGAGAATCGAGGCGTCAACCGCCCCGCGAATATCGACGTACTGCGCGATGGTGATCGGCACGAACGGATCGAGATGCTGCGCGTGCCAGATCGAAAGCTGTGCCGGTGACAGCGGAAAAGACATGCCGGAATCGACGGCAGTCATTGGCCCCCCAATGATTCGAACCGCGGCTATCAGGTAGCCGCTCTCCCCCTCGGATACTCACAACGTAGTGACTCGGCGGCCGATCCGCCACCCGGATTCTCAGCCGCGCGAATCGGCGCTGACTCCGCAGAGCGCGAGCAGATCCGCCTCGCTGGCCCGGAAGAGCAGGTACGCCCCGGCGAAGGCGAAGACGCCGCCGATGCAGACCGCGCGCACCGAGATCAGGGTGGAGAGCAGGTCGGGCGTCGGGAGGAAGGTGAAGCTCACCACCGCGAGCAGCGGGATGGAGGCGGCGACGGTGAGGTAGACGCCGCAGCGGTCGGCGAGCCTGCGCAGTGCGGCGCTGTCGCTCTGCACGATCTGGCCGCGCTGCAGGAACACCGGGTAGATGCAGCGGACCATGTAGAAGGTGATCAAGAAGAAGGGGTAGGTCATCGCGATGGCGCAGCACATCGCGCCGGAGGTGAGGAAGTGCAGCACGATTCGCAGCGGTAGCTCCCCGGTGAGGGCCCAGATCGCGATCGGGAAGATCAGCGCCGCCGATATCCACAGGAAGAACGCGACCATGACCGAACGGTCGCCGAGCCGGAGCGAGTCGAGTCTGGCCCGCTCCAGCGTAGCCGCGTCGTACTGCTTGCCGAGCCGTAGCCCGCGCGGCACGGTCAGCAGCCGGCGCGAGGAGTAGATGATCGCCGCCGCGCCGATCGGGAAGAAGGTGGCGTTGGTGAAGCCGATGACGGTGAGCAGGGACTCCTGGATGTCCGGTGCGAGCCGGTCGATGATGAGCTTGGTGTTCTGCTGGATGCTGTAGAGCGCGGCGAACAGGTTCGGGATCGCCATCGCCAGCGCCATCAGCGGGATGTGGTAGGCGCGCAGCCGAATTCGCCAGCTGTGCGGGGGCGGGTCGACCAGGTCGCGGGCCCGCGGATTCAGGCACAGCTCGAATTGCTTGGCTAGCACCGCGCCGTCTGACCAGCGCTGGGCTCGATCCGCGGCCAGGCAGCTCAGCAGGATCCGGCGCAGCGAGGCGGGGCAGTCCGCGGGCAGCCGGTCGGCGGTGGCGGTGTCGACGCCGGAGGTCCGGGAGAGCAGCATCGCCTCCAGCATGGTCTCGTCGCCATCGCCTCCGGACGCGGCGGCGACCCGGTCGTCGAAGGGCTTCTCGCCGGTCAGCAGCTCCCAGAGGACGACGCCGAGCGAGTAGATGTCGGAGCGGGCGTCCAGGTCGGCGGCGGTTGTCTCCATGCCGGGGTGGCAGGCCTCCAGCTGCTCCGGCGACATGTACGCCAGCGAGCCGCCGAAGTACGCCACCGGGCTCGTACCCTCGACATTGCGGCTGAAGCTGATGTTGAAGTCGGCCAGCTTCGGCACCGCCTCGGCGGTGAGCAGCACGTTGGCCGGCTTGACGTCGCGGTGCAGCACCCCGTGCTCGGCCGCGTAGTGCAGCGCCTCGGCCAGCCGCATGCCCAGCCACGCCACCGTCTCCGGCCAGCTCAGTGCGGCGATCTCGGCCCGGACGCTCGAGTCGGTCGGCCGGATCTCGCCCTTCTCCTCCATCGCCGCGTCCACCGCGTCCAGCAGCAGCTGCCCGGTGCGCTCGGCCTGCGGGGTGGCGCGCACCCAGCGCAGCACGCTGAGCAGCGTGCCACCGGGCAGGAACTGCATGTAGAGCAGGCGCAGCCGGCGCGCGGCCGGGTCGCCCGGTTGCGCGCCGAGCAGCTTCTGGTCGAAGACCCGGACGATGTAGTCGTGGTCGAGCTGGGCCAGAGTCTGCGGCTCGGTGCCGTGGTCGGCGGAGATCTTCACCGCGACGAGCCGCTGCAGCGAGCGCTGGCGAGCCAGGAAGACGCGCGCGAAGGCGCCGCTGCCGAGCCCGGTGAGCAGGTCGAAGTCGTCGACGCTCCGGCCGACCTCGATCCGGTCGAGGATGTCGAGGCGGCCCGCGTCGGAGACCCCCTCGGTCGGCAGGCTCGGCGTCGCGGTCGCGGTTCCGGTCAGATCACCTACGGTCATCCCGAGATCACGGTGCAGCGCCGCCGCGCGGTTCACCGCCAGGGTGGCGTCCGGGTCGTCGGCCGCGGCGCGGTGGGTGCTCTGATCCAGGCCGTCACCCGAAACGTCGAGGTCGGCGCGCGCGCCGACCTCG